>JAFAKE010000023.1 GCA_019235715.1 Vulcanimicrobiota bacterium
CTCGACGCCGTAGCGCTCGTTGTAAGCGCGGAAGTTGAGCAGATCGATGTGCAGCACCGCGAAGGGCGTATTGCTCTCGCAGCGGCGGTCGATCTCTTGCTGGATCGGGATCCGGCCCGGCAACCCGGTCAGCGGATTGGTGTTGCGCGCCATCGTCGCTTGGAATTCGGTCATCGTATGCAGCAGGTCGCGAACCGATACGACGCCCGAGTATACGCCGTCTTCCAAGACGACGATCTCGTCGTACATCTCCGTGCTGCGCCGGTGCGTGACTTTACGCGCGACATCCTCGATCGAATCTTTCGCGTCGACGAAGAGATATGAATCATCCATCACCAAACGCGCCGAGCGCCTGGCGTACAACGAATAGCCGAACTGCTGCGAAAGGCGCTCGTAGAGCTTGGTCCGGCTCACCAGACCGACCGGCGCGCCGAATTCGGTGAGCACGATGCTGTCGAGGTCGCTGTCGCGTTGGAATATCTCGAGCAGCTCGTTCGTGTACGCGGTGGGCATGAGCGCCGGCGCACGCTTCGTGATCGTGCTGATCGCCATGCGCTTGGGCATGGGCACCGAGCGCAACGTCGAGGAACGCTCGCGGATGAACGCGGCGATCTCCGGTTTGGGTTCGATGAAACCGCTCGACGGACGGCCGAGCAAAAATCCCTGGCCAAGGTCGACGCCGATCTCGATAAGTGTCGCCAATTCGTCGACCGTTTCGATGCCTTCGGCCAGCACTTTTGCGTCGATGCGCTTGGCGAAGATGATGATCGCCGAGACGAGCGCGTTCTTCGCGCGATCGCGGTCGATGTCGCGCACCAGCGCCATGTCAAGTTTGATGAAATGCGGACGCACTTCAGTCACGGTGCGCAGACTGTTGTGACCGGCGCCGGCGTCGTCGATCGCGACTTTGTAGCCCTGTCGATAGTAATGCAACAGCGTGCGCTTGAGCAGATCGAAGTCGGCGATCGCCTGCTTCTCGGTGATCTCAAGGACCACGCGCTCTTGTGCCAGCCTGCTCTGCTCGATGACCTCGCGCGACAGTCCGGCGTTTTGCTCTTCGAGCACGCGCGGACTTAAGTTCAAGAACAAATAGCAGCCGCTCGGGATGCCGGCGGCTGCTGCGATCGAACGGAAACGGCACACGCGCTCTAGCCGGTGCGTGGCCCCGACGGCCGATGCCGCGGTGAACAACGCATCCGCGCTCTCCAGACGGGTGCCGATCGGGCCGCGCGACAGCGCTTCATAGCCGAACACCGATCCGTCGCCAAGGCTGACGATGGGCTGGAACACAGAGCGGATGCGGTTTTCGTTGAGAACCTGTTCGAGATCGTCGTCGCGTTCGTACGTCGGCGGCGGCACGGCAAAGATGCCGGGCGCGGGTGCCGGCGCCTCAGCGTGAACGGGCGCTGGACTGATTCGTTCGGGCGGCGCAGCAAGCGGCGGCATTATCGCAGACGCAGCCCCGCGTGCGCCGTCGGCCGTTGAATCATCTCTGGGCGTCGTAAGAACTTCATCTTCGTCCGGCTGCGTTTCAGTCGGCTGCGGCAACGGCGAACGCTCGCCGGTCACGAACCCGAGCAGCTTGCGAAAACGACGTCGTAGGCGATCCGGTGCTTCGTCCAAACGGGTTGCCTTTTTCGAATGAACCTGGTGTTCGAAAAACGGGGGCTACAGTTAGACCATCGGAGCCCCGTCTTGTGCCTATTAGCCGCTTCCTTTGGTTGTCCCGCCGGAGGCAGCATAAGTGTGCGCAGTCCGGGCCGGAGGTGGCCACCTGCGTCGCACGAATCGGCGCCCTATGCTCTCGCCCAAACGCCCGTTCTCGCGCGAGAGCGTCGAGAAAAAGCCGCGCATCCGCGGAGCTGCTGTCAAGCGCTCCGTCTGTCCCTACTGTGCCGTCGGCTGCGCCCAGCTCGCCTATGTCAAGGACGGCGTGCTGCTCGACGTCGAGGGCGACCCCGAAAGCCCGATCAACCGCGGCACGCTGTGCCCGAAAGGCGCCGCGACCTATCAATACGCGGTCAACCCGCTGCGCATCACCCAGGTGATGTACCGCGCGCCATACGCGGAGCGCTGGGAGATCAAGTCGCTTGAGTGGGCGATGGATCGCATCGCCCAGCGCATCAAGCAGACGCGCGACGAGACGTTCGTCGAGAAGCTGCCGGATGGCAAGACGGTCAACGCCTGCTACGCGATCGAGTCGCTTGGCGGCGCGACGCTCGACAACGAAGAGAATTACATGATCAAAAAGCTGCTGTGCGGCGGCTTAGGCATCATCCCGATCGAAAACCAGGCGAGGATATGACATAGCAGCACGGTGCCCGGTCTGGGCACCTCCTTCGGCCGGGGCGGCGCCACGACGTTCCCGCAAGATCTCGTCAATTCAGATGCGATTCTCATCATGGGCTCCAACATGGCCGAAGCCCATCCGGTGGCGTACGCGCGTGTCGTCGAAGCCAAAGAGCGCGGCGCGACGGTCATGCACATCGATCCGCACTTCTCGCGCACGTCCGCGCTCGCGGATATCTATCTGCCGATCCGCGCCGGGACCGACATCGCATTCCTGGGCGGCGTCATCCGCTGGCTGCTCGCCAACGACCGCTATTTCCACGACTACGTCTACTATTACACGAATGCGCTGACGGTCATCGATGACAAGTTCGAAGACACCGAAGAGCTCGATGGCGTCTTCTCGGGGTTCGACGCAGAAACGCGCTCGTACGATCCCGCCTCGTGGCAATACAAGCGCGACAAGAAGGGCAACATCGTCACCGACCCCGAGCTGAAGAATCCGCGCACCGTGCTCAATCTGTTGAAATACCATTTCGAGCGTTACACGCCCGAAGAGGTCGAGCGCATCACCGGCGTGCCCGCAAACGATTTTCTGCGCGTGTGCGAAGTGCTCGCGAGCAATTCGGGCCGCGAGCGGACGTCCGCGTTCGTGTACGCGGTCGGTTGGACGCAGCACAGCCACGGCGTTCAGAACATCCGCGCGGCGGCGATGATCCAAATGCTGTTGGGCAACATGGGGCGCCCCGGCGGCGGTGTGATGGCGTTGCGCGGCCACGCGTCGATCCAAGGTTCGACCGACGTGCCGACGCTGTACGATCTGCTCTCAGGTTACATGCCGCAACCGAGCGCGCTGCTCGACCATGGCACGCTCGACAAATATGTCCAGGCGTCGTGGCGGCCGACCGGCTGGTGGGCGAACTTCCCGAAATACATCGTGTCGTTTCTCAAGGCCTGGTACGGCGACGCGGCGACCAAAGAGAACGACTATCGCTACGATTGGGTGGCGAAGACAAACGGCGACCATTCGCATCTCGCTTCGACCTTTGCGATGGTCGAGGGCAAGATCAAAGGCATGCTCTTGATGGGGCAAAACCCTGCGTCGGGCTCCGCGCACGCGCGCCTGCAACGCAAGGCGCTTGCGAATCTCGATTGGCTCGTCGTGCGCGACCTCTACGAGATCGAATCCGCCGCGTTTTGGTTTGCTGCGCCCGACGGTCAGGATCCACTCAAGATCAAGACCGAAATCTTCTTCCTGCCGGCGGCGTCGCATCTTGAAAAAGAGGGCTCGTTCACCAATACGCAGCGCCTTGTCCAGTGGCGCGAGAAAGCGGTCGATCCGCCCGGCGACGCGCGCAGCGACGCATGGTTCATCAACAACCTCGCCAAGCGGTTCAAGAAGCTGTACGCCGACAGCACGCTCGCGCGCGACGAGGCGATCAAAGCACTGACATGGGACTACGACCGCGCCCAGCCGGAGCCCGGATCGCGTATCCTCGACGAGCCAGACATGGATAAAGTCGTGCAGGAGATCAACGGCCGCGAGATCGCGAGCGGCAAGCTGGTGAGCGGCTTCGCCGAGCTCAAAGACGATGGTTCGACTGCGTGTGGCTCGTGGATCTACAGCGGCATCCACCCGCAACCGGACGTGAACCGCGCGGCCTTGCGCGACAACCGTGGGCGCGTCTTCCCCAACTGGGGATACTCGTGGCCCGCGAACAGACGCATCCTTTATAATAGGGCCTCAGCGGACCCGTCCGGCCGCCCCTGGTCCGACCGCAAGAAATACGTGTGGTGGGATGAGGACCAAAAGAAGTGGGTCGGCGACGACGTGCCCGACTTCCCGGCGACCAAAGATCCCGAGACGCCCGCCAAGCCCGAAGCCGGTGGCATGGATGCGCTCTCGGGCAGCGATCCGTTCATCATGATGCCCGACGGACGCGCGTGGCTGTTCGTGCCCAAGGGTCTCAAAGACGGGCCGATGCCGACGCATTACGAGCCCTACGAATCGCCGGTCGTCAACGCGCTGTACGGGCAACAATCGAATCCAACCGCGAAGACGTTTGCCAAGACCGGCGATAACCCGGTCGCGCCGCCGGGCGATCCCGCCTTCCCAATCGTGATGACGACGTATCGCGTCACCGAACATCACGTGAGCGGCGCGATGACGCGCTGGCTGCCGTGGCTCGCGGAGCTGCAGCCGGCCGCGTTTGTCGAGCTGAGCCCATCGCTCGCCGCCAAGAAAGGAATCGAGAACGGCGGTTGGGTCACCGTCAGCACGCTGCGCGCGAACTTCGAAGGCCGTGCGCTGGTCACGCCGCGCATGACGCCGCTTGAGATCCAAGGCAAGCAAATCGATCAGATCGGCGTGCCGATGCACTGGAGCTACATGGGGGTGACCAAAGGCGACACGCCCAATGACCTGACCCACCTTGTGCTGGAACCGAACGTTTCGATCTACGAGGTCAAAGCCGTGACGTGTGACGTGCGCGCTGGGCGGCGCACGGGCTCGACGACTGCGCCCGATCCGGACAAGACGTGAGCGACCTCGATTTCTTCGAACCGTTCGAACGAGTCGAGGCACCGCCGCAACAGCGGGCGGTCGGTTTCTTCACCGACTCGTCGGTGTGCATCGGCTGCAAGGCATGCGAGGTCGCATGCAAGCAGTGGAATCAGCTTCCCGCCGACGGCCAAGAGTTCACCGGGATGTCATACGACAATACCGTCGAACTCAGTGCGACCACGTGGCGCCACGTGCAGTTCATCGAGGAGCGCGATGCTAACGGCAAGATGCGCTGGCTCTTCAACAGCGATGTGTGCAAGCATTGCGTCGACGCGCCCTGCGAAAACGCATGCCCGACGGGTGCGCTCATCCGCACGGAGTTCGACACGGTCTACGTGCAGCAAGACATCTGCAACGGCTGCGGCTATTGCGTCGTCGCCTGTCCGTTCGGCGTCATTGAACTTGCGCGCTCGGATATTCACGACGATGGTCTCGCGCACAAGTGCACGCTGTGCTACGATCGCTTGAAAGACGGCATGGAGCCGGCCTGCGCCAAGGCGTGTCCGACCGATTCGATCATCTTCGGCGACGTCGAGCAGCTGCGCGAATACGCGCAGCGCCGCGTCGAAGTGCTCCACGCGCGCGGCGAATCGAACGCGCAGCTGTACGGCATGCCGGCGTCGGACCACGCGCTCGGCGGACTCAACTCATTCTTCTTGCTGATGGACGAGCCCGAGAAGTACAACATGCCGCGCTATCCGCGCTCGCCGAAGCGCGCGATGGCGAAGGCCTACCTCTGGGGCCTGGGGACGGCGATCGTCGTTGCGGCAGCGATGGCCTTGGTGTTCGATGCAGACTGAACCCAAGCCGGCGGCACCCACGCCAAAGCGCAACTACTACGGTCAGCCCGCGATCAAAGAGCCGGATTGGGGCTGGTCGGTTGTCGGCTACTTATGGGTGGGCGGGATTGGCGCCGGCGCGTTCGTCGCATCAACGCTCGCCGCGCTGCGCGGGGGGAGAGGCGACCGCCAGATCGCCAAACTCGGCTTTTCGGTTTCGACCATCGCGATGGGCATTAGCGCGCCGCTGCTGATCAGCCATCTCGGCCGCCCCGAGCGCTTCCATCATATGCTGCGCCTTTTCAAGCCGACGTCGCCGATGAACGCGGGCGTGTGGGGGATGACGGCGCTTTCCGGCATGGCATTCGTCAATGCTGCGCTCAATTTGCTGGGCGCTGGACCGTTCACGCGCTCGCTCGCGGCGCTCGCCGGAATGCCCGCCGCGCTTTTTGTAAGCGCATACACCGGCGTTCTGCTTGGCCACTCGAGCATTCCGCTTTGGGCCGCGTCGCCTTTGCTCCCCGCGGTGTTCGCATCTTCCTCGATGGCGACTGGGACTGCCGGGATCAGTTTACTCGCCGAGCTCTTTTCGGTAGGATCGACATCGGCGCGCAAACGGTTGGCCGGGGCCGAGCGGATCGCATCGGCAGTGGAAGCGCTTGCTCTCGCGGCGTGGCTCAAAGAGACGGGAGAATTTGCAAAGCCGTTATTCGAGCCGCCGCTCAAAGATGTGTTCGAACGCGGCGCAATCGGCGCAGGCATCGCAACACCGCTCGCCTTGCCGTCGACGCGCTCGTCAAGTTTTTGGGATCTCGTAAAGCCCGCCCTGGTGCTTGCGGGCGGCCTGGCGCTGCGCTACGCGCTGGTCGAGGGCGGCCGTCGCTCCTCAAAGGACCCAGACGCGTATCTAAAGTTCACATCAAAGCCTCAACTATCCTAAAGAGCGAACACTCTAGTTTTTGGCGTGACGACACGATGCATCCAAGGCGCGCGCGGAATTTCTGAGGAATAGAATCGAGAACTAGTAGACAACCGAGGCGGTGCTATATGTGCAAGCGGCTTCTTATCGCTTCCGTGCTCCTGTGTTTGACTTGCCTGTTGTTCGGCGCCCGAACAGATCAAAGCGCAACTGCGGCAAGTGCACAAACCGCCCCGGTAATCGATGCGAACGTTGCCACTGCATTTTTTCAGCTCACAAATCATTCAGCGGTTCCCTGGCAAGTGAATAGGTTTGCCTCGGCCTCAAGCTATCCGGCTGTTGAGCAACTACTGAAATCTCCGGCCGACGTCGAAGGCCGACAAATACTGGCGTCATCGGGCGGATGGGTCCAAAGCCTTGAGGCTGGAGCGTATCCGGCCGGATGCTATAACAACGTCACCGGAAATTACGTTCTCACAACCTGCAAGCCCGGCACGAGCGGCTTCCAGATCGATGATGAGCTGTCCGGGCAGTGCGGTCCTGAGGGAGCAGGCGATTTCTGCCAAAATCCGCGCTCAAGCGGCGGTCTCACCTGCCGCATGGCAACCTACACGGTCGACTGCTCGGTAACGGGCATAGGCGCGGGAGGTTACAGCGGCGTCGCGTCGGTTGATCTCTACACGTACGGCAACCCGCCAGTCTACATCGGGACCGAAAGCCACGCGTGGACGGCGCAGATCAGCCCCAACACGGTTTCAAGCCCTGGCGGCGGCGGAGTCTTTCCCGCGCCGAATCGGTCGTGTGAATCGTGCCTCTCGAACACCGGCGCACCGATCAACATCGTCACCGGTGAACTCTGGTACCGCCACACCGATGCTGCGCTCTCGGGTCCGTTCGGATTGGCCTTTACTCGCTTCTATACGGCACAAACCACCTACTCCGCAGACCTAGGCAATAATTGGCGCCATACCTGGGATGCAAATCTTGACGTCTCACAACTGGGCAACGGCATCGTCACCGCTTACGATAACGAGAATACGTACCAGGTCTTCTTCGGCGTTGCCACGGGCTCGAGCTCGTACGATTTGGGCTCGGGAGCGACGCTGGCGTTGAGCTCGGACGGCTCGACGTATACGCTCACGACCTTTAGCGGGCTGGTGTCGAAATTCGATTCCTCTGGCCGGCTCACAAGCGTCCAAGACCGCATCGGCAACACGCAGACGATCGCTCGGGACTCAGCCCACAATTATCGCATCACCTCGATTACCGACGTGCTCGGCCGATCGCTGAGCTTGGGCTATGACGCCTCGAACCGAATAACGTCGGTCTCAAGCACGCCGAGCGGAATCTCGATGACCTTGAGCTACGGCGGTACCGGATGCGGCTCGAACGACTTGTGCAGCGTGACCGAATCTGATGGCAAGACCTGGAATTATCAGTACGATACGGCCAATCCGAGCTTCCCGCACAATCTCACCAAGGTCACCGACCCCAACGGCAATACCGAAGAAGTCAACGTCTTCCAAAGCTCGCAAAACGTCATTCAGGAACAATACATTGGCTTGGACTCGCACAGCAATAAGATCGGGGACTTGCGGTTCACCTATAACCTGGGCTCGACGACCGTCTATGACTCGGTCAATCGCTCGACGAGCTATTCATACGACACGCAGAACCATGTCACGAAGGTCGCCGGGGCGTTATGCAACTGCGGTGGCGACCAAGGGCCGGCATTTGCCTATGACGCCTACAATCGGCTGCTCTCAGTCACGGACTTCGCCGGCAACAAAACGACCTTCTCATACGGGCGCGACGGCCATGGCAGCGACGGCATTATCACCTATGCATATCCGGGCCCGACCCAGATCGTCGAGCCGCTAACCTCGTCGACGACCCGGACCTGGAACATCACGTACTATAGCGCAGGCGATCCGCGCCAAGACCTGCCGCAAACGATCACCTATCCGTCTTCAGACACGTCCGGCAACACGGATACCGTCACCAACACGTTTTCCAGCGCAGGACTGCTTACCAGCCAGGCGGTGCAAGGGTACATCAACGGGAGCTCGACGACCTATACCACGAGCGCGACCTATGACAGCCGCGGCCGGGTACAGCAGATCACTGGCCCGCGCACGGATGTCACGCAGCACACGAACTTCGGCTACTATGCAGATACCGATTCGGATCTCTTGCGTCGCGGGCAGCTGCACACGATCACCGATGCGGCCACCCACGTGACCACCTATGCGGGAGATACATCGCCCTACAACTCCTACACGATCTACGGCGAGCCGCTGAGCGTCACCGACCCCAATAGCGTGATCGCTGATCTGTCTTATGACGCGCTAGGCCGATTAACAACCCATACGATCAAGGGAGTGAACGGTGATCCAACGCCGCTGACCACCTCGCTGACGTACGACAACGCCGGACGCCTGACAAAGCTCACCCGACCCTTAGGCAATGGCGTCTCGTATAGCTACGATGTCGCCAACCGCCTCACCAACGCGATACGCTTCGCGGCCTCGACAGGATACGATCAAGAGCAGCTGGTGCTGGCATACGACCTGGCAAGCCAGCTCATCACGGAGACGGCCCAATCATGCAGTCCGCCCGGGTCGTCCTGCACCGGGGTCACTACGCAGACCGAGTCGTCAAAATACGACAACTATGGGCGCCTGTCCGAGATCGACCACCCCGTTCCCTCGGGCTCGAAGATCGTGCTCGGTTACGATACAGTTGGCAATCTGAAGACGGTTCAAGACGAGAACCACAGCTCGGCCAACACGACCTACTCATACGATGCGGCCAACCGCGTGGTCTCGCTGGTGCAGACGCTCACCGGCGCACCAAGCAACCAGATCACAACGTCCTTTGGCTACGACGTGCAAGACAATCTCAATGCCGTTACCGACCCAAACGGCAACCAGACAAGCTATGCCTTTGACGATTTTGGGCGCGCTCGTAGCCAGACTTCTCCCGTGAGCGGCACGACGACGTACACCTACGATGCCGATGCTAATCCACTCACCGTCACGGATGCCAATGGCGCGACGACGACGAGCACCTTTGATGCGCTCGATCGCATTTTGACGGCCACTTCCACGAGGACTGGTTACACGACTGAGTCCGTCAGCTGGACGTACGACGACACGACAAGTGGCCACTTCGGTATCGGACGGCTCGCCTCGATGACCGATCCGATGGGCTCAACGACGTACACTTACGAGCGCCGGGGACTGCTGAAGACCGACGCGCGGACTATCCTTGGCACGCTTTACAACCTGGCCTACGGTTATGACTACAACGGCAATCGGAACTCGCTGACGTATCCAGACGCGAGCGTTGTCTCCTACAGTTTTGATTGGGCTGACCGACCAATTTCGGCTACTGGCGGGTCGAACGCGTACGTCAGCAGCGCGAGTTACGAGCCGTTCGGGCCGATCGCGAAGCTTGTCTTTGGTAACGGCTCGACACAGACGTTTTCGTATGACCAGCGGTATCGGCCCAGCGAAGACAAGCTCGTCAACGGCTCGACCACGATCGCGGACTATCTATACCAGGAAGATGCAGTCGGCAACATCACGCAAATCAACGACAACACGAATTCTGGATACAACCGTACATTCGGCTACGACGACCTCAACCGGTTGACGACCGCCAACTCAGGCGCGAGCCTGTGGGGTACTGCAACCGGCAACGGCTATACCTACGATCTCATGGGCAATATGAAGACCTTGCAGCTGGGCTCGGGTCGAACTGCAAGTTTCGCGTATTCCGGCACGACGCCCAAGCTGACGAGCGTGACTGAGAATGGCACACCGCGCTCGGTGAGTTACGATTCGGTTGGCAACGAGACGGCCGTTGGTTCTAGCTCGTACGCCTACACCCCACGTAACTTGCTCTCAACGGGTGACAACCTAACATATGGTTACGACGGCTGGGGCTTGCGCAGAGTTTCCACCACTTCGTCCGGCGGTCGGTACTCCTTCACCGGTCCCGATATGTCGCTGCTGTCGGAGACGAATGTTGCAAGCTCATCTCCCACAATCGCTTACAACTATGTCTGGTTTGCCGGGCGACCGATCGCGCAAAGCGACTCCACCGGCGTCCATTATACTGTTGCGGATCATCTCGGCACGCCGCTCTTGCAGACCGATTCGTTGAACAATGTTTATTGGAGAGCCGAGCACGAGCCGTATGGCAAAGTGTGGGCGCTGCGTGCGAATGACGTGCATGAGCCGCTGCGCTTTCCGGGTCAAGTAGCGGAGCAGTTCGATACCGGTGCGAACGGCATGACCGAGCGGAGTTACAACGTGTTTCGGTGGTATCGGCCGAGTTTGGGAAGGTTTACGCAAGCAGATCCGGTCGGAATGGCGGGCGGTTATGACCCGTACGGTTTCGTCGGCGATGAGCCTTCCAAGAGGATTGATCCGCTGGGTCTGTACTGGAGAGAATATTGTTCATGTGACCAGGGGGCGGGTCAGTTCCTTACCGATTACCTGCGATTTGGAAAACGAGACAGTGCGCTTGCCGAGTTGAGCACGCTGGACAACATGCTTCACTTGCATTTTCAAGACGTTGGTGGCAATGATTTTGACATATTCATGCACGTTCTCGCCACGGCGTCCGTCACTAGCTTCACTGCGGCGGATATTCACACCGGAACGCACTATCAATTGGGCGAGCCCGGGTGGATAAATTCAGTTTGGACCTGGACTTCGGAGGCGCCCGACGCACGCTGGGGCTGGGCCGTCGTTCCAATAACGCTTGCTGGTAAATGGGAGACAGTTTATGATCGTTGGGGGAAAGAGCATTCGCTAGTTAGGTTCCACGGCGGAGGCAGTGGTCTGGTTCGCTACGATCTTGCATATGTTTCCGATCAGCCGCTTACTGCGACCGAGGGATGCGTGAGGGGTTCGAACTTTGACGCGTGGGTTACAGCGAAATTCGTTCTCGGAGCGGGCGGGAAAGTACCGCTATGGATTTGGGGAAATGATGCACCCCGGCTGAGTAAGAAATAAGAGCTAGGGCTAACAGACACGATGATGGCAATGAAAGGAACATGGTGAGGGAGCTTCCTTGAGACGTGCGCTAGCGGTTGCAATTCTCCTAGCGATGACTGGGGTCGCTTGTAGTCCAAATCGCACACCGATCACTTCGGCAACTGCGATTGAATCGGTTCCTGCATCGCGTTGTGCCGACTGCGCCGTTGGCGATGAATCGCCGCTGGCGATTAGGATTGCAAAAAGAGCCGGTGTAGAGAGTGGCCGATTCCCGCCTTCTCTCTTGAACGTGAGAGCGCCACTCGGCTATAAGTGGTCAGCGCATCGAATAGGTAATTCTCGAACTTACCGGGTTGACTTGCGGACGGAGACAGGAAAGGGATGGTCTTGGCGCGTCAATGTTGCGAAACACAAAGCCGTATTGCTCCCAGACGACGCCTGACCACGCCGACGACGACTAGCACTTTCTTCGCGCTCGATCGCATCCTGAGCGCGACCTCGACGCGCAGCGGCTACACGACCGAATCGGTGAGCTGGACGTATGACGACGCGACGAGTGGGCATTTTGGGATCGGCCGCCTTGCTTCGATGAGCGACCCGACCGGGTCGACCAGCTACAGCTACGAGCGGCGCGGTCTGCTCGAGACCGAGGCACGTACGATCCTAGGAACCCTTTACAATCTCGCCTACGGATACGATTACAACGGGAATCGCAACTCGCTCACGTATCCGGATAGCTCGGTGGTCAGTTACGGCTTTGACTGGGCTGACCGGCCGATCTCGGCCGCGGGCGGCTCGAACACCTATGTGAGCTCGGCCTCCTACGAGCCATTCGGGCCGATCCAGCAACTGGTCTTCGGCAATGGCTCGACCCAGACGTTCTCCTACGACCAGCGCTACCGGCCGAGTGAAGACAAGCTGGTGCACGGCGCGACCACGATCGCAGATTACCTGTACCAAGAAGACGCGGTCGGCAACATCACGCAGATCAACGACAACACAAACTCAGGTTATAATCGCACGTTCGGGTACGACGACCTCAACCGGTTGACGACCGCCAACTCAGGCGCGAGCCTGTGGGGTACTGCAACCGGCAACGGCTATACCTACGACCTCATGGGCAATATGAAGACGTTACAGCTGGGCCCGGGGCGAACCGCGTCTTTTGCGTACTCAGGGACCTTGCCCAAGCTGACCAGCGTGGCCGAGAACGGCACGCCGCGCTCGGTGAGCTACGATGCAGCTGGCAACGAGATCACGGTCGGCTCTGCCTCATACGCCTACACGCCGCGCAACTTGCTCTCCTCAGGCGACAGCCTGTCGTACGTCTACGACGGCTGGGGCCGACGCGCGGTCTCGACGGCCTCGACCGGCAGCCGCTACTCGTTTTACGGTCCGGACATGACCTTGCTTGCGGAGACGAACGTGACGACCGGAACGCCGACGGTTGCCTACAAGTACATCTACTTCGGTGGCCGGCCGCTCGCGCAGAGCGATTCCAGCGGCGTGCATTACTCCGTGGCCGATCATCTCGGCACGCCCTTGCTCCAGACCGATTCGTCGAACAACGTCTACTGGCGCGCTGAGGAAGAGCCGTACGGCAAGGTGTGGGCGCTGCGCGCGGGTGACGTGCATCAACCGCTGCGCTTGCCGGGGCAGGTGGCGGAGCAATTCGATACCGGCGCCAATGGCGCGACCGAGCGCAGCTACAATGATTCACGGTGGTATCGTCCAACATGGGCCAGATTCACCCAGTCGGATCCCATAGGCCTCAATGGCGGCTGGAATCTCTATGATTACGTTAACGACAAACCTACAAGCGACACCGACCCTGAAGGGTTGCGAGTTCGGTTCGGCGCCAGGCCAGTCAGCGGCTTCCCAGAGCCGTTCGATCACGGCTTTCTTCTCATTGAACCTGACAACCCAGCCGACTTTGGCGGAGTCACCTTTTTTACACTCGAACTCAAGACGGCTCAATGCGGCAACGTGACCTACCTCAACAGGGGAATGAACTATAGCTTGAGCAAGGGATACTCCGCAAAAGACCTGGAGGCGAGGTCTATTGATGTCTTTAGGCCTGAGGGGTTCAAGACTGACACAGACTTCATTCGCTCCCTACTGGCGCATTTTGACGCTCTCCCAAGCTATTGGGTTCCTTACCACTACGTGTTCCTTGGCTCGGGGCAGTGGAACAATTTCGAAATGCCGGGAACTCTTAACAGCAACGGCCTCGTGCCGGGACTCCTAAACCTGTATCGTTTCCGCGATGCCCAGGGATTGGACTGGAGATATTCGGACTTCGCGCTCAAGCTATACTTGAATCGGAACAGCGTCTTACTCGGAGACGACAACCCAATTCCGAGCCGCCTATTCGACTCGCGAGTCACATCACGTCTTGCAGGTGAGTGCGAATGCCTCTGAAGGGCGCAACGTGGGTGAGTCGTTTTAGATCCTTTGCTGCCGGGCTGCCGATCTGGCCGCCAATTATCTTTGCTTTAGCGGTACTAACCGCCTCGGTCTATTCATCCAGTCACCCTCCGACGACAGACCTACATCGGCAAGAGGCTATGGCACTGTTCGTGGGACTTGACGGGCTTACGGCAGTGTACTCTTCTTTGATCGTATATGGGGCTCGCACCAAGTCGTGCGGCATCATCGCTTACCTCGCCGTAGTTATCGCTCTGGAGCTATTCCTCACTTGGGCGACGTTCTTAGGCTCGGGCATATTAGAGCCTCTGTAGGCCGCGGCCACGATCCAGTCGGCTCACGGTCGGCAGCGCGCTGTACGCCTACACGCCGCGCAACCTCTTGTCTTCTGGCGATACTGTCATACGTGACGACGGCTGTAGGGGTCACTGGGGTCGCTTGTAGTCCAAATCGCACACCGATCACTTCGGCAACTGCGATTGGAGTTGACCCGGTTTGGTGGATTCCTCGCCAATTGTGCGGAAAGGTTCCACCATGGCAAAGCGGCCTACCTACCCCGCGGAGTTCCGAGCTAAGATCATCGCGCTGTATCGTGCTGGGCGCAGCGTGAAAGAACTCGGGCAAGAGTTCGAGCCCGGCGAGCAGACCATCCGCAACTGGATCAAATACGACGACGTCGATGGCGGTCGGCGCACGGATGGCTTGACCAGCGCCGAGCGTGAGGAGATCAGCCGGTTGCGTCGCAAGGTGCGCCAGCTTGGGCTCGAGCGCGAGATCCTGTCAAAAGCGACGGCCTGGTTCGCACGGGAGACCGACGCGACCCGATCAAGATCTTCGAGTTCGTGAAGGCGTATCAGGCCATGTATCCCATTGCCACCATGTGCCGCGTGCTGAAGGTCTCCGTCAGCGGGTACTATGCGTGGCGCAAGCGTCCGCTCTCGGCGCGTGCGCAAGCCGATGCAGTGCTGGGCGAAAAGATCGTCGAGTTGCACCGGCTCTCGCGCGAGATCTACGGGGCGCCGAAGCTGCACGCCGATCTTCGAGACTTGAACATCCGCGTCGGCAAAAAGCGCGTGGCGCGGCTCATGCAAGTCCACGCAATCAAGGGCGTGAGCCGGCGCAAAGGGTGTACGACGAGCTGGCGCGATCGCGATGCGCGTCCTGCTCCCGATCTGGTCGAGCGCAACTTCACGGCGAGCGGACCCGACCAGCTGTGGGTGGCAGATATCACCTACGTGCCGACTTGGACAGGCTTCTTGTTCGTGGCGGTCGTTCTGGATGCATGGAGCCGACGCATCATCGGTTGGGCGATGGCGACGCATCTGCGCACGCAGCTGGTGCTCGACGCGCTGGAGATGGCGCTGCAACGGCGACGTCCGCACGGCGTCATCCACCACTCGGACCAAGGCTGCCAATACACGTCGATCGACTTCGGCCTGCGCTGCAAGGCGGCCGGCGTCCGTCCCTCGATGGGTTCAGTCGGCGATGCCTACGACAACGCGATGTGTGAGAGCTTCTTCGCGTCATTGGAATGCGAGCTGCTCGATCGTACGCGCTTTCGCAATCAACATGAAGCGCAACTCGCGGTCTTCGACTACATCGAAGGCTTCTACAACCCGTACCGGCGCCACGAATCGCTCGGCTATATCTCGCCTGTCAACTACGAACGGAGGATGAGCGCGGCAGCTTGAAATCCCAATTACTAACCCTACACCAAAGCGGGGCAGCGCCACTCCCGCTGATAGACGTTACGCGCCGATATGAGTCCCTTAGGATTCATCGCACTCTTCATATTGCTTAACGGCGCAAATGCCAGTAAACCCTGCATTGGCCCTATTTGCATGCGGGATTCGCAGGCACATTTCGAACAGATACTTGGCAAAGGAACAATCCAGCGCGTCTGTGGTTACCACCGCGGATCGACAGACTGCGAGGACTCCGAGAGTTACAGCGATGGCGAAAGCACGGTTCGGATTATGTTTGCTGGGGACGGTATATATAATGTCCGCATTCGACCGACCGTCTCTCCAGCGGTCGCGCAGATTAAGAGCTCAGCCAGGAAAGTGTCTACATGGCGCTGGGCGGGAGGCGCCGTTTATGCTGTGCCAGATTCCGTTCACGGATGGCAAACGACATTTGTGACATCATATCAAGCGGCGTTCTCTGACGGCTTCTGGAATGTCTTGATCACAAGTAGCGGCAAGGGCGTTACAGAGTTCCTCATGGGCGCGGGAGATTAGCTCCCCCGCGGCTCAATGGTGCCGGAACTCAGTCGCACCCAAACTCGCCGGTCAGCGACTCCACCTCGTACACCTACGATACCGACGCGAACCCGCTCCCCGTCACCGACGCCAATAGCGCCACGACGACGAGCACCTTTGATGCGCTCGATCGCATCCTGAGCGCGACCTCGACGCGCAGCGGCTACACGACCGAATCGGTGAGCTGGACGTATGACGACGCGACGAGTGGGCATTTTGGGATCGGCCGCCTTGCCTCGATGAGCGACCCGACCGGGTCGACCAGCTACAGCTACGAGCGGCGCGGTCTGCTCAAGACCGAGGCGCGCACGATCTTAGGAACGCTTTACAATCTCGCCTACGGATACGATTACAACGGGAATCGCAACTCGCTCACGTATCCGGATAGCTCGATGGTCAGTTACGGCTTTGACTGGGCTGACCGGCCGATCTCGGCTGCGGGCGGCTCGAACACCTATGTGAGCTCGGCCTCCTACGAGCCATTCGGGCCGATCGCGAAGCTCGTCTTCGGCAACGGCTCGACACAGACGTTTTCATATGACCAGCGGTACCGGCCCAGCGAAGACAAACTCGTCAACGGCTCGACGACGATCGCAGATTATCTGTACCAAGAAGATGCAGTTGGCAACATCACGCAAATCAACGATAATACAAATTCCGGATACAACCGCAGCTTTGGTTACGATGATCTCAACCGGCTGACGACCGCCAACTCAGGCGCGAGCCTGTGGGGTACTGCAACCGGCAACGGCTATACCTACGATCTCATGGGCAATATGAAGACCTTGCAGCTGGGCTCAGGTCGAACTGCAAGTTTCGCGTATTCCGGCACGACGCCGAAGCTGACGAGCGTGACTGAGAACGGCACGCCGCGTTCGGTGAGCTACGATGCAGCTGGCAACGAGACCACCGTCGGCTCTGCTAACTACACCTACACGCCGCGTAACTTGCTCTCCTCGGGGGATGGGCTTTCGTACGTATCCGACGGTTGGGCCAGGCGCACGGTTTCGACGATCTCGTCAGGCAGCCGCTATTCGTTCGCGGGCCCCGACATGACGTTGTTGTCTGAAACAAATGTGTCGACCGGCTCACCCACGATCGCCTACGACTATCTCTGGTTTGGCGGGCGGCCGATCGCGCAAAGCGATTCAACGGGCGTGCACTACACCGTCGCCGATCACTTAGGCACGCCGCTGCTGCAGACCGATTCGTCGAGTAACGTGTATTGGCGCGCGGAGGAAGAGCCATACGGCAAGGTGTGGTCGCTACGCGCTAACGATGTGCATCAACCTTTACGCCTACCTGGTCAAGTTGCCGAGCAGTTTGACAATGGAGCAAACGGTGCCACTGAACGCAGCTATAACGTTTTTCGGTGGTATCGAGCGGGTTGGGCGAGGTATTCGCAGCTAGACCCGCTACCCTTTGCAGGAGGCGCACGTCCCTACGGTTATTCGAACCAGATGCCCATTAATACTGATGATCCTTTTGGGCTAACGACTTACATTGGTCAACACTGGGTTACCCTATTCTCCGCGCTTGGAACGCAGGTGTATGCTCCATTTGCGGCCCGCCATGTATTCATAGTCCTTGATCCATTTGACATCCTTAAGAAACATCCTGACTATCGCGGTCGGTGTGTACAAACACTCAGCGGGGAACTGATAGGGAACGGCTTCCCAGGTGCAGGCTCGCTCGATTTCGAGCCAAACGTAGACGTAAACGAGCCTTGGTTGAACTTGACGCCGATCGACGCCTCTCCCCTCGGAGGCGATGCCGTTCTTGACTCCGCACTAAGAGAAACGGTGCGCAACTATCCGAACGGCGTGCTGCCATACGCTGGTGTGCCTGCGGCCGACGTCTTCTTTTGGGCGTTTCAGAATGGCGGGCCCGCCTACAATAGTGGCGGATTTATCGCCGGTTTGCTCAATTCTGTTAACCTGAATGGATACAGAATTGTCACATCTCTACCCAACTGGCAACCAGGCGCGGAGCTCGCCGTTCCGACAGGCTATTTCTCAAACCGGCTCCGCGGAAGCATGATGCTGCCGAAGCTGCCGGCAGGACCGTGTGGTTGTCCCATTGTTCGGTGAAAACGAGTAGATCGAGGTCATCAGAGATGGCGGCTAGCCGCGTACACGTCTTATCAGCGGTTCTTGTCTCTAACGTGATTGGCTTCGTGTTAGGAGAGATGCTAAGACATGGGGGAGGGTCTCCCGGCGCAGCCGATTCGCGTGCGAGCCTATGGCTAGGCGCGTGGGTCATGTGCGCAACCTTCCTCTCGTTCGTTCTCTTGCGACAGATCATCGTACGTCGACGTTGGAAACCCTGGCAAGTGGGGATGTCCGTCGGGCTAGTTTCCGCTCCTTCAACGCTCTACTTAACACTCTACAGCAATCCGGTCTTCGGAGGAGTCTCTGCAGGTTTCTTACTCTTTGGATTGCTCTTGTTTCTTCCTTACGTTCTCTTGTGCACGCTCGTTGGTGCAATCGTAGCCTCGCTCAGATACCCATCGTCGGGGTACTATTATGTCGCTGCTACCGTCGGGAGCGCGTTGATACTGGCGAGCTCATACGTGTTGACATTGTTAGTCGGCTGTTCTGCTGGCTGTTAACGCGTAAGCCTGTAGAGATGATGCACGCGTGAGCTTCACCCGGTTTGGTGGACAACTGGTTAGACCGCAACTCGGAGCTCGTCGCGCAATTCGAAGTCGACCGAACTGAGATAGCCCAGGCTCGAGTGGCGACGTTGTCGATTGTACCAGGTGTCGATCCATGTCGTGATCTCGCGCTCCGCTTCGCGCCGCGAGTACCAGTCAGCGTCATGGACCAACTCGTTCTTGAGCGTTGAGAAGAAACTCTCCACCACGGCGTTATCCCAGCAGTCGCCCTTTCGGCTCATGCTGCAGACTATCTTGTGGTCGCGCAACAGCGCTTGATATGCCTTGCTCGCGTACTGCACCCCGCGATCGCTGTGCGCGATGAGACCGCCGGCGAGTCGACGCGTGTGTATTGCCTGCTCAAGCGGTGCCAGTGCCAGATCTTGGGTCAGCCGCGCGTCAAGCCGTTTGCCAATCACTCGCCGCGACCGTAAGTCCAACAATACCGACAAGTACAGCCACCCCTCTCGCGTCGGGATGTAGGTGATGTCGCCCGCCCAGATGCGGTTGGGTCGCTGCACCGCCGGCACCGCGAAGGCACGTGCGAGCACATTCGGCGCGACCGGCAGGCGATGCCCCGATTGCGTC
>JAFAKE010000026.1 GCA_019235715.1 Vulcanimicrobiota bacterium
CCGGATCGCCGGTCGATGCGCAGCCGGCGGTCGTCGTTTCCGGCCTGCCGCTGGCGCATGGCGTCGCGTTTCGCGGCGACGATCTCTACGTCGCATCGTGGTCGGGCGTCAGCAAATTGCGCTATCCGCCATCCGCCGACGAGCAACGCACGACATTATCCGCGGACATGCCGCAAGGCGGCGTCCACAACCGGCGCGCGATCGCGATCGCACCAGACGGCTCGATTTACGTCTCGAGCGGATCGACCTGCAACGTCTGCGCAGAGAGCGATCCGAAGTTCGCCACCGTCATACGCTACGCGCCGGGCGGCGGCTCGGCACACATCTTCGCGAGCGGGTTGCGCAACGCGTCGGGTTTGGCGTTCGACGACGCCGGCCACTTATGGGCGGTCGTCAATGGACGCGACAACATCGGGGACGACCTGCCGCCAGACGAGGTCGACGAGATCGTCGAGAACGGCAACTACGGTTGGCCATATTGCTACGCCGCAAACGGCTATCGCATGCCCAACCCGGAGTATAAGGATCCGGAGAAGTGCTACGGCACCCGCCCGTCGGCGCTGAATCTGCAAGCGCACTCGGCTCCGCTGCAGATCGCGTTCTATCATGCGACGCAATTCCCGCAGCGTTACCGCGGCGCGCTGTTCGTCGCCTATCACGGTTCCTGGAACCGCTCGGTGAAGACCGGCTACAAAGTCGTCGCCGTATTTTTCAAAAACGGCAAGCCCGACCATGTCGAAGATTTCGTGACCGGCTGGCTGAGCGACGATCAAAGCGTGAGCGGCCGTCCTGCCGGCGTCGCGGTCGGCAACGACGGGTCGCTGTACGTGAGCGACGACCAACGCGGCGCGATTTACAAGGTCACCTATAAAGGAACGTAGCGCGGGCGTGAGGTGTCTTTTTCCAAACTTTCGTGGTGCCGCTTGGCACTAAGAGATTGAGGAGTGATGTGACCCGCAAGCGGCGCCGATGGCCTCCTTAAGACTGATCGGCGAATACAACTCAGGAGTACTAACCTCGGCGGTCGAACATTTGCAGCTCTTTTTGGTGAATGGAGATTTCATATGCGACGCGCTACCGTGATCTCCGTCCTTTTTGGCTTGCAAATCGTCGGCCTCACCGCTTGCGCAGCGCCAACGACACCACAAAAGGCCTCTAGCTCGAACGCTTCATCGCTTCAGCCGCTAGCGTGATTATATCGTGACCACAGCCCAAGAGACGGCCTATTTTCCACCTGGCACCAAGGCGACATACAACAGCTCGCATTCTGCGCTCGTCGTGCGTGGATATCTTAATACTTTTGTGTGGAGCACATCTTCCGTAACGTCGTTGATGCACTATGGAGTCACCATTAGTCCAACCTCGCTCGCGGCCGAACCGAATATCCCGCTCTTTGCGATTATGCCGGCGTCGGTGCCGCCAAACCAAGGCGGTTGCGGCGCATCTCAGCAGACGTGTGCGCCGTGTCCAGACTGCTTGGGTGCGCCCGGCAACGCAGACGGCTGCACTTACGGCACCGATCCAATCGTGGGTGGTTGCATCGGCGTGTCTGGTATTCTCTTGCAGTTCGACATAACGACTGGAACGCTCGAGTACTGCGGCTCGCCCACACCGGACTGTTTTGAGTTCGGCGGCTCGCTTTTTGGAATATTCCCGATCTGCACAGGGTTTGGCAAAGACTACACGTGGAGCCAAGGGACACATGTGACTACGCTCCTTGGCCAATTCTCAAGCGCAGGCAATGTGCATCTTAGGGGCTATTATTGGAATCTAACAACCTCCCAATCGCTCCAATAAGGGATGACGTGTTAGCACCCCACGCCGCGTATTGGACTGAGGAACTCGGAGGCACCCCCAACAACCTCTCCCAGACCTCTATTGGGATGTTTGACGATAGCAACGCATATCTCGGACAAGCAACCTGTACGATTGCTCGACCCGTTTTCTGAGGTCACCCGAGGCTGTGTGCGGGGTGTCGGCTCGGCGTTAATCTCTTGCGAGTTCGCGCGCATGCTTGACGCATGGGCGTAGGGTCCACCCGCGCACCTCCTCCGAACCGCTTACCTCCGCATTCGCCTGACAGTGCGTTATCGTGTAGAAGTCATCTAGATGTCCGAGCAACGCGGTTACCCGAGGTACGGAAGAATGACTGTCTGGACCGAACTGCGCCAATGTTGCAAGCGCAGCGCGACGCGCTGTTGCAATTGCTTCTGAGGTTTCGCAGCAATTCCAGTCCACCACCCGCCACTCGGCTTCCCGATTCAGGACGTCGGCTTGGTCGACCAAATCCCGTCTGAACCTAACGACGTCATCGCCACGACCGGGTTCGCGGTACCCGCGAACACCCGCCGTCTCCGGTTTTCCCAGAATCCTAAGCAGATCAGCGAGGGAGTAGAGGTTTCTCGCCATTGGTGAGGGGGTCCATCGCGCAAGTTCGCATGCCTTTGTAGACATGCGCCGCCGGCGTCCCCAAGTCCTCACCACATTGGCGGTCGCCCACGCTCCTAAATGTGAACGATTTTAGAGTGGCATCGTTGTCGAGGTCGGGTGCGCCTGTTCGTAGGCAACGGCTTGTTGCAGGTCAGAACCCGCTTGGCTCAGCTCCTCGAGCGCCTTCGTCTTGAACCCGCCGTAGTCGTTGGGATCCTTTGAAAGCTCCTCGATCATGCGCTCGACGCGCCGGTATGCGCTTTCGACCGAATTGACCCGCTGGTGCGGCACATGTGGGCGGGGACTGCCGCCCGAAGGAATTGGCATCGGGTGCGGACCGCATCCGTTTCCCAACACCGACGAGTTGTCGGCCGCGGACGCGATGCCGGCCGCGGTCAACGCCGCACCGGCCAAACCGAAAGCCGCGAGAAATTGCTTGCGTTCCATGAACGAGAACCTCCTCAGACCGCGGGTGAGAAGCTCACTTCAGACGATGGACAGCGTGTCGAACTGCGAACCGAGGATCGGCGTTGAGCCGATGCCCAGCCACTTTTCGAGCACCGTCGCGTAGACGGAACGAAAATCGGTGTGCCACTTAAGATTGCCGTAGTCGAGGTCGGTCAGACTCGGGTGATCGCCGTAGATGCCGCCGTGCACGTTGCCGCCGAGCAGGAACATCGGCGCTGCGGTTCCGTGATCGGTGCCACGGTTGGCGTTCTCTTGCACGCGCCGGCCGAATTCCGAGAACGTCATCGTCAGCACGCGGTCGTCGGCATTATGTGCGGCAAGATCTTGATAAAATGCCGCCAGGCCGCCGGCAAGCTGGCCGAGCAAGAGATCTTGCCGGTTGCGCTGTCCGACATGCGTGTCGAAGCTGCCAAGGCTGATGTAGAAGACCTTCGTGCCGACGTCAGCGTTGACGACGCCCGCGATCAGATTCAAGCCTTGGGCGAACGGCGTTTTCGGATACTCGACCGCGGGCTTGTAGCCCGAGACGAGGTGAGGAAGCTGATTGGCCGCGGCGTGCGCGTGGTTCTCGATGTCTTGCACCAGCTGCAAGTACGGACTCTGGAATGGATACTTGGTGCCATCGCCGCCTAGGATGCGATCGGCCTGTGCCTGCTCGTCGCGCGCGCCGTTGAACTTGAAGCCGTTGAGATTGGAGATCGTCGGCACGTCCGTGCGCTCGGCGACCATCAATTTCGGCAGCACCGGTCCGACCGCCACGCCTGCGAAGAGGTTCGGCGCCTTGCCTTTGCCGTCGGCGTCGAGGTAGCGCCCCGCCCATCCTGTGTCGAGATAGCGCTCGGGCGCGGCGGTCTGCCAGATCTCAGTCGAGCGGAAGTGCGACAGATTGGGG
Organism: Vulcanimicrobiota bacterium; assembly: GCA_019235715.1. Classification (GTDB taxonomy): domain Bacteria; phylum Vulcanimicrobiota; class Vulcanimicrobiia; order Eremiobacterales; family Eremiobacteraceae; genus JAFAHD01. Next base: position 3,791 of record JAFAKE010000026.1, read on the forward strand.
TTGGGATAATGCACGCCTTGCAAGATCGCGATGCGATGCTGATCGTACAGCGGCTTGAGCGGCGCGAGTTGCGGATTGAGCCCCAGCGTGTCGTCCAGCTTCAGCACTTGGTCCTGTCCGACATTGATCGTCGGGCGCACGCGATAGTACGTCGGATCGCCGTATGGCACGATGGTATTGAGCCCGTCGTTCCCGCCCTGCAGGTTGACGACGACGAGCGTGCGCCCGGCGCTCGCGCCAGCGATGCTCGTTTGCACCGCGGCTTTCGCAGCGCGCGCGAAGATCGAATCGATCGCCAAAAAGCCGGCGAATCCGCCGACGCCTTGGACGAGGAACTGCCGTCTGGTCGACATCGAATGACTCCTTAGGCTAGCTGAAAGCTCGGAAGGGCAAACGCGAGGCTCATCGCACCCCGTACTTTTTCGTCGACGTTCTCCATCGTCAGCGCCGCGTGCATGCCGGCGTCGTCAGTCGACAGATAGCTCAGAATCGTCTGCCGCTGCTGCGCCGTCGCATCGTCCTGCACCGCCATCCACAGCACGCGGTCGGTCACGGCGCCCGCATCGCCCATGTTGACTCCGGCGATCCACTGCGTCGGGTCTGCGACGTTGGCGCCCATGCGCATCGCTGCCGCGGGATTTTCGACCATTGCCATCATCTGATCGCCGCCGGTCATCGCCGCGTTTTGTCCAACGCCTTTGGAGAGCGCCAGTTGATTGAGATAGTTGATGCGCGCGAGCAGCGTGCCGGTGTTGAGCCACATCGCGCCGCCGGGCCAGCCCGCGACGTTGGGCGGCTGCATTGCGATCTGGTTCATCTGCCGCATTGCGTTGAGCGCCAGCGGTTCGACGTTGGTCGCCCCCAACGCCTTATGTGCGCCGATGACCAGTTCGAGCGGACTTTTGACGAGCGCACGATACGCGCGATCGGAGTAGAAGAGGTTCGAGCGCAAGATGACGCCCATCAGGCGTGCGACGTCGTAATTGGCGGCGCGCAAACGCGTCGCCAGCGCGTCGATGAGACCCGGCTCGGGGTTGTCATAGATGAAGTTGCGCGCGAATTTGTTGGCCATGTAGCGCGGCGTCGCGCCTTGTTGCATGATGATGTCGACGATGTCATCGCCCATGAAATTGCCGGTGCGCCCGAGGAAAGTCTTCGTTCCGTTGTCGTGCAGTTGCGGATTGAACGTCACGGCGTCGCCCTGTCGGCGCAGCACGGTCCAGCCGGTGAACGCACGGGCGCTCTCGCGCACGTCCTGCTCGCTGTAGTTGCCGACGCCCATGGTGAACAGCTCCATAAGCTCACGCGCATAGTTCTCGTTCGGATGCGCTTGCCGGTTTTGGGCGTTGTTGAGGTACAGCAGCATCGCGCCGTCTTTGGAGATCTCATGCGTGAGTTCGGCGTAGTTGCCGAGCGCGTAACGCGCGAACAGATTGTATTGATCGACCATCTGCTGCGGCGTGATGCCGTCTTGACCGAGCCCGCTGGTGAAGTGGTTGCTCCAGAAATACACCATGCGCTCGCGCAGCGGGTTGGGCGTCTGCAGGCAGCGGTTGACGAACCACATCTGCGTCGCGAGAAAGGAGCGCTGGCGCTGCTTCTGATCGGCCGTGGGGCTGAAGTCGAAGGAGATGTCGCCATCGGGCGCCGCGGGCAGCGAGTCCGAACCGAAGTGGATCAGGCGCTGCACGGTGGCGTCCATGCCGGCGCTGGTCGCCGAGGCGATATCAGACGGAGAACCCCCGAAGCCCGCGCGCCGGAGAAGGTGCGCTGCGAGCCGGGGGTTCCAGGGGCCTTTGTATTGCGCCAGCGCTTCGTCGAAGTCGGTCAATGCGCCGGCCGGACGGTACTCGTCGCCGGTGCCGGTAAGTTGGTCAACGCTCGAGCTCATGCGCATACTCCGCCAACCGCCACAGAAGCCGGGCGGTGCTTGCGCTTAGTATACGTCCGCCCAGGTGAAGACCGCTTGAAGCGGCCATGAGAGTTGAGTGAGAGCGGACCGCTAGTGGACCATCTGTACGGAGCTCTGCGGGGCGAGGAACGGAATGCAGAACTTGTTGCTGTCCGCCGACTCTCGCGATCCCTGGTACGCGGTGACGACAAAGCACGTGCCGGCGCGCTTGCCCCACGCGGCCCATGTGATCGTCTGCGGCACGCGCGTCGGGATGTCAGAAAGCATCGTGCGCCCACCGCTGACCTGGTAGAAGCGGAATCCGTCGACCGCGCTGAGATTGGTGAAATCCCAGATCAGCACGTAGCTGCGAAACGGATATGGGTCGGTGCAGTGTCCGCCGCCGCCGTGTGCGTAGCATTGGTCCTTTTCGGTTTGCGTCGGAAGTTGATTTTGACTCAGCGGCATCGCGCGCAGGTTCGCGGGAGTCGGGATTGCGGCCAGTTGCACTTGCGGGTGGCTCTGCGTGGTGTTCGTCGTTGTTGTGGTCGCGGCGGCTCCAAGCCGTGCACTCGCGGCGAGCACCAGCGCAAACGCGACGAATGATAAACCGAGGCGATGCATTCTTCTCCCTCCGATCGGTAAGCGTGCCGTCCTTCAAGGAACGTAGTTTCTTCAGCCGGCGTTCCCTGCTAAGACGGCATGATTCGCCTCTGCGCCGATTGAACCGCAGCCCCTTCGGGAGGGCGAACACTGAGCCTGACGCTGCGGCCGATCATCTTGGGCATGCTTGTCCTCTCTATGGGGGCGAGCGTAGCGACAGCCAATGCAGCGGATGCGCCGTACGGCCAGCTGCAATCCCTCGCGCACGATATGACATATCGATGGGCGCAGCTGCACCCGCTCATCGCGACCGAGCTCGGCATACGCGGGCTCGACGGCCAGCTCGATACGCCCTCGGAAGCAAACGAGCAGCGCGACCTCAATCTCATTCACGACTGGCAGACGCGCCTGGCAGCGATCCCCGTCAGCGGCGAAAATCTTCGCGTGCGTGACGACGCGGCGCTGCTGCGCGCGCAGCTCACCATGATGGAGCGCCAATTCACCGTCTACCAGACCGATCGCAAGGATTATTCCGCACCCGGCAACGCGATCATCGCCGGCATCTACACGCAGTTCCAACGCCTGCCGATCGCAGGGCGCGAGGGTGCGACGACGGCGGATGTCCACGCGGCATGGGCCGACATCACGTCGCGCTTGAACAAGGCGTCTACTTATATCAATGCCGGCGAATCGCTCGTCACGCATCCTGGCCATCTGCAAGGCGTGGTGGGTGCGGACGAACTCGCGGGTGGGCCGGATTTCTTCAACGGCGCACTCTCTCAGGCTGCGAAGGCGCAGCTCTCGGCCGCCGATTTCGCGCGCTTCAGCGCCGCGCGCGATGCGACGCTGCACGCGCTCGCGCTCGAAAAGTCCTACATCGCTGAGCACGCGGCGAGCTGGCCGGAGAACTACGCGATGGGCCGGGCCGCCTACGATGCGTTGCTGCGCGACGAGCAGCTGCTGCCGTATGATTCGCAAGCGATCAAACCAATGGCGCTCGACGAGCTCGCTCACGGCTGGGCCGTCACGTATTGGCTGCAGAACGTCGCGCGCGTGCGCGGCACGCCCTTCGGCCCGTCGACAGGCGGCGGCCTTGCGCCCGGCGGTGCAGCGCTCATCCCATATTATCGCAAGCAGATCGAGTACTTGCGCGAGTTCGTCGCGTCGCACCGCGTCATCGACGTGCCCGCGTGGCTGGGTCGCATCGACGTCGTCGAAACGCCGAAGTTCTTGCAGCCGGTCTCACCGGGCGCTTCGATGCAAGCGCCGCGCCTGCTGTCGCCCGAAACGACCGGTTTCTACTACATCACGCCGCCCGTGTCGCTTGCGGCAGCTGCCGCGCGCCTTGACGCCAACGAGGATTTCGACCGCGACCGCATCTTATCGACGGCAGCGCACGAAGTGATGCCGGGCCATTTCTTGCAGATGTCGATCGCGCGCCGCAATCCGGACTTCGTCCGCAAAATCCAGACGAGCGCGTCCTTTTCCGAAGGCTGGGCATACTACGGCGAAGAGATGTTCGTCTGGCTGGGACTGTACGGCAACGATCTCGACGGGCCGCTCGATGTCGCGCAGTGGGAACGCGTGCGCGGGGCGCGTGCGATCGTCGACGGCGAGCTGGCGAGGGGCGCGATGAGCGAGCCGCAAGCGGTAAAATACTTCGCGGCGCAGACCGGCTTCACGCAGGCCGCGGCCAAAGCGGCGGTCGACGGCATCGCGTTATCCCCCGGCTACGTGATCTCGTATACGGTTGGAAGGGCACAGATCGACCTGCTCGCGCGCGAATATTTCGCGGCGATGGGTTCGCGCGGCACGCTTGAGGACTTTCACGACCGGCTGATGTGCTCCGGCACGACGCCGCTCTCGATCGTCGGCCCCGAGCTGCTCGGCGATCTTTCTAAGCCGCTGTCAGAAGTGCGCGCCGCAGCCGGCGCTCGCTAAGCCTAGTCTTCAGGTGCGATCTGCGCGGCCGCTCGCCTGCGCTCGCGCCAGCGTTCCTCACCGCCCGCGATGATGATGTAGAGCAGCGGGATCAAGAATAGGTTCAACAGCGTCGAGATGAGCATGCCGCCGACGACCGCCGTGCCGATCGAATGACGGCTGTTCGCACCGGCGCCGCTGGCGAACACGAGCGGCATGATGCCGAAGATAAACGCGAACGATGTCATGAGAATGGGGCGCAACCGCGTCATCGCGGCTTGCACCGCGGCTTGTGCGACCGGCATGCCCTGATTGCGTAATAGGTTGCCGAACTGCACGATCAAGATCGCGTTCTTGCTGGCCAGGCCGACGAGCATGACCAAACCGATCTGGCAGAAGATATCGTTTTGCACGTCGTTGGTCGGTGCGAGAATGCCGAAGCTGACGAGCAGATGGCGCAGGTAGACTGCACCGAGCGCGCCGAGGATCGCCAGCGGCACGGCCAAGATGATGATCAGCGGATCGACCAAGCTTTCGTACTGCGCCGCGAGCACGAGGAACACGAACACGACGGCGAGGCCGAAGATGATGATCGTCAGGCCGCCGGCCTCGACCTGATCGAGCGAGGTGCCCGTCCATTCGTAGCTCATGCCCGGCGGCAGCGTTTGACCCATGACTTTCTGCATCTCGGTGATCGCTTGACCTGAGGAATATCCGGCGCCGGGCTGGCCATTGAACTCCATCGACCGGAAGAGATTGTAATGCGTGATCGTCGGCGCCGAGAGCGTGCGTTTGAGGGTGACAAAAGCAGAGAGCGGGATCATCGCGCCGTCGGCGTTACGCACGTAATAGCGCGTGAGGTCTTGGATCTGCGAGCGGTATGGCGCATCCGCCTGCACGACCACGCGATATGACTTATTGAGATAGTTGAAGTCGTTGACGTAGTCCGACCCGAGCATGACCGAGAGGGTGTCGAAGACGTCGCCGAGGTTGACGTGCAGCATCTGCACCGCGTTCCGGTCGATATCCACTTCGACTTGCGGGCTGTCGGCGCGGAAAAACGTGATGACGGACTGAAGCTTTGGACGCCCTTGCTGGTCGAAATCGGTGTTGGTCTTGTATTCGAGCAGCCCGGCAGTTTGCGCAAGCGCCGGAATGCCGAATCCCGTCCGGTCTTCGACTTGCAGGTCAAAGCCTCCGATGTTGCCCGCGCCTTGGATGGGCGGGAAATTAAAGGCGAAGACCGTCGCGCCCGTGATGCCGAAGAACTTGCCGTTCACGCGCTGGATCATCGCGGTGACGTTCTGACTCGCACGCTTGCGGTCGCCCCACGGCTTGACGAGCGCGAACATGATGCCGTTGTTCGATCCGATATTGAAGCCTGAGTTCGAGATGCCGACGCCGGCGACGCTGAAGACATTCACGACGTCGGGCTCGGAGCGCACGATGGCTTCGACCTGTTCCATGATCTTGGTCGTGTACTGCAGCGAGACGCCGGGCGGCGCTTGCGCGATCATCACGAAGAAGCCCTGATCTTCGTCCGGCACGAACGCCGACGGCACGGTCCGGAACAGCACCACGGTCGCGATCAGCAGCACGACGAAGACGCCGAGCACGATGACCGGGTGCGCGAGCACGCGCGGCAGATGGTCGCGGTACCACGCACGGATGCCCTGGATGAAGTTGCCCACCGCTTGCATGAAACGGTTATGCTGGGGTTCTTCGCGTTCGAGCATGATCGCCGCGAGGGCGGGCGCGAGCGTCAGCGCGGTAAAGGCCGAGATGCTGATCGTCGACGCGATCGTCAGCGCGAACTGCTTGTAGAGCTCGCCGGTGGTGCCCGGAAAGAACGCGACCGGGACGAACACCGCGAGCAGCACGAGCGACGTCGCGATCACGGCGCTCGTGATCTCGGCCATGGCAAGCGGCGCAGCCGTCTTCGGATCCTTTTTGTGCTCGTTGATGTAGCGCACGATGTTCTCGACCACGACGATCGCGTCGTCGACCACGAGCGCGGTCGCCAGCGTCAGCCCGAAGAGCGTCAAGGTGTTGATCGAAAAACCAAACGCCTTGAGCAGGCCGAAGGTGCCGATGAGCGACACCGGGATGGTGATCGCCGGAATCAGGGTCGCGCGCCAATCCTGCAAGAACAAGAAGATGACCAGCACGACGAGCGAGATCGCCAGCAAGAGCGTCTTCATGACTTCGCGCACCGATTCGTCGACGAACATCGACGTGTCGAATGCGATGTCGTACTTGACGCCGGGCGGGAACGACTTGGCGAGCTGATCGAGCTGCTCGCGCACGCCCTTCGAAAGGGTCAACGTATTGGCATCGTTGAGCTGCAAGACGCCGATGCCCACCGCGGTCTTGCCGTTGAAATTGAGATTCGTCGAGTAGTCTTGCGCACCGAGGTCAACGCGGCCGACGTCGGAGACTCGCACGAGATAGCCGGGCCCCTGCTTGACGACGATGTTGGCGAACTCTGCCGGCGTCGTCAGCCGCCCGACCACCTGGAGGTTATACGAGTAGGCTTGCGTCGCCGGCGCTGGTTGCTGACCGATCGCACCGGCGGCCACCTGGACGTTCTGCTGCGCAAGCGCGGCGGTCACGTCGTCCGCGGTCAGTTTGTATGCCTGCAGTTTCGCGGGATCGAGCCACAAGCGCATCGCGTACTTGCGCTCGCCAAAAATGATGACCTGGCCAACGCCCTTGACGCGCTGAATGGCCTGCGTGACGAAGCGATCGGCATAGTTCGAAAGGAACGTCGTGTCGTACTTGGGGTTGTCCGACGTCAGGGCGATCGCCATGACGAACGTCGACGAGTTCTTGCTGACGACGACGCCGGTCTGCTTGACTTGCGCAGGCAGCAGGCCTTGTGCGATGTTGACGCGCGTTTGGACGTCTTGCGCCGCGACGTCGAGATTGCGTCCGAGATTGAAGGTCGCATTGATCGTGCTCGTGCCGTCGTCGGCGCTCGAGGACGACATGTAGCGCAGTCCCTCGACGCCGTTGATCTGTTGTTCAAGCGGGTTGGTGACGGATTGCTCGACGGCGAGCGCATTGGCGCCTAGATACGTCGACTGCACCGTGATCGTCGGCGGCGCGATGTTCGGATAATCGGCCACCGGTAGCGTCGGGATTGAAATCGCACCCATCAACAAGATGACGGCGGAACAGACCGCCGCAAAGATCGGGCGCGTGATGAAGAAGTTGAGCGACATCAGCGATTGGCCGTCTGTTTGGGACCGGCGGGCTGAGACGGCAGCACTTGGACCGGCGTTCCGGGCTGCAGCAGCACCGAGTGGTTCAAGATGGCCTGCACGCCCGGTTTGAGCCCCGGCCCGCTCACTTCAGCCACCTGGTCGTTCTCGATGCCGACATTGACGTCGACTTGCTTGGCCTTGCCTTGGTCGATGATGAACATGCCGTATCCGGCCGGTGTCTGATACACTGCAGCGCGCGGCGCCAGCAATACGTTGTTCTTATGCGCCTGCGCGTACTGGACATTTGCGACCATGCCGCCGCGCAGCGTGAAGTCCGGATTGCTGATCGGGATGCGCGCCTTGTACACGGAGGTGCCCGGATCGGCGGCGAGATTCAGATAGCGTATCGTGCCGTGCCACGTGCGCCCGTCAACGCCGGCGACCGTGACGTTCACCGGGGTGCCCACGTGCACGAAGCCAAGATCGCTGCCGGCGATGGTCGTGTCGATGTAGACCGGATCCAGTTGCGATACTTCCATCAACACGGTGCCCGGTGCGGCCAGCGAACCCGGATCGACGTTGCGCGCCGTCACGACGCCGTCGAACGGCGCGCTGACCCTCGTCTGCGCGATTTGCCGCTGGACCGTGGCCAGCGCCGCTTGCGCCGCCTGCAGCTGGGCGACGGCTGCGCTGTTCTGCGACGATAAGCTGGCGTTTTGCGCCGCGACTTGCGCCGAGGCCAATTGGGCTTGCGCGGTCGCGGCCGCGTTGGTCGCGTCGTCCAGCGCCGCCTTGGAGACATAGCCCTGGGAGTAGAGCGTGCGATTGCGCTGCAGCGTGAGTTGTGCGTTGTTGTTGGCGACTTGCGCCGAGCGCAGATTCGCCTGCGCCGTCGACGTGCCGCCTTGAGCGCTGGCGCGCTGCTGGTCGTAGTTCGCGGCCGCTTGTGCTTCTTGTGCGCGCAACGTGCTGTCGTCGATCTGCACGAGCAGCTGGCCTTTTTGCACGCGCTCGCCGATCTGCGCGCCGACCGACAACACCGTTCCGGAGGCGACCGACGACAACGAGCCCGTCAGACGCGGCACGACAGAGCCTGTGGTCGAAGTATAGGCCGAGATGCCGCCGCGCGTGAGCGGCGCCGCGGCGACCGGGAACGCGAAGCCGCCGCCGCCGGGACCGGCGCCGCCCGGATAGCCGCCCTTGCGCGCGCACGCGCTGGTCGCGACGATGAGTGCGGCGACGACAAAGAAAAGAAGTGGTCTCACCGCGCCGCGCGGCGATGATTGATTCAATTGTTGCATGCTTAGCCGCCTAACTACTCATGTCCGGCGCGCAACGCCTGCTGGCCGAACAGTCAGGTCCGCGCTCTTTAGACGCGCGGCCCCCATCGAAGCGGACAGCTTTAGTTCCGAAGCATCTCGCGTGCGGCGTTCCACCCGCATGCGCCCATGACGCCGCCGCCGGGATGCGCGGCAGCGCCGCACATGTACAGCCCCTTTATGGGAGTCCGGTAGCCGGCATAGCCAGGCACCGGGCGGAAAGCGAACAGCTGGTGCAGTGCCATCGAGCCCTGGAAAATGTTGCCGCCGGTCAGATTGAACGTGCGCTCGAGATCGACGGGGCTGAGCACCTGACGCGCGATCACGCTTGATTTAAAACCGGGCGCATAGCGTTCGACGATATCGAAGCAGCGGTCTGCGAACGCATCTTTGACCGCATCGTTCCATTCGCCGTCTTTGAGATCGTAGGGGGCGTATTGGACGAACATCGACATGACGTGCCGGCCGGGCGGAGCGAGCGTCGCATCCAGCGACGACGGGAATTGGCACTCGACGACCGGTTCGTTCGAGGGCTCGCCGTACTTCGCGTCGTCATAGGCGCGCTCGATGAAGTCCGCCGACGGACACAGATGCACGGTGCCGTGATGCTGCGGGCCCGGTTCGGTGCCCGGCAGCGCAGTGAAGCTCGGCAGCGACGAAACCGCCGCGTTGATCTTCAGCGACGCGCTTGAATAGTCGATGCGCTCGATCGCGGCGACGAAATCCGGCGGCAGCTGCGCAGGATCGAGCAGCCGCTTGAAGGTCACGTTGCAATCCGCGTTGCTCGCGACATGCCGCGCCTCGAACTCATCACCGCTGCGCGTCACGACGCCGCTGACGGCGCCGTCGCGTACGCGGATCGACGCCACTTCGGCCTCGGTGCGGATGTCTACGCCCAGGTCGCGCGCGGCGCGCGCTAATGCCTGCGTGAGACCGCCCATGCCGCCCTTGACATACGCCCACACGCCGCGCTTGCCGTTGGTCTCGCCCATCACGTGATGGAACAACACGTATGCGGTGCCCGGCATCGACGGTGCGGCGAACGAGCCGATGATCGCATCGGTCGCAAGCGTGCCTTTGAGCTGCTCGGATTCGAACCAGCGATCGAGGATTGGGCGCGCTGCGCCGGTGAGAATCTCAACCGCTTCGCCCAGGCCCGGCCCCATCTTCGCGGCCTTGCGTCCGAGCGGGGCCATCTTCAAGAGATCGCCCAAGCCCGGCTTGGCGACGTTCGGCGGCGCCATCGTCAGCGTCGGCTCGATCAGCGCGGCCACGCGCTCGAGCATCTCCTCGTACAAGGGAAACGCGCGCGCATCTTTTTCGCTGAATTTGGAGATTTCGCGCGCGTCGTTCTCCACGCCGCGTCCCAGCATGAGATAGCGGCCGTCAAGCGTGGGAGAAAACGACGCGGGGCTGCGCTCGATGAGAGCAAAGCCGTAGTCGGCAAGCCGCAAGTCGCGTGCGATCTCAGGGCGGAAAAGGCTGTTGACGTAGGCGGCGGTGGAGAACTTGAAGCCGGGAACCGTCTCCTCGGTCACGCAAGCGCCGCCGACGATGTAGCGGCGTTCCAGCACGAGCACTTTGCGGCCGGCTTTGGCGAGGTAGCAGGCGGTGACCAGCCCGTTGTGTCCTGCTCCGATGATGATCGCGTCGTATTTCATGCAGCTCTCCGTCGTCGTCCCGTAACATCCTCAGGCTTTATGCGGTATAATGGAAGCGGAGGGTCCCTCTTACCATCATGGCTTTAACCTTAGTCTCGGCTGCACGCTGGGCGCTGCAGTTCCCGAAAACCGCGCTCCTCGCTTCACGCCTCTTCCTCGACACGCGCATCTCGCCGCTGCTCAAACTCGCGGCGGCAGGCGCCGCAATCGTGGTCATCTCACCGGCCGATTTGCTCGGCGACATTCCCGTGCTCGGCGCCGTCGACGACATCGCGTTGCTCATGCTGCTGGTCACGCTCTTCGTCAAGCTGTGCCCGGCCGCAATCGTGCGCGAGCATCAAGCCGATGTCGGCACCGACCCCGGTGCGACATCGTGGCGCCCGCCCTCCGGACCGGCGTCGATCAAGAACGTCACGCCGCGTTCATAACCTGCTCGCGCGAAAAGCGCGAGCGACGCGAGCCCGGCGTCTCACCGCGCGACGAAGCTTCGGGAGTTTTTGACTTCGTCGCTCCTTCGGCGGCTTTCGCCGCCTCAGAGGGTTCGACTTTCGGCTCTCGCTCGCTCGCGCCCCTCGAGTCAACCGATGATGCTTCGGCAGTTTCTCATAACGGCCAAATGTTGCCGAATGTTTGTCGTTTAGCGCGCGGTATGGCGAAGCGACTACCGCTTCCGCAGAACGCTATTCGAGGCGTTCGAAGAGGAACACGCGGCGCGTTTTCGCCTGGCCGCGGTATGACTCGACGAAGCGGTAGCCGTTATCGCGCGCGAGGTTGAGGGCGGCCTCGATTTTCGCGGCGCTCGACGCAGGCAGCTCCAGGGCCATGTAGTGGTGATCGTTCTTGGGGTGGCTGTTGACGCCCGCCGTCGCCCGTTCCACCAGGCGGTTGATCGCCCGCAGCAGGCCCGCCGCGATAGGCTCGCCGGCCACGAACAGCTTGCTGCCCAGGTTCTCGATGGGCAGATGGCCGGCCGAGGGGTCGACCAAGGATAGGTGGCGCTTGTCCTTGGGGCGCACGATCGAGAACTTCTGATCGCGGTAGACGATGTCGATAGCTTGGCTGCCGTCCGGCAACGCGAGGCGATCCTTTTCGGTGATCTTCGCTTCGATCGCCAGCCCGTCGTTGAGCTCTGCGAGTTCTTCCGCCAAAAGATTCTGCACGACGCGCCATGCGTTGTCTGCACGCTCTGCATTCGTGCGCGCCTCGCGTCCGCCGTCATCGTATTCGCGCAACCGCTCGCGTATCGCGCAGCGAATGTCGTTGACGTCGACGTCGATTCGCAACTCTTGCAGCACGGCGCGCCTCCGGAAGATGTTTGAAGAAGATGGAACACAACCGAGTGTAGGCCGACGTCGGTTGTGCGAAGTGAGCCGGGTTCGGCCATGCGCTCGGATTTTTCCTCGTCTTGCCGAAACAGAATAGAAAAAAAATTTTTCGCCGAGCGTCGCGAGCGCGGGACGATGTTGATTAAGGGGCAGCCGATCGCGCACGCGCGATGGCGGCCAGAACTTCCGCCGCGTCGCTCGCGCGTGCGAAACATGTCGACTTCCGGCACACGAGAGCGAGCGGCGCGCCGTTGCAGCTGCTCGCCGCGTGTGTTTCCGCATCTGCCGGCTGCGCTGGAACGATGCGCAGTGGCGGCGACGCGATGCGCGCCAACTGGTCCCGCATTTCGCGCGCGCGTGCATCGAGCGCGTCGCCTTCCATTTTGATCTCGAATGGCGGATCTTCAAGGTCGAGGACGGCGCTTGCGTAGGTAGCGCCAAAAATTCCCACGCGCGACGCGGCTTTCGCAAGGCGGGCGAGCAGCGAGCTCGCTCGCACGGCCGCCTGCTCATCGCCGCTGATCGCAGCGAGCGCGAGCAGCACCCGCGCCACGAGCGCGTTCTCCGGAAGCGGCGCAACGGGGTCGGCGAGGCGTCCCGGATCGTCTTCGGCGAGCCGATCGCGATAGGTCTCAGATGCGTCGTCGTACAGCGGATCGATCGCTTTCATCAAAGCGGCGGCGCGGTCGAGCCATTTCCGGTCGCCGGTCGCGCCGAGCGCGCCTAACGCGGCCCACGCGCTCCACGCTTGATCGCCAAGCAGCCCGCGGACTTGCGGCGCTCCATCGAAGAACCGTGTCATGAGCCCGTCGACGAGCATCGTCGACCACAGCATGTCAAGGATCTCAAGACCGCGAGCCGTCCATTCGTGCGCGTCCAGTCCTTGTTCGCCAAGGAGCGGCCCGCTTTCGATGAGTGCAAGCGCGGCTTGCGCGTTCCATGATGTATAAATGATAGGATCGACGTAGGGCGCCTCCGCATTCGCACGTCCGTCCTTGCCGAGTCCGTAATAAGTCTCGTCCGCATCTTGGCTACCGCCGTATCCGTGCCGAGACGGCTGCCAGAGCACCGCATCCATGTAGCGTTTCGTGTCGATGGCGATGCGTCCCAATGCCTCATCGCCGAACAGCACCGACGCGCGCGCGCACGCGTGCAGCTCGCCGCATAGATCTTCCAGCATCTTCTCGAAATGTGGGACGCTGAAATCGCGGGTCGTCGAGTAGCGGAAGAAGCCGCCCTCCACATGGTCGTACATGCCGCCGCCCGCCATACCGCGCAGGGTCATCTGCACCATGGTCTGGACGCGCCCGCCGCCCGAGCGCGCATACACATCGAGCAGCAGATGCAGCAGGTCGACGTGCGGGAACTTCGGCTCGCTGCCGAAGCCGCCGAAGTCGTCATCGAAGGCTTCTGATGCGGCCTCGACCACCGCAGCGGGCGCATTGGAATCCAGGGCGCCGCCTGGTTCGCTCTTCGCCGCTGCGCGTTTCGCCTTGACCTCGGCGATGCGGCGCGCGAACTCGAGGCGGTTTGCCGGATCGGCGTACAGGTCGCTCACCTGCTGGAGGAACGGCAGCATGTTTTCAGGCGGTAAGTACGTGCCCCCTCGCAAAATCTCGCCCTCAGGCGAAAGGATGGCGGTGGACGGCCACCCGCCCATATTGTAGCGCGCGTTCACGTCGGGCCGCTGATCGTTATCGACCCGCACGGGTACGAAGCGTTCGTTGATGAGCTCGATGACCCCGGGATCAGAATACGAGGTCTCGTCCATCACGTGGCACCAGTGACACCAGACGGCGGAGATCGCAAGCAGCAGCGGCTTGCCTTCCGCTTGCGCCTGAGCGAACGCCTCGGCGCCCCACGGGCGCCAGCGGATCTCAGACGCGCGGTTTGGACGTGGAGAGAAGTGCAACGTTGCCATGGGCGGATTGCTTTCGGCATGGCGGCAGTAGAACTCATTCGGCCTTGGACGCGGTGAGCGTCGCGCCGTGCGGCGACAGCGCGGTGATCGCAGTCCTGGGGGAGCGCATCGACGAGCCGACACTAGAGCGCGTCTGGCAGGTCAGCGCGCTGGCGCGCGAGCGCTTCGGCGCAAAGGCGCTCGACATCGTGCCGGCATATGCATCCGTGCTCGTGCGCTTCGATCCGCGCGAGCTCGACCTCGCGATCGCGCTCGCGACGCTGCACGGAGCGGTCGAAGACGGCGGGCGCAGCATCGAGTTACGCCCGCGGCGCATCACGGTCGGCGTGCTCTTCGGTGGCGAGCGCGGCGTGGATCTGGAGGAGACCGCTCGCATCGTACGCCTGAGCAGCGACGAGTACATCAGAGCGCTCTGCGCGGTGCGTTTTCGCGTCGCGTTCCTCGGCTTTCTCGCGGGCTTTCCATACCTTCTCGGCTTGCCGCAGGCGCTTTCCGTGCCGCGCTTGGCGTCGCCGCGCGATCGAGTGCCGCCCGGGAGCGTCGCGATCGCGGGCGGCCAGTGCGGGATCTACCCGCGCTCGTCGCCCGGCGGGTGGCGTTTGCTCGGCACGACGCACGCGCCGTTATTCGATGCCGCGCGCGAAGCCCCGGCGCTGTTCGCGCCCGGTGACGAAGTCCGTTTCCGC
>JAFAKE010000054.1 GCA_019235715.1 Vulcanimicrobiota bacterium
AAGCCGCCAGGATTGCCGCGTAGATCCAAGATGAGCGCGCGGTCGCGCGCGAGATCGCTCATGGCCCATGCGACCACATCGTTCATCGCATCCGGGAATGAAGCGATGCGCAAATACCCAATGCCCGGCTTGATCGTGCGCCAATCCACGGATGGCCCATCGGCCGTGGCATCTGGAGACATGCCGAACACTTCGTGATGGCGTTCATCGCGGCGCGGTTGCAAGTCGTCGGGTGAGTACACCGCCGTATGGCTGTCGTGCAGCAGCGCGATCATGGAACGCAGCGCCGCGTAGCGCGCTTGGACAGTCGGGGCGTTGACGACGCTCGACCGATATCGCTCGGCGACGCCGCGCCACGCGACTCCATGATAGTCGCGGTCGAAATAGCGCACCGCCACGGTCGAAACGACCTGGTCAAAGACCCGCGCGCCGACCGGTTCGACCGCGCGCTGGTGATGATAGAGATAATATGGAACGGCGACAAGCGCTACGATTAGCAGCGTGAGCACACGTTTGCGCAGGAGCCGGCGCCGGTAGATCGGCCGGTAGGGAACTGAAGCGCGTTCCCAATCCCACATCGCTAGCCTCGCGTTCGAGCTATGGCTTTCCTATAGAGCCATTGTTCGATCGAGGTGTGCGAGACACCCGTCTCACCCGCCAGCTCCCGGCGCAACTCCCCCAGCAGCGCGCAGGATTCAGCTACGGCGTCGTGCTTGTGGATGCTCTCGTAATTGAGCTGACGCGCGAACACAAACGCGTCGTCCGGAGCTTCCGCAAGCGCGTCGTGCGCGTAACGCAGCATCTCGCGAACCACGTCTTCGACGAAGCGTGGCGCGCTGTGCGCCTTGTTCACCACGAACAGCTCATCCGGCCGCTTGAGCAAGTCGTACGTCTCAGAGGACATCGATTGCTCGACGATCGCGACCATCGTCGGCAGTGGAAGGCTATTCGCCCCGCCGATCAGCAACGTGCCGCGTCCGCGCTGGTTGTGCGTCGCGATCGGCACGGTCGATAGCACCGTCTCGATCTGCTCTGGAGTGAAGCCTGCGGCGGCGAGGCGCTCGCGTGACGTTTCCGCGACCATGGACTGCGCGCACGGGCAGGCGGTGATACCTTCGGCTTCAACGCCGCCGACGCTGCGCGCGAAGTCGGGCGCAACCACCGCTGTCGCGAGCGCGGTGTAATACTCGTTCGTGGGAATGCCGCTCGCCGGCGTATGCCGCGGCAATGAGAACTCGGCGCGCAGGTCGACGTGCGCGACCTCGGCGCGCTGACTTTCGACGACGCGGCGCGCGACTGCAAGAGAAAGCGCCTCGAGCCCGCCATCGGCTTGGCGCGCGAGCTCGAAAAGCGCGTCTTCCAGGTCCTGCGAAAAGCGCGACATGTGCACGCCGCTGTGCTCGGCATCGAGATCGGCGAACACGTCGAGCACCGCGATCACGCTTTGACGGCCGGCGGGCAGCGGCAAGGAAACCGTCGTCTTGACGCCGGTTACGCCCGCGCGGTTGAGCGCCAACGGGACTTGCGGACGCATCTCTTGGACATCGCGGCGGATGCGCGTGACCAAGCCGCCTTCGCACTTGCGCACGCCGGACATGTCGACATCCGCCGCGAGGCGCGCGATCGTGCGGCCGGAAACCGGTTCGACGAGCGCCGGCGCGATATCGCGCAGCGGCGCTAACACAAACGCGCGCTCGCGCATGCGCGGATGCGGGATGGTCAGCTCGTCGTCGTTCATCACCAGGTCGTCGTACACGAGTATGTCGAGGTCGATGGCGCGTGGCCCCATTGGAAACGAAACTGCGCGGCCAACGCGTCGCTCGATGGCGGCCAGCGCACGGCGCAGATCGCGCGGCGCGAGCGCCGTACGCCCGCTGCACGCGCAGTTGAGAAATTCAGGCTGCTGCGCGAAACCGACCGGCCTCGTCTCGTACACCGGCGAGATGCGTTCGATGTGGATAACTTCTCGCAGCGCGGCCAGCGCGCGCGCGAGATTCGCCTCGCGGTCGCCGAGATTTGAGCCCAAGCCGAGCGCGACGAAGTGATCGGATTCCGGCATACGGCAAAGTTCTTGAAAACTTCTCGGATTTCCGGTGCGCGTCGCCTTGACACTGTGAGAACAGCGGCGTATTATCCGTGTAAGCCTCAAGGGGCCGCTCTGTAGCGTACCGATCGGCGAGCGGACGGCTGAGCACCGACCGCATCCGGATTGTGCAACCCGGGCGTAGCGATCAGGCAAGACCTGATCAAGCGAAAGCCGATGAGATTCCCGCCGTTTTTGGCGGGCTCCAGTACAGCGAAGACCGAGAAGCCCTTGGGGCTTTGTTTTTTCCTAGACTTTCCGAGGATATACTATAAAGAAGCGTATGCGGCGCGCCGCGTCGAACACGTGTATCAGCCTGCCAAAGGATGGGCCGCTCGGCAGCGGCCACTGGAGAAGATAGAAGCTAATGTCAATGTGGGAACCGTTCACCGAGCGCGCGCGCCGCAGCATCGTGCTGGCGCAAGAAGAAGCGCAGCGGCTCGGCAACAACTACATAGGAACGGAACACATCCTGCTCGGCATCATCAGCGAAGGCGAGAGCCTGGCCGCCAAAGTGTTGGAAACTCTAGGAGTCAACCTGGCGAAGGTTCGAGCCGAAGTCGAGGCGATCGTCGGGCGCGGCGGCCAGACCGTGCAACAGGAAATGGTGTTCACCCCGCGGGCCAAACGCGTCATCGAACTGGCTTTCGAAGAAGCGCGTCAGCTCAACCACAACTACATCGGCACGGAGCACCTCTTGCTTGGGCTCATCCGCGAGGGGGAGGGCGTCGCCGCGCGCGTGCTGACCAACTTGGGAGTCGATCCGGCGAAAGTGCGCGTGCAGACCACGTCGCTGCTCGGTGCCGAGACTCAGACGCAAACCGCGTCCAAAGGCAAGAGCAAGACGCCGACGCTGGACGCGTACGGCCGCGACCTGACGCAGCTCGCCCGCGAGGGCAAGCTCGATCCGGTCATCGGGCGCAACACCGAGATCGAACGCGTCGTGCAAATCCTCTCGCGGCGCACGAAGAACAATCCGGCGCTGATCGGCGAGCCCGGAGTCGGCAAGACGGCGATCGCTGAAGGCCTGGCGCAACGCGTCATCAACGGCGACGTGCCCGAGCTGCTGCGCGACAAGCGCGTCATCACGCTCGACCTTGCCGGACTGGTCGCGGGCACCAAGTACCGCGGCGAGTTCGAAGAGCGCATGAAGCGCGTCATGGACGAGATCCGCGGCGCCAGCGGCGAGATCATCCTGTTCATCGACGAGCTGCACACGCTGGTCGGAGCGGGTGCCGCCGAGGGTGCGATCGACGCCAGCAATATCATCAAGCCGGCGCTCGCGCGCGGCGAACTGCAGTGCATCGGCGCGACGACGCTCAACGAATTCCGCAAACACATCGAAAAAGACTCGGCGCTCGAGCGCCGCTTCCAATCGATCATGGTCGGTGAGCCCTCGGTCGACGAAACCGTCGAAATCCTCAAGGGCTTGCGCGACCGCTACGAGGCGCACCATCGCGTCAAGATCTCCGACGAGGCGCTCGAAGCGGCGGCGCGGCTGTCTTCACGTTACATTTCTGACCGCTTCTTGCCCGACAAGGCCGTCGACCTGATGGACGAGGCGGCGTCGCGCGTACGGCTGCAATCAACATCGCTGCCGCCCGACATCCGCGAGGTCGAAGTCGAGATCCGCAAGGTCAAGGCTGAGAAAGAAGCCGCCATCAAAGCGCAAGAGTTCGAAAAGGCGGCACAGATCCGCGACCGCGAGGAGAAGCTGCGCGCCAAGAAGGCGACGATGGAAGCGGAGTGGATCGAAAAGCGTAACGCCCGCGGTGAGAAGACCAATACGGTCGGGCCCGAGGAGATCGCGCACATCGTCTCCACGTGGACGCGCATTCCGGTCAGCAAGCTCAAAGAAGAAGAGACCGCCAAGCTGCTCAACATGGACGAGGCGCTGCACAAGCGCATCGTCGGCCAGGACGAAGCGATCAAGGTCATCTCGCGTGCCATCCGTCGTGCGCGTGCCGGCCTGAAGAATCCCAAGCGGCCGATCGGTTCGTTCATCTTCCTCGGACCGACGGGTGTGGGCAAGACCGAACTCGCACGCACGCTCGCCGAGTTCATGTTCGACGATTCGGAGTCGATGGTGCGCATCGACATGTCCGAGTACATGGAGAAATACTCCGTGTCGCGGCTGGTCGGCGCACCGCCCGGCTACGTGGGCTACGAAGAGGGCGGACAGCTCACCGAAGCCGTGCGCCGGCGGCCGTATTCGGTCGTGCTGCTCGACGAGATCGAAAAAGCACATCCGGATGTCTTCAACTTGCTGCTGCAGGTGCTTGAAGATGGACGGCTCACCGACTCTCAGGGCCGCGCCGTCGACTTCAAGAACACGCTCATCATCATGACCAGCAACATAGGCGCGACGGGTATCGCGCGCAGCAGCGACATCGGCTTCCGTCCGGTCAAGGAAGAAGGCTCCGCGTCGGTGCGCTACGAGCGCATGAAGAACAAGATCCTGGAGGAGGTCAAGCACATCTTCCGGCCCGAGTTCCTCAACCGCGTCGACGAAGTCGTCGTGTTCCACTCGCTCGATCTGGATCAGATCAAGCAGATCGTGGCGCTCGAACTGGCCAAGGTCGTCAAGGAGCTGGAAAACCAGCACATGACGCTCGAGGCGAGCGACGCGGCGCGCGAGCTGATCGCCAAAGAAGGCTGGGATCCGGCCTTCGGTGCTCGGCCGCTGCGGCGCGCGATCGGCAGGCTGGTCGAAGATCCGCTGTCCGAAGAGCTGCTGCACGGCACGTTCAAAGTCGGCGATCACATCCTGCTCGACGTGCAAGACGATAAGACGGTCTTCCGCAAGATCGGCGAGCCGCTCAAACCGCCGGCGCCAGAACCGACGGAGACCGGCCCGGCGAGCGGCTAGCCGCGCGCAGGGACGTCCGCGATTCTCACCGCATAGAGCCGGCACGTATGCCGGCTCTATGTGCTAGCAGGGCGTCGTGTCACCGGAGCTGATCAGCGCGATCGCATCGGTCGCGACGTTCGTCGTCATCGCTGCGACCGCGATTGCGGCGATCATCCAATTGCGCCACCTTCAGTCGAGCAACCAATTGCAGGCCATGCTTGCGATCAACGAGCGCTGGGATACACCAGAGATGAGCGCCGCGGATCATTACGTGATGGCGGAGCTTCCCACGAAGGTCGAACGGGCGGAGTACGCAGCTTCGCTGCTCAAGAGCAGGCGAAACCGCGCAACCCATCCAGAGATCTTTTTATGCGACATCTGGGAACAGATCGGCACTATGGTCAAGTATCGTCTTATTTCGCGAGACCCGTTGCTCGACATCGCAAGCGGCGCCATCAGCCGGCAATGGGATAATCTGGGACCTACAATCGCGATCTTGCGCCAGGCTGAAGGTCCCTCGCTGTACGAGAACTTCGAGTATCTCGCCGCTTTGAGCAAGGAGTGGCAAACCGCGCACCCGCTCGGAGCATATCCATCCGGCGCGCAACGCTTGCGCCTGCCCCCACCGCCGACACGACAGACTAAGGATCGATCGTGAACTGGGAAGAGATCTCCGCGCTTTCGACGTTCGCCACGCTGCTCGTCATCGCTGCGTCGGCGATCGCCGCGGTCATCCAGTTGCGCCATATGCGTTCGAGCAACACGATCGTCGGCTTCACCGGTTTCATGGATCGCTGGGCGAGCCCAGCGGCCCGCGAGATCGCCAATCATGTCTTCAACGGCGACCTCGAGCGCAAACTCGAGGACCCGGCATACCGGCAGATGTTGAGGTCCGGACGAATAGACCCGATCGCGCACCCGGAGATCCAGTATCTCGATTTTTGGGAATCGCTCGGCATGCTTGTCAAGCTTGGCTACTTCCAAGAAGACGCGGTGATGGAGTCCGGAGGACCCGTTGCGGTGCGCGCGTGGCAGCACTGCATGCCGCTGATCGCGATTCTCCGTGGCGTACGCGGCCCAACCGCTTACGATAATTTCGAATACCTCGTATCGCGCTCGATACTGTGGGAAGAGCGTCACCCAGGCGGTATTTTCCCCAGCAACACGCCGCATTTGCCCGTTATCGATCCGTACCCCGAGGACCCGAAGCCGAATGGCGCTTGAGGTATGGAACACGATCTTCGCCGGCGCGACATTTGCAGTGATCGCCGCAACTGCGATCGCCGCGCTCATCCAACTCCGCCATCTGCGCGCGGGCAATCAGCTTAACGCGCTTTTGACGTTCATGCAGATGTGGGATAAGCCCGATATGCAGAGCCACATCAGCTACACGCACACCGAACTGCAGCCAAAACTCAAAGATCCGGCGTTCCTGGCACAATTCCGCGAGCCAGGCGTCTCGCGTGACGAACATCCAGAGCTGCTCGTCGCGGACTATTGGGAGCAGATCGGCGCGTACATGAAATACGATTTGGTGGACGCTCGCCCGTGGCTCGACGTCGCTGCCCCGCAGGCGATTCGCGCATGGAACGACCTCGAACCGGCCATCATGTCCATGCGCGAACGCTTCGGCCTCGCCTCGTTCGAGAATTTCGAATACATCGCCGTGCGCGCGCGACAATGGATCGAGCGTTATCCGAATGGGAATTACCCGGCCAGTGTACCGCGCATGAACGAGATGAAACGGGGTACTTGAGACCGATGACCCCAGACAGCCGCACGCTCGCCATTCTCGTCGGCGGTGGTCCGGCACCGGGCATCAATGGCGTGATCGCCGCCGCCACGATCGAAGCCGTCAATGAAGGCTGCCGCGTCATCGGCATCTACGACGGCTATCAATGGCTCGCGCAGG
The DNA here is from genome assembly GCA_019235715.1 of Vulcanimicrobiota bacterium. Classification (GTDB taxonomy): domain Bacteria; phylum Vulcanimicrobiota; class Vulcanimicrobiia; order Eremiobacterales; family Eremiobacteraceae; genus JAFAHD01. Next base: position 6,847 of record JAFAKE010000054.1, read on the forward strand.
GCGATTCATCGCACGTCACCGACCTGCATATCGAAGACGTGAGCCGCATCCATTGGACGGGCGGCTCACTGCTGCGCACGTCGCGTACCAACCCGGCGAAGGCGCAAGATGGCCCAGCCAATTGTGTTGCGGCGCTCAAACGGCTCGGTGTGACGCATCTGCTCTGCATCGGCGGTGACGATACGACGTTCGGCGCGGCCAAGATCGCCGATGCAGCGGCAGGATCGATCCACGTCGCGACCGTGCCCAAGACGATCGACAACGATCTGCCCTTGCCGGACAACATGCCGACGTTCGGCTTCGAGACCGCGCGCGCCATCGGTTCGGGCATCGTCGAAAGCTTGATGGAAGATGCCAAGACGACGACGCGCTGGTACGCGGCCGTGTGCATGGGCCGCAAATCCGGCGCGCTCGCGCTTGCGATCTGCAAGGCGGCCGGCGGCACGCTCGCGATCATTCCCGAAGAATTCCGCGACGCGAGCATCTCGCTCGAGCAAGTCGCCGACATCATCATCGGCGCGATGATCAAGCGGCGCTGGATGGGGCACGACCACGGCGTCGCAATCGTCGCGGAAGGCGTCGTCGAGCGACTCGACGAGCATACGCTCGCGGGCCTTAAGGATGTGCCGCGCGACGAATACGGGCACATCCGCATCAGCGATCTCGACGTCGGCGACGCCGTGCGTGGCTTCGTGCGCCAACGTCTCGACGCGCTCGGCTTCAAAGCGACGGTGATCAAGAAAGAGATCGGTTACGAGCTGCGCTGCGCGAAACCGGTCGCGTTCGACGTGGAGTACACGCGCACGCTCGGTTATGGCGCGGTGCGCTATCTCATGACCGGCGGCTCGGGTGCGATGATCGCACTGCGCGGTGGAAAAGTCGCGCCGGTCACGCTCGACGACCTGGTGGACCCGGGGACCGGGCGCATCCGCGTGCGCGTCGTCGACACCGACACCGAGAGCTACGAAGTCGGCCGCAAGTATATGATCCGGCTGGAACCTGAGGACTTCAAGGAGCCGCGGCTCGGCGAGTTGGCTAAGATCGCCGGTCTATCGCCCGACGCATTTCGCCGGCGTTTCGAGGCCGCGATACCGTAACGCTAGTGCAGGCGGCGTCGCTTCGTCAGCGTGACCGTGGTCCCGCCTCTACTGCAGTCGTGTTCCACGCTGTCCATCAGCGTGCGCATCAACAGGATTCCCATGCCGCGATCCGGCGAAGGCGGCTCGAACTTGCCGAGCAGTTTCCTGACGTCGAAGCCGGCGCCGCGGTCGGAGACCTTGATCACCAGGTCGACCCCATCGAAGGAGCAGGCAAGACCGAATTGTTCGTCTGCACTGTGGCCGTGCTCCGTGGCGTTGTTGAGCGCTTCCCCGACCGCGAGCGAAATGTCGGATACGTCCGCGAAATCGAAACCGCAGTCGATCGCGTAGTCGGCTACTGCGTGGCGCGCTTGCGCAACGGAGCGGTACGCGCTTGGATAAAGCGCATGAAAACCGTCTTGACCGGCGTCACGCACGGCGCATTTATACCCCGCTTAACCAGCTCTTAAACAGATCAAACACCCGCTCTGGCCCCAGGGGAAGCCCATCGGACAAGATTGACGCCGAAATAGTATCCGAACTCACGATAATCCGACGTATTTAATATTACGATGTCTGCCGGCCGGTTTGCAGCGATGCAGCCCGCCACCGCATTCGATTCAAGCGAACGCGCTGCGATCGTCGTGACCGCGGCGATCGTCTCGGCGGCGCTCATGCGCAGCCGGCGCCGCGCGATATGCGCGACCTCCTGCAAGCTGAAACACGGACACGTGCCTGGATTGAAGTCGGTCGCAAGCGCGACTGGTACGCCGCCTTCGATGAGAGCGCGCGCCGGCGCAAAGCGCTCCAGCCCTAAATATTGCGCGGTCGCCGGGCAGAGCACTGCGATCGAGCCGGCGGCGCGCAGCGCACGGACGTCGGCGTCATCGGCGAAGTTCAGATGGTCCGCGCTGACGCAGCCCAGCTGCGCGGCCAGCTGAGCGCCGCCGCTGGGCGCGAGCTCGTCGGCGTGAATGCGCAGCTGCATGCCGCGCGCCTTGCAGGCTGCAAGGAATCGGCGGCTTTGCTCGACGCTGAAATATCCGCGCTCGCAAAATGCGTCCGCAAAGCGCGCGATCCCGAGCGCCGCGACCGCCGGAAGGATGCGCTCAACAAGCTCGTCGCCGAAGGCATCATACGACGCGAATTCCGGCGGCAGCGCATGCGCGCCGCAGAACGTCGCGATCACGTGCGGTAAATCGGACGCTGCATCAAGATCCGCCAGCGCGCGCACGAGCGTCACTTCCCCATCGGCGGTGAGCGCGTATCCGCTCTTGATCTCGACGGTGGTCGTCCCATGCAAGAGCATCGCGGCCAACCGTTCGCGTCCCAGCGCGACGAGCGCACGCCGGTCGAGCTGGCGCGTCTGTTCCACGGTGTACGCAATACCTAGCCGTGGCTTTGCGCCTTGAGCCAGCGCTTCAAAATCGGCGACGCGGTCGCCGGCGAACAGCGCGTGCGTATGCGCATCGACCAACCCGGGCATGACCACTGCATCGCGCGCATCGTGAACTTCAAGTTTGGAGAGACTTGAGCGCGACGATTCGGTGTCTGCGCCGCCTATTTCGGCGATGACGCCGTCACGGACGACGATCGTCGCGTCGCGGACGATGCCGAGATCGTCTTCACCGACGCGCGCATCGCCGGTCGCACGCGCAGATAGCGGCGCCATCGTGAGCAGCGTGGCGTTGACGATCGCGTACGAGGCGCTCGACGGACGGCTTACCACGTCACGGCGTCAGCGTCGATGCCGTCAATGTGTAAATAGTACGCCGCGGATGCGGCGATCGCCGAAAGCGGGGCAAGTCCTACCAGCTCACAGCCGCACACCGCGACGCCTGCGGCCGCGGCTTCCCGGCGGATGAGTTCGGTGACGCGATACAGCGGAATCGCATTGACGTCTACGACGTTCATCGATACCTGTACGACCGTCTCCGAAAGGGCGAAACCGAGCGCTTTGATGCCGAGCAGGCCGCCGCTGCGCCGGCGCACCGCCAGCGCAAGGCGCTCGGCGAGACCAAGATCGGAGGTCGCCAGATTGACGTTGAACGCGATCAAAAAATTGCGCGCGCCGATCGCGACGATGCCGGCACTCGGATGCAGCGCGCGCTCACCGGTGTCGGGGTGGCGCGCCGGCTCCTTGACCGCCTCGAGCAAGCCTTCGAATTGCCCCTTGCGCAGCGCTGAGAGATCGCGGCGTTCAGCCGATGTCGCCGCGAATTCGTAGAAATACGACGGCAAGCGATAACGCTGCCACACCTGCGCAGCGCACGCGCGCGCGAGCGCGACCGCGTCGTCCATCGTCGCGCCGCTCACGGGGATGAACGGGATGACATCGACTGCGCCCATGCGCGGATGCTCGCCCTTGTGCGCGCGCAGGTCGATCTGTTCGACGGCGGCGCCGGCGAGCCGCACCGCCGCGCCGAGCACGCCTTCGCCGCTGCCGACCAACGTGTACACCGTGCGGTTGTGCGCGGCATCGCTCTGCGTGTCTACCAGCACGACGTCTGCGCCGGCGGCTGCACGCGCGATCGAACCGATCACGTCGGAACGACGCCCCTCCGAGACGTTGGGAACGCACTCGAAAATGCTTGGCATGCTGTCGCGTCGCTCGTTGGCCCCGGGCAGGCGCCGTCCCTTGCGAAAGTTAACAGTGCTTGCGCACGATGGCCGTCATAGAATCGCGCGTCGACAGCGCGTCGTCCGAATTCGCCGCGAATCGCGACTACTTCATCTCGTTGCTCGAAGATCTCTCCGCGCGCCATGCGCAGGTCGCGCGCGGCGGCGGCGCGGAGGCGCTCGCCAAACACGTGGCGCGCGGCAAACTTCCCGCACGCGAGCGCATCGCGCTCTTGCTCGATGCGGGCTCGCCCTTCGTCGAATTCTCGCCGCTTGCGGCCTGGGATATGTACGGCGGCGAAGCGCCGAGCGCCGGCATCGTCACCGGGCTTGGCACGATCGAAGGCGTCGAATGCATCATCGTCGCCAACGACGCGACGGTCAAAGGCGGCACGTACTTCCCGGTCACGGTCAAGAAGCATCTGCGCGCGCAGGAGATCGCCGAACAAAACCATCTGCCGTGCGTCTATCTGGTCGATTCCGGCGGCGCATATCTGCCGCTGCAGGACCAAGTATTTCCCGACCGCGATCACTTCGGGCGCATCTTCTATAATCAAGCGCAGATGTCGAGCAAACGCATCCCGCAGATCGCGGCGGTGATGGGATCCTGCACCGCCGGCGGCGCGTACGTTCCGGCGATGTCAGATGAGACGGTGATCGTCAAAGGCGAGGGCACGATCTTTTTGGGCGGTCCGCCGCTTGTGAAAGCAGCCACCGGTGAAGTGGTGAGCGCTGAAGAGCTGGGCGGTGCCGACGTCCATTCGCGCATCTCAGGCGTTACCGACCACTACGCGCTCAACGACCGCCATGCGCTCGCGATTTGCCGCGAGATCGTCGCCAACCTCAATCGGCGCAAATGCTGGCCATGGCCACGCCAAGAAGCGCGGCCGCCGAAACACGATCCGCGCGAGCTGTACGGCATCGTGCAGCGCGATTGGCGCAAGCCGTACGAGGTGCGCGACGTGATCGCGCGCATCGTCGACGCAAGCGAATTCCATGAGTTCAAAGCGCTCTATGGCGAGACGCTGGTCTGCGGCTTCGCGCACATCGAAGGCAACCCGGTCGCAATCCTGGCCAACAACGGCATCCTTTTCTCCGAGAGCGCGCTCAAAGCGACGCACTTCATCGAGCTCGCCTGCCAGCGCGGCGTGCCGCTTGTGTTCTTGCAGAACATCACCGGCTTCATGGTCGGCAAAAAGTACGAGGAAGGCGGCATCGCCAAAGACGGTGCGAAGATGGTGATGGCCGTCGCCAACGCGGCGGTGCCGAAGTTCACGGTCATCATCGGCGGCTCGTTCGGCGCGGGCAATTATGGCATGTGCGGGCGCGCGTACTCACCCCGCCAGCTGTGGATGTGGCCGAATGCGCGGATTTCCGTGATGGGCGGCGCGCAGGCCGCGAACGTTTTGCTGACCGTGCGGCTCGATGCGATGGAGAAGAAGGGCGAGACGATGTCGGCGTCCGAGCGCGAAGCGTTCATGCGCCCGACGCTGGAGAAGTACGAAGCCGAGGGCAATCCCTATCACAGCACCGCGCGTCTTTGGGATGACGGCATCATCGATCCGGCGGATACGAGGCGAGTCCTCGCTTTGGGGATTTCCGCAGCCGCGAACGCGCCGTTGCCACAGACGCGCTTCGGCGTCTTCCGGATGTAGCGCTCGGATTCCATCGCTCGTCGTCACACAGGAAGTCGGACGGGACCCGCTCAAGTCGCGCGTATGCCGGCAGACGTCATGAAGAGTTTGTTCATCAACCCGCCAAGCTTCGAGGGCTTCGACGGCGGCGCGGGCTCGCGCTATCAGGCGCGCCGCGAAGTGCGTTCGTTTTGGTACCCGACGTGGCTCGCCCAGGCCGCGGCGATGGTACCGGACAGCAAGCTGATCGATGCGCCGCCGAACGACCTCACCGTCGATCAGATCGCGCCGCTCGCAAAAGACTACGAGCTCATCGTCCTGCACACGAGCGCGCCGTCGTTCTCCAACGATGCGAAGTTCGCGGCGCGGCTCAAGGCCGAGAACCCGAATGTGACGATCGGCATGGTCGGCGCTTATGTCGGCGTCAGACCCGTGCCTTCGATGACGTCGGCGACGGCGGTCGACTGGATGGCCGTCGGTGAATTTGATTTCACGTGCCTCGACGTCGCCGCGCGCAAGCCGCTGCGCGACGTGCTCGGCATCGCATACCGCGAGAACGGTTCGATCGCGTTCACCGCGCCTCGCCCGAAGCTCGAGAACTTCGACGAGCTGCCCAGCGTGCTTCCCGTGTACCGCCGCGATCTGAACATCGAAACTTATTTCAACGGGTATCTCGATCATCCGTACGTCTCGCTGTACACCGGCCGCGGCTGCCGCTCGAAGTGCACGTTCTGTCTGTGGCCGCAGACCATCGGCGGGCACCTCTATCGCGTACGCAGCGTCGAGAGCGTCGAGGCCGAGATGACGATGGCCAAGCGCCTGTTTCCGGAAGTGCGCGAATTCTTTTTCGACGACGACACGCTGACTGACAATCTGCCGCGCGTCGAGGAGATCGCGAAGGTCATGGGCCGGCTTGGACTCACGTGGTCCTGCAACGCGAAGGCGATCGTGCCGCGCAAAACGCTCGAAGTCCTCAAGGAGAACGGCCTGCGTCTGCTGCTCGTCGGCTACGAGTCGGGCAATCAGCAGATCCTCAACAACATCAAGAAAGGCGTCCGCCTCGATATCGCGCGCCGTTTTTCGCGCGACGCGCGCGAGCTCGGCATCAAGATCCACGGCACGTTCATCGTCGGATTGCCGGGCGAAACGCCTGAAACGCTGAAAGAGACCATCCGCTTCGCCTGCGAGGTCGAGCCCGAAACCATTCAGGTCTCGCTCGCGGCGCCGTATCCGGGCACGGAGCTGCACCGGCAAGCGCTCGAAAACGGATGGCTGCAGATGGAGACCGGCGAGCTTGTGGACCAGCACGGCGTGCAAAACGCGATGCTCAATTATCCCGGATTGACGTCGACGATGATCTACAAATCGCTCGACGAGTTCTATCGCGCGTTCTACTTCAGGCCGCGCAAGATGTTCTCGCTGTTCAGCGGCATGCTGCGCGATCCGCGCGTGATGCGCCGTCGCTTGCGCGAAGGCGGCGAGTTCTTCCGTTTCCTCGGCGAGCGGAAGAAGAAGGACAAAGCGAAACTGGCGGCGGCCGCCGCCGGCTAGGCTTATATATGGATACGGTGGCGATCGTCCGCGACGGCGATGTCGCGCGCGTGACGCTCAACAAGCCCGACAAGCGCAACGCCTTCGACCCGGAAATGATCGCGACGGTTCGCACGGCCTTCGAAGGCTTCGTGCGCGACGCCGCTCTGCGCGCAGTCGTGATCGCGGGCGCAGGCCCGATGTTCTGCGGCGGTGCCGAAGTCAATTACATGCAGGCGAGCCTGTCGATGACGCCGGACCAGAACCTCGAAGATTCCATGAAGCTCGCGGGGATGCTGCATGCGGTCAACGGCTGTCCGGTGCCGGTCGTCGCGCGCGTGCACGGCGCAGCGCTCGGAGGGGGAGCGGGAATTCTTGCGGCCTGCGATCGCGTGGTCGCGGCCGACGACACCGTGTTCGGTTTCACCGAAGTCAAGCTCGGGCTCGTGCCGGCGGTCATCTCGCCGTTCGTCGTCGCCAAGATCGGCGAGTCGCACGCACGCGCGCTCTTCACGACGGGCGAACGCTTCGACGCCGCTCGCGCCCAGCGCATCGGCCTCGTGCACGATGTCGTCGCGGCTGCGCAGCTGGACGCGGCGGTGGAGGCGGTCGTCGGCGAAATCCTCAGTGGCGGACCTTCGGCGACCCGCCTCGCCAAGGAGATCGCGCTCAACGTGCCACGCCTTACGCCCGACCAGGTCGGGCCCTGGACAGCCCGCCGCCTGGCGAATCAGCGCACCAGCGAAGAAGGACAAGAAGGTCTGCGCGCGTTCCTCGAAAAGCGCCAGCCTGCGTGGCGCAAACAGTAAAGCCGATACGACGTCTGCTCATCGCGAACCGCGGCGAAATCGCCGTTCGCATCGCGCGTACATGCCGGGCAATGGGGATACGCACGATCGCCGTCTACTCCGCTGCCGACGCGGGCGCGCTGCACGTGCGTGAATGCGATGAGGCGCTGCACATCGGTCCGGCGCCGGCGCGCGAATCGTATCTCGACGCCGGCAAGATCCTCGCCGCAGCACGCGCGTCAGAGGCGGATGCGATTCATCCTGGGTATGGGTTTCTTTCCGAGAACGCCGATTTTGCGCGCGCGGTTCGCGACGCCGGTCTCACCTTCATCGGACCGTCGGCGGCCGCGATGGAGGCGGTCGGCGACAAGATATCTGCAAAACGCGCGGCCGAGGCCGCCGGTGTCCCGACCGTGCCGGGTTACATGGGAGCGGACCGCTCGGCACAGGCGTATGCGCGAGAGGCCGCACGCATCGGCACGCCGGTGCTTGTCAAAGCCGCGGCCGGCGGCGGCGGCAAGGGCATGCGCCTGGTCCGCGATCTCGCCGAATTTTCCGACGCGCTCGAAAGCGCGCAGCGCGAAGCGCGTTCCGCGTTCGGCGACGCCACGGTCTTCTTAGAGAAATACTTGAGTTCGCCGCGCCACATCGAGGTGCAGATACTCGGAGACCGCTTCGGTACCTACATCCATCTCAACGAGCGGGACTGCTCGATCCAACGGCGCCACCAGAAGATCATTGAGGAAACGCCGTCCCCAGCGGTCAGCGCCGGCTTGCGCGAGCAGCTCGGCGACGCGGCCCTGCGCATCGCGGCAGCGGTGTCGTATGAGAACGCCGGTACGGTCGAATTCATGGTCGACGCAAGCGGCGCATTTTATTTCCTTGAGGTCAACGCACGTTTGCAAGTCGAGCATCCGGTCACCGAGCTGACGACTGGTGTCGATCTGGTGCGCGAACAGCTCTCCATCGCCGCCGGCGCGCCGCTGCGCATCGCGCAAGCCGACGTGGCGCCTCGCGGGCACGCTATCGAGGCGCGACTGTATGCCGAAGATCCTGAGGCGGGATTTTTACCTTCGAGCGGCCGTTTGCTCGATGTGCGATTGGCGAGCGGCCCCGGCATTCGCGTCGACTCCGGCATCGAGACCGGATCGACGGTCACGAGCGATTACGATCCGATGCTCGCCAAGCTGATCGCCTTTGGCAGGACGCGCGACGAGGCGCTTGGCCGGCTGCAGGCAGCCCTCGACGAGTGCCACATCGCGGGCGTCGCGACGAATATCGGATTCTTGCGCCGTGTGATCGCACAGCCGGACTTCCGCGCGGGCAACGCCACGACCGACTTTCTCGAAACGCACTCGCTCGACGGCGCGGCAAGCCAACCATCGGATCCGCTTGAGCTGCTCGCCGCAGCCGGGGCGCTTCAAGAGCTTGATGGCTGGCGCTCGACTGCGCAGCCGCGTTTTGTGAACTTTTCCGGCGCAACGCAAAAGCCGATCGAAGTTTCCTACGATTGGAGAGCTGGTGGATGGCAGGCGCGCGATGAGCGCGGCGCGTCGACGATCCGTGCACTCTCGCCGAACGCTGAATTTGAAGCGAGCGACCACGATAGCGCGCGCACGTTCCGCGCATGGCGCACACCCGATGGCATCGAGCTTGCGATAGGCTCACCACCACGGCGCAGCGCGTTCGTCCTCGATCGGCTCGAGGATGTCGCGCATGCGGGGTTGCACGCGGCAGCTGGCCTGGGTTCGGGGCAAGCGACCGCGCCGATGACCGGCACCGTCGTGAAGGTCGCATGCGCAATCGGCGCAAGCGTGAAAGCCCATCAAGTGCTTGCCGTCATCGAAGCGATGAAGATGGAGCACGCGATCACCGCTCCGTTCGACGGCCGCGTCGTCGCCGTCAACGCGCGTCCTGGCGATCGCGTCGACGCCGGGTCCGTGCTCGTCGAAATCGAACCTAGCTGAGAAACTTGGGACGGCAACGGCGGGTTTCGCCCATTCCACGTGAGAATGGGCCCACGACAACCATCTTCACCCGCCGACCGCATCGAGGAGATTTCCGCATGCAGATCTCGCGTGTTCTAACGCTTTCTCTCGTGACTGCGTCGCTTTGTTGTGTTGTCGCTTCGGCGGCGCAAGGACAGCCGACGTCAGCACCCACTCCGAACGCGATGCAGCAGCATCCGAACGTGCCGCACGCATCGGCGCTCGTCAACGTCAGCGCTTGCCATGCAGCGCTGAACATTCAGCAAAGCGGCGGTTGGTACGGCTATCCCGGGTACTCATACGGATGGCGCGGCGGTTACTGGGGCGACCCGTGGGGCGCCAACTACTATCAGCCGCCCGTGACGACGGCACACCCGCAGCTCGGCATCGACTACACGAACATCTCGCCCAAGGTGATGTCGGAGATACAGTTCGGACTCATCGCGAACGGTATTCTGAAGGCCGAGGTGAGGGACGTCGGCAAGTTCTCGCCGCACGCCGAGATCAAGCATAAATTCGGCATCCCAGCAAGCACATTCCCGATCGGCACGGGTCTGCCGCAGTGCGTACCGCTGCACATCGTGTTCGAAGACGGCACGAAATGGCGCAATCCGAACCTGCCGCCCAAGAACCAGCACATCTACATGAATCCGTGAGGATCGCGCGGGGCTAAACGCCTTGGGCGTGCTGGCTTCAACGCCTCGACGAGTCACGGTCGTCGAGGTCGGGCCGCGTGACGGCTTGCAGAATGAGCGCGTCGAGATCGCGACCGACGTCAAGGTCCGTTTCATCGATGCGCTCACGTCTGCGGGGCTGCCCGTCATCGAAGCGACCTCCTTCGTCAGCGCCAAGTCGATTCCGCAACTCGCTGACGCAGACGCGGTGCTGCGCACGGTTCGGCGTGCGCCCGGTGTCCGCTATCCGGTGCTCGTGCCGAACGAGCGCGGTCTCGAGCGCGCGCTGGCGGCAGGCGCCACGGCTATCGCGGTTTTCACCGCGGCCTCGGACGAATTCAACCGGCGCAACATCAACGCGTCGATCGATGAGTCGATCGATCGCTTCGTGCCGGTGCTCAAGCGTGCCAAAGCAGATGGCATTTGGACGCGCGGTTATATCTCGATGTGCTTCGGCTCGCCCTTCGACGAGCAGATCGCGCCCGAACGGGTGGTTGAGGTCGCGCGGCGCCTTGACGCGCTCGGCGTCGACGAGATCAGCGTCGGCGACACGATCGGTGTCGCGACGCCCAATCAGGTCGTCGAGCTGACGGCGCTGCTGACGAAGGACATCGACATCGGCCGGGTTGCGATGCACTTCCACGACACGCGCGGCACCGCGCTCGCAAACGTGCTCGCGGGCTTGGAGTGCGGGATCTCGATCTTCGACTCTTCGGCGGCCGGTTTAGGCGGATGCCCCTACGCGCCGGGCGCGAGCGGCAATCTCGCCACCGAAGACCTGATCTACATGCTTGACGGAATGGGTATCCAGACGGGCGTGTCGCTGGACGGCGTGGTCACGGCATCGACGCTGATCGCGCAAGCGCTCGACCATCCGCCGACCAGCAAATACTTGCAGGCAGCGACTTCCGGATAGAAGGCTGCCTCGGACTAGATCGGAACTTCTATCGTCGGGGGTACATCCCAGAGCAGCACTTCGCCCGAACCGCTCAGCGAGAGCGACGGTAGGCCGCTGGTGCGCAGCGCATCGCCTGCGTCGAGCCGCGAGCCGTTGGCCGCGACGCTTCCGTCCGCAACGAAAAGAAATCCAAGGCGTCCGTTTTCAAACGGATATTCAAGCACGCCGTTGTCGAGACGGGCAACACGAAACGATGCGTTTTGCGTGAGCGCGACCGGTGCGCGATCGCCCATGCCGCTGGCGACGAGCAGCCACTTGTTATGACGCTCTTTGTCGGTAAAATCGACCTGCCCGTACGACGGCTTCGTCCCTTTGCGGCCTGGTAACACCCACATCTGCACGAGATGCAGCGGCGTGTCGTTGCTCGGATTGCTTTCCGAGTGGCGAACGCCGGTGCCGGCGCTCATGTACTGGACACCGCCGGCCTTGACGATGCCCTCGTTGCCCATGCTGTCCTTGTGTTCGAGCGCGCCGCTGAGGACGTACGTGAGGATCTCCATGTCGCGATGCGGGTGCATAGGAAATCCGTTCGACGGCGCGATGGTGTCATCGTTGAGCACGCGCAACGCACCCCAGTTGAGGTTGCGCGGATCGTAATATTCTGCGAAGCTGAACGAGTGGCACGTCTTGAGCCAGCCGTGGTCGGCGCAATAGCGTTCGTCCGCGCGCTGAATCGCGAACACGTTCGCTTTTCCTGAGATAGTCTTCTGACTGTCCATATCGCTGTTTGCTAGTCCGGCCACTCGACTCGCTCCTTCTTTCTCATCACAAACTCAGCGGGAACTCGCAACCCGTGAGAGAACGCGCGCTCTCGGAGGCATCCATCACGCGCATTCGGTTCGTGCGCGCGCTCATCGCGGGCGCGTTTTTGCTCGTCGCATTCCCGGCACGCGGAGTTGCGGACGCCGGCGTTCCCGGCGACTTGCACTGGCGTTCAATAGGACCGGGCCAGTCGGGCGGACGTGTCACGTCGGTTGCTGGAACGAATGCCGACCCCTACCTCTACTATATCGGCGCGGCCGGCGGCGGCGTGTTCCGGACGGACAATGGCGGGCTCACCTGGACCGCCGTCTGGGACCGCCAGCCGGTCGCCGCTATCGGCGCGCTGGCGATCGCGGCCTCGGACAAGCGCATCGTCTGGGTCGGTACCGGCGAGTCCAAGCCGCGCAACGACGCGTCCTACGGAGACGGGATCTGGGTCAGTCGCGACGGCGGTGCTTCCTTTAGCCATCGCGGTCTTGCCGACAGCTACATCGTGTCGCGGATATTGATCTCGCCCTCCGATCCGAATCGCGTCATCGCGGGCGTGCTCGGCAATCCTTTTCTCGACTCCACCGAGCGCGGTGTCTATGTCACCGCTGACGGCGGCGCCACTTGGCGGCGCACGTTGTACGCCGGCGCGCAGACAGGCGCCGCGGATTTGGCCTGCGATGCTCGTTGCCGCGAGGTCTTTGCGGGCATGTGGCAGTTCCGCCGCAAGCCATGGACGTTCACGAGCGGCGGAGCGGACGATGGCCTTTACAAGTCGCTCGACGGCGGTTTGCACTGGCGCCGGTTGGCGGGCCATGGATTGCCGTCAAGCGAGATGGGCCGTATCGGCGTTGCAGTCGCGCCGAGCGACGCGCGAGTCGTCTACGCGCTGATCGAGTCGCGCGAGGGTGTGCTCTGGCGCTCGCGCGATGGCGGCGATCACTGGCAGCTCGTGAATCGCGACAGCGCGCTCAACCAGCGCCCATTCTACATGAGCCGTCTGGAAGTCGATCCGCGCAACGCGGCGCATGTGTTCTTCCTCTCCGAGGATATGTTCGAGTCCAAAGACGGCGGCGCGACCTTCACGCAGATCAAGAGCGCCGTGCACCAAGACCACCATGCGATGTGGATCGCGCGCGATGGCCGGCGCATGATCGAGGGCGATGACGGCGGCGCGCCGATAAGCGTCGATGGCGGCGTGAACTGGGATTGGCGCTTCAACATCGCGATCGGCCAGATCTATCACCTTGGTTACAGTCAGGGCAATCCGTACCAAGTATGTGGAGGTTTCCAAGACAACGACTCGTTCTGCGGTCCGACCGACAGCCTCGATCCGCTCGGCATTCTCCCGCCTAATTGGCGCGACGTCGGCAACGACAGCGACGGCGTGTTCACGATTCCCGACCGCGTCGACCCGAACATCGTCTGGAACGTCGGCGTCAACGTGCTGACCGGCCAGATCACGACTTATCTGCTTGACAGTCGCCAAGCATACGACGTTTCGCCGTACGCGCGCGACACCAACGGCGCCGGGCTCGCGGGTCTGCGCTATCGCTTCAATTGGGAAGCGCCGCTGGCGATCTCGCCGCTCGATCCGACGATCGCCTATTTCGGCGGCAACGTGCTGTTCAAGAGCGGCGACCACGGACGGACGTGGCAAGCGGTCAGTCCGGACTTGACGCGCAACGAGGCGGCGCACCAGCAAGCGGCCGGCGGCGACGTCACGCTCGATGTGTCCGGCGCCGAGTTCTACGACACGCTGCTCAGCATCGCACCGTCACCGCTCGATGCGAGCGTCATCTGGGTGGGCACGGACGATGGCCTCGTGCAG
>JAFAKE010000057.1 GCA_019235715.1 Vulcanimicrobiota bacterium
CGCATGCTTGCGCCAATCTGGATAGAGATAGGGCCAGATCTTGTCATCGAGCTTGATTTTGTGTGCCGACATCGATTGGAGGACGCCGATCGTCGTCAGCACCTTGCTGACGCTGGCGATATTGGTGTCCAGCTCGCCGCCCATGGCGGTCTTCGGCGAGTCGGACGACGTGCGCGCCCACCCGCCGTAGTACGGGAACCAGCCGCCGACGAGGACCGCGAAACCGACGACTTTCTTGTTCAGCTTGTTATAGATGTTGGTCGAAAACGTGCTTACTTTGATGCAACCGTGCGAATCGCACACCGTGTCTGAGGCGAGGCTCGCATTGCCGGTCGCGAGGATGCAAAGTGCTGCCGACAAAGCGGCGATGAGGCCGCGCATAGGTCCCCCAATCGGAGAGCGGAGACAAGCAAGAGCGGTTGTCGGCCAGACGTTATCTGCTGGTGAAACGCTCCCTTTCTAGTGGCCGCTCGGGGTGGTCTGAGCGCTGATCTTGATCAGTTTTTGGCCGCGGAGGACGTACGTTCGCAGCTCGCGCGCCCTGCAGTCGTCACCTTTACAAGAATCCACATAAAGCTTGTCGTTCGCGAAGCGGATATGGATCGAGTCCGGACCCGCGCCCCAGTCGCCGCCCCAATTCGCTTCACCCACTTCGCCCAATAGCGTCGCGCTGTCGCCATGCACGTCGTAGGCGTATGCGGCCGCGGTGCCGCCGATCGGGAACTGGCACGAGAGCACGACCACGGCCTGCTCGGTTCCCGCACGCAGGCTTCCGTGTTTGACCGACTCGACGTTGACGTCGAAACCGGTGCCCATCTTCTGGTCAAAGTACGAGTAGCTGCCTTTGCGCACGCGTGCGGGCGGCGGCACGTTGCTCGAGCATGGCAAGCTCGTATAGTCGAAATTCATGAAGTCGACCGCCACGAGAAATGCCACGATCATGAGCTTCGTTGCTCGCTGTAAAGCCGACGGTCTTCTTCAAGCCACCGATCTTTCAACGGTAAGCGCTGCGCGCCGCGCGGGTACACCGAACCCTCGTGGAATTCAAGCCACTTCATCGAAAGCCAGGCGAGATATTCGAAGTTCTCCCATATCCCGGGGCCGCTGCGACGCCTCGTGATCGCGATGATGTCTTCGCCCGTTTTCCAATCGCCGACAAGCACGTTTGAGTACACATCCATCACCGCTTCTTCCGGCACGAGCCCTTGTTTGACTAAGCTGCCGACGTAATCGTACCAGTTGTAGAGATGGATCCACGATGCAGTACGCCGGTCGTAGTCTCCCTCTTCCAGCTTCATGCGAAATTCTGGATCGCTCAAGCGCTCATGCGCGACCTTTCTCGTGTCGTCGCGCCATTCGGCGAATATCGGATCCTCAGAACGGCCAAGGATGTTAAGCAGCCCGGTGAGTTGGTTGCTGGTGCGCAGATGACGCAGCTGCACGATCGCCGCGATCGCTGTCGCGGCGATGACGACAAACGTACCGACCGCCGCGACGGCGCTCAGAAGCTCAAGCGACATGGACGAATCTCCGGCGAGGCCACGGAAAAGAAAAAGACGCCGTGTTCATGCGCGGCGTCTTCTCGCTGCGCCCCACGGAATCTAGCCGGACAGCTCCAGCATCCGGGCTTGGAATTGCGTTTGGATGTCGACCGGCGCGACGTGCACGTCGAGGCCGCTGTGACTGGCGATCGACGGTTGCGCGCCGAAATCGGCTGGGCCCACGTTCGCGAATATCGGGTTTGCTGCGGCCAGCAGGACCGCTAGTATCGGTGCTCCCATAGTCTCCTACAACTTTCACGGTGAGGTGCGGCGTCGCGACGTCCACTCACGACACGCCGCCGGCCGGCATTCGGTTCACTCGTGGTTGTGCTGAAAGGCGAGATGCGATGGGCCTTTACGCGGTTTCTCCGATCTTGCTGCTCGTCATCGCTATCTGCGTCGGCGCCGGCTTAGCTTGCGCGGGCCAAATCGCTGTTCATCGACATTTCAGCAGCCAGGATTTCGTACGCCACAACGAGGTCGGCGGGTTCATCATCGCCGTCGTCGGCACGCTCTACGCGGTGGTCCTGGGTTTCCTGACCGTTATCGTCTGGCAGCATTTCGTCGACGCGCGCGATCTGGTCGCGCAAGAAACCGCAGCGACGACGGACACGTGGCACGTTTCGGTCGGATTGCCGACACCGGAGCGGCGGCGCGTGCGTCAAGACGTGCAGCGCTACGCCGAATTGATGGTCGACACCGAGTGGCCGATCATGCGCAGCGGAAACTTCGACAAAGAGGCTGACGCGCTTTTGATGGATGCGATCACCGCGGCGGGGATGTTCGTTCCGGCCGACGCACGCGAGAACAACGCACAATCTCAAACGCTCTCGCAGCTCACCGCGATCCACGACGCGCGCCTGCGCCGGCTCTCCATCAATCTGACGGGCGTCTCAAGCTTTGAGTGGCTGGTGTTGCTCATCGGCGCGATATGCGTCGTGTGCTTTTGCTGGTTGTTCGGGCTGGCCAATCCGACCGTTCATCTGCTCATGACCAGCTCCGTGACCATCGTGGTGGTCGCGATCCTCGTCCTGTTGTTCGAGTTGCAGTATCCCTTCCGCAGCCAGATCGGGGTCAGCGACCACATGTGGCGGGGGTTCGTCAGCCATATCCAGCTCATGCAGAACAGTAACCTCAAGGATATGCACATGTGACGTTGCGGCGGCTAGGGCCGCAGCCCTGAATTGCCGATAATTAAAGGGCATGCAGCGGCAGTTCGTGGGCGCTCTGATGATCTGTTCGCTCCTGTCTATGACAGGCTGCGCCATGCGCCCTGACCCGCCCCGCAAGTCCTATGAAGTGGTCCCCGTGCAGATGGGACCGTGTTCCGGCTCGGTCAAGAGCGATTCACTCGCGATCCTCGGCACAGCACGCGAGCCAAAAGCCGTTTCGCTGCGTCCACCCTTGCCGAAATACATGACGCGTTTCCGTCCGGGCATCGCATATTTCTCGTACGAGCTTGGGGATCAACGCTGCAAACTCGCGCATCTCGACGTGCGCTGGAGCGACCGCAACGTTCCGCTCGCGTTGACGCTGCCCGGCGGCAACCTTGAAAGCATCTTGCTCACGCGCACGAATGGCCAGCCGACATTGGTCGTCGTCGATCGCTGGGGCCGGCACTTCACGCAGCCGCTTGAAACCCCGCCGGAAGGCCTCACGTTGTGGGGTGGATCTGGTCCGTTGCACGCGGGGCTCACCGGTTCGCATCGCAACGCGGTCTCTTCCAGCATCGTCGTGGGCATGCACGGCCCTGCACTCTATGCGATGAGCGGCCAGTCGTGGCCGCCGGAATGGGATAACCGCCTGCACCGTTTTGTCCCCTCGCCGGGAGTCTACGTCCACTAATACCTGACAGAAGAAACGCCAAGGCTCCCGCCGCGCCGTGCGACGGGAGCCTTCGGTTCTGGATCGGGACCAGCCGTGTAGGTCCGAGCAGTCCAGAGGTTATGACAGCGCGCGTGCGAGCGCGACGCGCCGTCTGCCCCGACGGCGGCGGCCGATTAGAAGACCGAGCAGCTTTCGTCCGCGCGAGTCGTCATCATCATCCATCCCGATCGCTCAAGAGTTTCGCGCCCAAAAGCTTGCGCATTCTGCGCCGACGGCCGATGCGTCTGCCGGCGAGCAGGCGCAGAAGCTGCGTTGCGGAGGACCATGGTAGGCCGCCAGGGTGAAGCTCATGTGAAGCGCGCCTTATGCGCGTATTAATCCGTATATCCGCCGCGCGGAAGCTGAATAAGCGTGCCTTGCGGTGCCTCGGTCACACTCTTACTGTGAGCCGAGGAACGTCATACACGCCTGCGAAGAACGTCGCACTCGTCATGAAGACGGCCTTGGGGGTACTCGGCGCGCTTGCGATCGTCGCGTGCGCGGGCTGTGCGTCGGATCGGCAGGATCCGCCGCCATCAAACGCACCGGCGATCGCCGGCACGCTCTATGTCACGCATCTGTCCAGCGGCGATGCGTCGGCCGTCTTTGATATCGTTCGCGACGGCGCGCTGCAGCGCCATCATGCGGCAAGCGACGTGCTTATCGCGCGCGACCGCCCGCAGATCCGCATCTCGACCAAGCCGCTGTTCGATAGTCGCAGACGCTGCCAGCCGATGGCGATCTCGCCGCATGGTATCTACGTCGCATGCATGCGCTCCGACGATAACAACACCATCGCGCTGTTCCGGATGGACCGTCCGTTCGCAACGCTTCACGACACGAGCGCGCGCGTCGGTGTCGACACGCACCAAATGGTCGGGTTCGTCTCGGACGACCGCTTAGCCGTCGCTGCCGATGATCTCACGTGCCCTGCATATTACCGCACGGACGCACAAGTGTGGTCGGCACAACCGCGCTCGCGCGTGCACCTCATCGACTCAGCGTCGGGCAAGACCGTGCGCACCGGCATCTGCGTGCACGGGGTCATCACCGGCGATGACCAGCTCGTCTACCTCGGGCATGACAACCGCGAGGACCCGCAGTTCTCGCGCGATGGCATCCACTGGATACCCGGCCAGGCCGTTGCGCTCGACGGCATGGGCCAAGTGCTCGCGATCTCGCACAGCAACGACCTCGTCGACGAACAGTCGCGCGTTATCTCGCGCGACGTCGTCGACGCGAAGTGGACGCGCTAGTCGCGGCTAGCGGCCGCGCCCACCCCCGCCCCTAAAGCCGCCACCGCCGCGCATGCCGCCGAAGCTCGACGCGCCCGCCGAGCGCGCGTAGTTCGACTGCTGCAGACCCCGATACGTATTCGAATTCATCGCAGGCTGCGTGGTCGTGGTCGGACGATTTGCCGCGCCCGGGTACGTACCGGCGGACGGTAGGTTGGCGCCCAAATTTCCGGTGTTGACGTTCTGCCAACTGCGGTTCTGATTGTTATACTGCGCCCAGCCGCCGTTCGCGCCGGGTTTGTAGACGTTGCCGTCACGTCCGGAAAAAACGTTGTCGTTCGTCGAGACACCGGGACCCCCACCGCCAGGTCGATTGCCGCCTGCGATGGGATTTGAAACGCCCGGCGCGTTGCCGCCGCCCGGTCGATTGGCCGTGCCCGCGCCTGGTCGTTGACCCAAGTTCTGACCCGTGTTGACGTTAGGCTGGCGTGCCGCGTTACCCCAGCTCGAATATGGTGTCGGCCGGTTGTTCACGTTGCCGCCTTGACCCCAACGCTGACAGCTGCCACCGCCGCAGGCCACGCCGCCGCGATACCAATTGCCGGTATTGGGATTGTAGATCGAGCCGCCGCGAATGCCCCCGTTCGGACCGTAGACCGAACCGCCGCGCCAGTACGCGCCGTTTCCGGTGACACCACTGCCCACCGTTGCGCCGCCGTACGGACCACGCACGCCCCATCCCGCTCCCCATCCGCCCGTCGCCGGATTGTACCAGGCTCCGCCGATGTACGTGCGCGGATACGGATAGTACCACGGATAACCGCCCCACATGCCATAGTATGGCGGGTAGTACCAACCTGGCCCATAGTACCAGCCCGGTCCCCACCAATAGCCGAGACCGTAACCCGCGCTGTATCCGCACAGCACCGAGCTCTCGGTCGACTCTTCAACGGTGACGAACGTGTCCGCGTAGGCGGCAGAGGTGGATGGGATCTGATATATCTCGTCGGGGATGCTGTCCGCAACGATCCACGGGCCAGTCGGCGAGGACGACGTAAACCACACGGCGTCCTTGCACGCATAGTACACATCACCGGCTTTGATCACATCGACATTGGTGTTGACCGCGTACTGCAACGTCGTACCGGCGATGGGTTGGAATTGCGGATCTCCTGAGTATGCGACCGTCAGCGTCGCTTGCTGCCGATCGATCCACGCTTCGTGCGGCACGCCTGCTTCGATGATCGCCTCTTGGGCTTGCGGCGTGCCGGGCACCGACGAAAGCACCCAACCGAACTGGCTCGATGCCGGGATCTTCGAAAAGTCCTTGGGCAGCGTGTTGTTCGCGAATACCCATGGCCCCGAGGTGAGGTTTGTCGTCGCGAACCAGCGGCCCGACGTGAAGTAATACCAGCGCTTATCCGGCTTGTAGAACAACAGCGTCGCGTCCGTGTTCTCGACATACGACAGCTGCGTACCCGAAATGCCTTTCAACTTCGGTTCGCCGCCGAAGACGATCGCCTCGGCCGGCTTCGTGCTGACCCAAATCGTCGGCATTTTCGCTTGCGGCACGCCGCCGATCGTCAACGCGGAGCGCACGTCTTTCCAGTTGTCCGTATCGGGCAGCTGCTGCATGACCGCCGGCAGCTGCGCGGCCGGCTGCCATGGACCGAGTGCCGATGAGGACTGCAGCCATCCGTTGCCGGTGAGCAGATAGATGGTGTTGGCGCTTTTGAAGACGTTCCAGTTCGTATTGACCGCGAACTGCAGATCTGCGTCCTTCAGTTCTTTGATGCCGCTGAAGATCGGATCGCCGTCGTAGACGACGAGCATCGCCGGTTTTTGACTCGTGTAGATGACGGGCGGTTCCGTTCCGATCTTGGTCTCGCGCAGCTGGATCTTGGAGTTCTCCATATTGAGCAGGATGGTGTCCAGCGGCAGCGCGGCGTTCGCGATATTGACGTTGGCGCGTACGAACGCATCGAGCTTCTTCAGCTGGTCGGCGCTGAGCAGCGGGAAAGCGACTTTATCGATCTTGACGTCGCTGATCTGCACGGCGCGTTTATCGAAGTCGACGACGGTCTTTGCGCTGACGTCAGCGATCCCGTACCATGGGTCTTTCTGATTCGGCCCGGTAAGCGATAGCGCATAGTGGCCTTTGATCGTGCTGTAATTATCCCACGAGTCGACCTGCGGCTGGTACGCCGACAATTTGTAGCCGTCTTTTTCCAGCGTCTTCGGCCAACCGGTTTGGTCGGCGGCGGCAGGAACCGTTGCGGCCACGAACGCGGCGGCGAGAACGGTCAATGCACAAAGAATCAAGCGCTTCATGGCGGCGGAAATTCCTCTCTCAGGTCGCCTCGGTTGTGGCGTCTAGGTTACACCAGCAGGCGCGCGCGCGCCTTTCAGGATTGCGCGTTGCGCGCAGGGTCGTTGGCAGGTAGCACGTCGCACGCCAGCTCCGAGCGTTTCCACTGCGGAATAGGCGTCGTCGCGCCGGCGCGCGGCACGAAGCGCGAGCGCTCGACGAGCTCGTAACGATGGACGTAGCGCGGGCAATTCGGAAAAACCTCGCGCACTGCGACGCGCACCACGAACTGCGCCTCGGGGAAACGAGCAAGCAGCGGATCGTCGAAATGGACCGTCGCGTCGCCGTTCACCCGCACGCGGCGCGGCGCGCTCCAATCGACGAACAACATGCCGACGTGCGCGGTGCGCTGCAGATTGCCCATCGACACGTACATGCCGTTGCCGTCGTAATTCGGAAATGCGAGCGTGCGCTTGTCGACGACATGCACAAAGCCGGGATCGCCGCCCTTGTACGAGCAGTTCGGCCGGCCCTCATCGTCGACGGTCGCGAGAAAGAACATGTCCACAGACTCGATGAGCTGCTTGTCCTCGTCGTCGATGAAATCCGTGACGACGCGCTCGGCC
>JAFAKE010000060.1 GCA_019235715.1 Vulcanimicrobiota bacterium
CCGACGTGCTCGAGTGGATGGCGAAGTACGCGCCCAAATATGGCGGCGTCGTGATCCAAGCCGAGGACGAGTTGGCCGCCATCAACATGGTGATCGGCGCCGGTTTTGCAGGCGTGCGCGCGATGACGTCCACGTCTGGTCCCGGTCAGGCGCTCATGACCGAAGCGATCGGGCTTGCGGGCGTGCTCGAGATCCCGATCGTCGTGATCGAGTGCGCGCGCGCAGGGCCGTCCACCGGCATGCCCACGAAGACCGAACAAAGCAACCTCAACCACCTGATCTTTGGCGGCCACGGCGAGATTCCACGCGTGGTGCTCGCGCCGGGCAGTGTCGAGGAGTCGTTCTACATTACGATCGACGCCTTCAACATCGCCGAGAAGTATCAGGTCCCGGTCTTCGTGCTCTCCGAGCAGGCGCTGTGCCAATCCAAAGCCACGTTGCCGTCGCTCGATGTCGCGGCGGTCACGGTGGATCGCGGTAAGCTGGAGCGCAACGGCCATCTCAAATTCGGCGAATACCGGCGCTTTGCGTTCACCGACGACGGCGTATCGCCGCGATCGGTTCCGGGGACCGATGGCGGCATGTACCTGGCGCCCGGCTCCGAGCATAACGACATGGGCGTGATCACCGAGAACAGCCGCAACCGCGCGAAGATGATGGAAAAGCGCATGCGCAAGCTCGAATCCATGCGGCCGGATCTGCCGAAAGCCAACATGCTCGGCGACGCCGGCGCTTCGATCGCGATCATCGGCTATGGTTCCAATCGCGGTCCGATCGCTGAAGCACAAGACCGGCTCGCCGCGGCCGGCGTGCCGACGCGGTTCTTGCAGTTGCGAACGCTGTGGCCGTTTCCGGAAGAAGAAGTGCGCGCGTTCGTCAAGGATGCGGCCCACGTGTTCGTTGTGGAGAACAACTACACCGGACAGCTCGAGCGCTTGATCCGGTACGTCGTGGGGCCGTCGCCCAACCGGCGCGCGATCCTCAAGTACGACGGCAAACCGTTCCGGCCCATAGAGATCATCAAGCCGATCGAAGCGGTCGCAGCCGCTCGCACACCGCTGGAGGTCTAAAGTTACGATGGCGAGCACGCTGACGGCCAAAGATTTTGCAACCACCACACCTTCGTGGTGGTGCCCGGGATGCGGCGACTTCGGCGTGATCGCGTCGCTCAAGCAAGCCGCCGCGGACATGGGACTGGATCCGAAGAACACCGCGTTCATCTCCGGGATCGGCTGCTCGGGCAAGATCTCCGGTTACTTCCATTCGTACGCGTTCCACGGCGTGCACGGGCGCGCGCTGCCGGTCGCGACCGCGGTCAAACTTGCGAATAAGGATCTCACAGTGATCGCCGCGGGCGGCGACGGCGACGGCTACGCGATCGGCGCAGGGCATTTCATGCACGCGGTGCGCCGCAATCCGGACGTCACGTACATCGTGATGGACAATCAGACGTACGGCTTGACGAAGGGCCAGTCGTCCCCTACGTCGGCGTTGGGCTACGTCACGGGAACGTCGCCATCCGGCAATCCCGATGCGCCGATCAACGGTTTGGCGGTCGCGCTTGCTGCAGGCGCCACCTTCATCGCGCGCGGCTTCTCATCCGAGCCGAAAGCGATGACGGAACTGATCAAGGCCGCCATCGCCCATTCGGGTTTTGCCATCGTGGAGATCATGTCGCCGTGCGTGACGTTCAACAAAGTGAACACGTACAAGTGGTTCAAAGAGAACGTCTATCATCTGAGCGATGTGGCCGATTATGACGCGAAGAATCGCGCGAAGGCATTCGACGTGCTCACGCAATCGGGTAAGATCCCGCTCGGCATCATCTATACCGAGATCCGCCCAACCCTCGAGGCGCTGACCATCAAAGACGCGCCCGCAATCGCAAGCGTCGACATCGAGTCCGGCGACGCGCGCTACGCCGGGATTCAAGAAGCGTACCGTTAGCGGCAGCCTGAAGGGGCCGGATTTATCCGGCCCACGTTACGTCTGCCAGGGCCGACTGAAGTCGGCCCCTTCATTCATGTGGCGCTAGAAGCCGTGGTCGCGGAGTCGGATGAGATCGTCTACGGACAGCTTGGAATAACCATGCGCGCTCAGATGCTTGACGAAGTCGGCGTCGACGCCGTGATCGCGCAATCGGATCAAATCCTCGGCTGAAAGATTCGGATATCCCGCATCACGCATCGACGCGATGAAGGCCGGGTCCACGCCGTGATCGCGGAGCCGGACAAGGTCGTCGACGGAAAGATTCGTGTATCCATCGGTGCGCAGCGAGGAGACATACGCTGGGTCCACACCGTGATCGGCGAGCCGCACTAAGTCGTCGGCGCTGTGGAAGCGATAACCATCCGCCGTTATCCCCATGAGAAACGCCGGATCGACACCGTGGTCGGCCAATCGCGTGAGATCATCCGGCGAGATCGCTGACACGCCGGCCGCGCGCAGATGATCGATGTATGCCAAGTCGATGCCGGAGACAGCTAGGCGCAGCGATTGCCTTTCCGTGGGCGCAGATATGCCGCGCGTTGCCAGCGCCTGTGCAAACGCCGGATCCGGAGTAAAGACGTACCTCCCCTCGGCGCGCCCACTGCCGGCCCAGCCGTCACATGCGAACCAGCCCGCGTCGCGGACGATGCGAAACGTGACGTGCAAGCCGCCTGAGTTAAGTTGGCTGTCGGTCATCCCTCGGATCGCCGAGCGATCGACCGTGTTCGTGTCCTCGAAATCCCAAGTGTGCCCGCCATCGGAACCCGACGATCGAAATGTGACGTTGTAGTCCGCGCTTTTCGAATGCGGGCTGATGAACCATTGGCCGGAGGTTTCAGAGTCGGCGCGGCTCTGCAGCGCCGCGAACGAGAACACCGCGATCAGCGCTGCGGCGCCGGCGAACGCGAAGATGAGCGAGGATCGCAGTGAGCGGTTCATCATACTCCTGACGTCATCAACCGGATGAGGTCATCGACGGAAAGCGGCTTGGAGACGCCGATGCCTTTGCTGTGCAAGCTGCGGACGAACTGCGGGTCGACACCGACCGAATGCAGTCGGATGAGATCGTCGACGCCGAGCCGCTGGTTGAGCGCGAGGTCCATGTCGCGGATGTATGCAGCCTCAACGCCGACCGACCGCAACCGTACCAGATCGTCAAACGATGGGCGGGTGTTCATCGCGGACACGATATCGCGGACGTAGCCCGGGTCGAGTCCCACCGAATGCATGCGGATGAGGTCATCGGTGGATGCGGTGACGTTCAACGCGCTGTCGATGTCGCGCACGTATGCGGCGTCGACGCCCACGGACCGCATCCGGACGAGATCGTCGGCGGAGAGGTGATCTTTGAGGATAAGGTTCATGTCGCGAACGTACGCAGGGTCGACGCCGACCGACTTCATGCGGATGACGCCCTCGAGGTCGAGATGGGTCAAGCCGAGATTTGGGAGGTTGCGCAAGTAACCGGCATCAACGCCCACCGACGCAAGCCGCGTGAGCGTGTCGACGCTTGGGCGCGATCCATTATACGCGACGGCCGCGAGCACGAGGTCGCCCGTGACGCCGACGTCTTTCAGGCGGATCAGATCATCCACGTCGAGCGGCGGGTAGCTGGCTTTCTGCAGCCCATCGAGGAGTTCGGTCGTCGAATCTTGCCCGCGGTTTGCCGCAGCGAGCGCCAGGGCGCGTGCGGCGGGTGCCAGCCCACTGGCGTCGATGGCCGCGATGGCGGCGCGATTGGCGCGCGACTGCAGATGTGCGTGCATATGCGTCATGGCCGTGATGGTGATATGCTTGAGATAGATCATGCGCGTCGCCTGAACGATCGCGAGCACTGGGGGATGGTCCGGATGCCAGGCTGCGATGACGGCTTGCAGCGCAGCGGCTCTGGGCGCGGCCAGCGTGGAGGAGTGAAGCGGCATGTCGGCCGGCGACGCCTCGTGCGCAACGGTCGCTCCGAGCGCGGGCGCCACCGCGGCGACGGCAGGCGCCGCCGCGGCGACGGCGGGCGCCACCGGCGGTGCAGCGATGACCGGCAGTTGGATACGCGCGACTGCGAGCGCGACGACACCGAGAATCGCAAGTGCATATCGTGCACGGCGCGCGATAAACGTTGTGCCGTTGTGTCCGCGTTCTAGGAGACGCTCGACGCGGACCACGAGCTGCTTACGGCTCAAGAACAGACACGGCGCGGGCAGCGGGCGCTTGCGATCGATCGCAGCGACAGCGAGGTCGGTGAGACACTTGGCATACCTGACGCGATCTTCGAGCGGCACGACGGCGCAATCATCACACGCGATCTCGCGCTCGATATCGAGCATACGGCAGATGCCGTACACGGCCGGGCTGAACCACAGGAACGATTTGATGGTCTGTTGCACCGCGTTTGCGACGTCATCCCAGCGCTGCGCGTGCGCCAGCTCGTGCCGCACGATGCGCGCCAGGTCGTTTCGTTCCATGGAGCGGACGAGCTCGCGAGGCAACGCGATGGCGGGGCGGACAAATCCGAGCAGACACGGCATGCCGAGTTCCGACGAAACGCCGATCGAGACAGGTCGCTTGGAACCCGAAATCATCGAGGTGATGTGATCATCGCCGAGCGGGATCAACGCGCGTTTGACATTGAGCAACCGCGCATACGAAAGAACCACACGGATGAGCAGCAATGCGCACAGCGAGAGCCAAGCGATGGCCAAAACTTCGGCGTTCGCGCTCACGAGCGCGGCGATCTGGTCCAATAGATCCGTTAGCTGCCGGCGAACAGTCGCGAGAATGTCTGGCCGTGCAGCCTGTACGCCCGCAAGCGGCACCGTGGCTTGCACGACATGGGTTGTGCGGTACGAGTACGAAAGGCGGGGTTCGTTGTCGGTCTTCACGGCGGGTAGCGATCGGGTTGCGACCGGCACGCGAATGACTGCGGGCGCGGGCGGCACGACGGCTGCGTGGTTCATTGCTACCGCATAGTCGACGAACGGAAGTACTGCTGCGGCGATCAGCGTGGCTGCCCAAATCGCGTATCGAGTAGACGCGCTGGAACGTCGGGCTATGCGAACGCCGACCCAGACAACACCCACGAGCACCGCGGACTGCCACGCGGCGTTGAGGAGCGACGCGACCACGGCAGCGATCATGCCCGTTTCCTCGCTTCGGCGATCAACGATTCGATGCGGCTTAATTCGGCGTCTGAGAGACCGTGGGTCTTGAGCAAGCTCTGCGCGAGCAGCTCCGGAGAATTGTCGAAGAAGCGCCCGAGCACTTGACGCAAAGCCGCACCCGACGCTTGCTCACGGCGGATGGCTGCTTCGTAGACGAACGATCTGCCGGCTGTGGTGTGGCGAAGATAGCCTTTATCTTCCATGATGCGCAGCGTGGTCTGCACCGTGTTGAAGGCGACGGGTTTCGACGCCGCAAGCTCGTCGGCAACCTCCGCGACCGTGGCACGGCCGCGCGCCCAGATGATCTCCATCAATTGCTGCTCCACTTCCGTGAGCACGCGCGATTTTGGCCTGGCCACGCAACCTCCATACCTAAATAATTAGGTGATGGGTGTACGATACCATCTGCCCGCCGGCCTGTCAACAGTCGCTTTACGGCACAAAAAAGGCAGGGCCGACTGAAGTCGGCCCCTTCATTCCGCTACATTCGGCGGGCTGAGGCCGACCAGGCCTTGTAGTCTGACATCGTCTGTTCGTACGACGCGCGGACGACCGCTTCGAGTGCGTAGTGCGTGGAGATAGGCGGCCCTAGCGAGCCGAAGTTGGCGAATAGAAGACCCTGGATCTTCTCGCGAAGCTGCCCAGGTTGGTTGATGGAGTCTTCGTCGTTCTTGTAGCCGGCGCTCATGCGGCCGCGTAGCGCTTGACCTGCATTGACAACCGATTGCACCGCCGCGATCTGCGACGCCGGCGCGCCGGCCTTCGTCATATCGGCGATCTTCGCATTGAGACGCGTCAACGTGCTATCCACATCGTCAAGCGCGAGGTTCACCGCGCCGTACATGGAGAGGACCGACACGACGAAATCGTGCTTCTGCTGGTATTGCGCGAGCGTCCAATGAAGACGTGGATCCGC
>JAFAKE010000006.1 GCA_019235715.1 Vulcanimicrobiota bacterium
CAAAGCGGCGGCCCATTGCGCTCCGACGATGTTCGCCAGCACGGCGTCGCTGAGCTCTGCGCGCGGGCGCTGGGCGACGAGCATCGCATAGCTCCACGCGATGACGCGGTCGCCGGCCTGGATCGCGTCCCGGCGCAGGCGCGCGCGTGCGTTGAACATCTGCAACTCCCATTGCGTGGCGAGCGTACGGCGAACGCGCTCGTAGCTGCGCAGGTCGGCGTGTGGAAGATGTTCATGTACTTGCGCATGCGCAAGCCAAGGCGCATCCGCGAGCATCCGTGCGATCGCACCGTCTGACATCTTCCGCTCCTGCTGCCTGCAGACGGCGCAGCGCGGTTGCCGCGCGCGGTCCTGCGTCCAACAGCCGCAGCCTGCGCACCGTTGCCAGCCTGCGCGTACGCGGCTCTCGTCCAAGCGTGTTTGCGCGCGCCGCAAGCGAACCAGCAGAGCGTCCAAATCATCCCCCGGGACGGGGATACCGTCAATAGCTGCCTCGTCCGTCGCGCCGAGCTCTGCCGGCCCGGCACTACGTGTGTCCTTCGCACGCGGCGCTCGCGCCGGCGCCGCGCCTCGGAGCAAGAGCCGGCTGCGTCCGGTCGCCACGATGAATCGTAAGCGCCGCAGCGCGATGCCCGAGCAGCTCTCGCGCAAACGCTCGAGAATCGTCGGCGTCAAGAACGTCAGCTGGTGACTCCACGCGCTGCTGGGCGTGAGCACGGTGAGCGCGCCATCACGAAAGCCCGCGGTGCGCGTGCGGCGAGCGACATCCGCGCCGACCGCATCCGGCCACGCCGCAGCAAGAATCGCCGCCTCTCCGCCCGCTGCGATTCGTTCACCGGCGGGCCGGTATGCGGCGATCAGCGCGCGCAGCGGCTTCGGTCCGCTCATGCGCCGATGGCGTGGCGCGCGTCGCCGATAAGCTCGCCCGCCTGCACGCGGATGACGCGATGCGGCGTGTCGAGGGCGACGTCGGACAGATGCGTCGCGGTGATGAACGCCTGCTCGAAGCCGGCGAGGCTGGCGAGAAATGCGTGGCGCCGCTGTTCGTCAAGCTCCGAGAGCACGTCATCGAGCAGCAGCAGCGGCGCTTCGCCAGCGCTCGCATACGCAAGCGAGTACTCCGCCGCTTTGAGCGCAAGCACAGCGGTGCGCTGCTGGCCTTGCGATCCATAGCGCGCGAGCGATCGCCCATGCAAGTTCAAGCCGATGTCGTCGCGATGCGGCCCGACGAGCGCCATGCGCCGCGCGATTTCGCCGGGCGCCGCGCGCGCGAGAGCGTCGTCCAGCGCCGCACGGATGGCGTCCGGCGTCTGCGCCTCTTGCGGCGGCGATGGCAGATACCGCACTTCGAGCTCGTCGTGCCCGCCGACCCAGCGCGCGTGAGCCGTGCGTGCGTCGTGTGCCAGCTTGCGCAGGTAGTTCGTGCGCGCACCGATCAAACGCGCGCCAGTCTGCCCGATCTGCGCGTTGTACGTGGTGAGCAGCGTGCGATCGCCCGCATCGGGCGACTTGAGGAACGCGTTCTTCTGCTCGATCAGTTTGACGTATGCGGACAAGTCATGGTAGTAACTGCGGTCGAGCTGCGACAACGCCGCGTTGAGAAGGCGGCGGCGCAACGACGCAGGACCGGTGACGAGCGCAAGATCCGCAGGCACGAACGTCACTGCCGTGATGCTGCCCAAGAAGTCGCCATAGCGCACGCTGCGCCCGTTGCGCAAGAAGCGTTTGCGGGCGCCGTCGCCGGCGCGCGTGATGACGCAGCCGGCCGTCGCGCCCCCGGCACGCGTGCGCACGCGCGCGCTTACGCTGGCCAGCGGCGCGTCGAAGCGGATGAGATCGGACTCGCGCACCGCGCGAAATGATTTGCCGAGCGCGAGCAGCGCCAGCGCTTCCAGCACGTTTGACTTGCCCTGCGCGTTGGGACCCACCAGGATGCAGGCGCCCTCCGGCGGTTCGAAGCGGAGGGCGGCATAGTTGCGGAAATTCGAAAGTTCGAGCGACTCGACGCGCACGCGTTACTGCCGCAACGGCATCAGGATATACAGCTGGCGTTCGGCGAGCTCGCCGGTCGCGGGTCTGATGGCACCAGGGTTGAGCGCGCCTTGGAAGCTCATCGCGACGGTGTCGCTGCCGACGTGGTTGAGGATCTCGACCAGATAGCGCGCGTTGAAGGCGATGGTCAACGGATCGCCCGTGCGCTCGACATCGATCTCTTCGTACGCGGTGCCGGCCGTGTCCGAGCTTGCCGTGATCACAAGGCTCGTGCCGTCCATCGCAAGCTTGACCATGCTCGCGCGATCGCCGGCGACCACTTCGGCGCGCCGCAGGCTGGCCAGCAATTTTTCGGTGCTCGCGATCACTCGCTTGTCGAACTCTTTGGGGATGACTTGTTGATAGTTTGGATACTGGCCATCGATCAAGCGCGCGATCACTTTGACATCGCCCGTGTTGAAGACGAGCTGATTGGCTTGCCCGCCCAGCACCTTTGCTTCGATCGTTCCGGCCGAGGCGACGCGCACGACTTCGCCCAGCGCGCGCGCCGGCACGATGAGCCGGCCCGCGTCTTTGACCGGTTCGGTCAGCGCGAGCTGGTAGCGCGCGAGACGATAGCCGTCGGTCGCGACCATGGTGAGCGACGCGCCTTCGAGCTCGAGCAGGGTGCCCATAAGGACGGGCCCGCGCGCCTCCTCGCTCGACGCCGCGAACGTCACCGCATTGGCGGCGTCGCGGAACGCTTTGGCGTCGACGCGGAACTCCTGCGACGACGTGCCCTCGGGCAGAGGCGGATACTCTTCGGCGGGCAGCGCGAAGAACTCGTAGTTCGAACGCTCGCACTTCAGCGTCGCGCGACTGGCCGTCCCCGTCATCTCGAGCGTCGCGGCCGGCAGATTGGCGAGATAGCCGGAGAACAGGCGCGCAGGCACCGTGCACTGCCCTTCTTCGCTGATCTCCGCGTTGAACGCATTCTCCAGCGTGAGCTCGAGATCGGTCGCGCGCACGCTGACGCGTCCTTGGCGCGCCGTCAACAGCACGTTGCCGAGGATCGGCATCGTCGTGTGCGCGTTCACGACCTTGCTGGCGGCTGCGACCGCGCTCGCGACCTCCTTCGCGTTGCCCCGAAACTTCATCGTGTAACCCCGTTTGCAGTTATTCGCATCGTCACGTGCTTCATTCCATATATCAAAGAGTTATCTTTTATACCGTCATCTTCGTAGTAGCGCGGTGCATAACGAGGATGTCGCCGCTGGGGCCCGTGGTCGCGCGCGTTGCGCGCAGGTCTTCGCTGTGGAACCGCGTTCGCGCCATGCACCGATTC
This sequence comes from Vulcanimicrobiota bacterium, assembly GCA_019235715.1. Classification (GTDB taxonomy): domain Bacteria; phylum Vulcanimicrobiota; class Vulcanimicrobiia; order Eremiobacterales; family Eremiobacteraceae; genus JAFAHD01. The sequence goes on from JAFAKE010000006.1 coordinate 3,317, forward strand.
GGGTTGTGACGCTACCAGGATGCGTACGCGGTCCGCCTATCCACGCCGTCCGCAGGTCATCCACGGACGTTCGCGAGCAGGCGCGACAGTCAGCCGTCCTGCGTGATCGTGCCGACCACCGACTTGAGCTTGCTGCGGAACTCGGGATCGCGCTCCATCTGATCCTTGACCTTGTTGCGCGCGTACATGACCGTCGTGTGGTCCTTCTTGCCGAATTCGCGAGCGATCTGCGGCAGCGAGGCATTGGTCAGGTCGCAGGCGAGATACATCGCGATCTGGCGCGGCACCGTGAGCCGGTGGTCGCGGCGCTGGCCTTCGAGCTCTTTGAGGGTGATGCCGTGGAAGCGCGCGACCTTCTCTTTGATCAGCGCGATCGTGACCTTGCGCAGCGGCACCTCTTGGATCTCGTTGCGCAGCACCTCGGTGGCCAGCTCGACGGTGATCGCCTTCTTATATAAGGAAGCATACGCGGTGAGCTTGATGAGCGCGCCTTCGAGCTGGCGGATGTTGGACGGGATGATCTTGGCGATGTACGACGTCACCTCGTGCGGCACGTCGATGTGATCGCTTTCGGCTTTCTTGCGCAAGATCGCCTCGCGCGTTTCGAGGTCGGGCTGCTGGATATCCGTCAACAGGCCCCATTCGAAACGCGAGCGCAGCCGGTTCTCCAGCGTCTGGATGTCCTTGGGCGGACGGTCGCTCGAGATGACGAGCTGCTTGGACGCCTCGTGCAGGGTGTTGAAAGTGTGGAAGAACTCTTCTTGCGTCTGCTCTTTGCCTTCCAGGAACTGGATGTCGTCGATGAGCAGCACGTCGACCGTGCGGTAACGGTTGCGGAACTCGACGGTCTGGTTGTTCTTGATGGCCGTGATGAATTCGTTGGTGAATGTCTCGGACGAGACGTACACGACGCGCGCTTTCGGATCCGACACGAGCACGCGGTGGCCGATCGCGTGCATGAGATGCGTTTTGCCTAGACCGACCGCGCCGTAGATGAACAGTGGATTGTACGCGCGTGCCGGCGAGTCGGCGACCGCTTGGGCTGCCGCGTGCGCGAATCGATTGGTCGCGCCGACGACGAATTGCTCGAACGTGTAGCGGTCCGTAAGGCCGGTATGGCGGAATTCCTCGGCGACAGCGGGCTGTGGCGCAATCGCGACAGGCGCCGCTTGGGCCGGAAAGTGCTGTCCCGTATCCTGGACCTGCCCCTCGTCCTCGATGACGAAGCGGACGTTCATCGGAGCGCCCATGATCTCGGTGAGCGCGCTCAAGATGGTCACTTTGAGGCGGTTCTCGGCCCAATCTTTGGCAAAAGCGTTTTGCACTCCGAGCGTCAGTTCGTCTGTCGTCATGCGCTGCACGCGCATCGGTTTGATCCACGTCTCGAAGATCGGTTTGGTGAATCGGCTTTCAAGTGCGCTCAAACAACTCTGCCACAAATACTCTTCATTGGTGCCAAGAACGGTTGCCACTTCCATCACTTCTTTCTTTGCGTTCGTAAAGGAAAGGGCCGCCCGAGTCGTGAGCATCGATTCAGACGGGGCTCCGCGGCTTAGTTGGCGGAAACGCTTATTCCTTCAGGGTTTGCGCGATTTTTCTATGCACATATCCACAGCAAAAGCGCGGTTGATGTGGATACGTTTTTCACGAGTTGCGCAAGGGCTTGCACGGTGGGAGCGGGCGTTCCCAGGTGCACTCTTCCAAGCCGGTCGCACGATCGCCGCAACGCGCACAAGTTTTTCGCCTTTTTCGCGCATCGAACAGTGCAATCGCTTGCGGCACGGGGCTTTGCGCGCCCGACTGCCGGTATCCACAATCTTATCCACAGGTGTGAATAAGGGTATTTCCCGGGCCGTCGGGCCGGCGCAAAGTCCCTACCCATCGGGGTTTGCGCGTCTTTTTCAAGTCCGGCTCCCGCGCGATAATCCTCCGCCTATACACGGCTAAGCCATATCGACATAGGTCGCCCGGACTAACGGCTCGCCGTCCCGCAGGTGCGGCTGTCTCGCCGTTCCTTGACGGTAT
>JAFAKE010000019.1 GCA_019235715.1 Vulcanimicrobiota bacterium
CAGAGGCGGAGACAGTGAATGGCTGAAGCGGAAGATGGCGAGCATTCAAGCGGCGTTCTTTGCCGCATGAATGGCGGATGCGTATACTCCTGGCCATGCCGCCGATCCGCGTTCTCGTTGCCAAGCCGGGTCTTGATGGCCATGACCGTGGCGCGAAGGTGATCGCGCGCGCGCTGCGCGATGCCGGCATCGAGGTCATCTATACGGGCTTGCACCAGACGCCCGAGCAAGTCGTCGAGGCCGCGATCCAAGAGGATGTAGACGGCATCGGCCTTTCAATCTTGTCCGGGGCACATTTGACTTTGTTCCCGCGCATCAAGCAGCTGCTCGACGAAGCGAACGCGGGCGACATCGTGCTGTTCGGCGGCGGCACGATCCCCAACGAGGATATCCAACCGTTGTTGGATGCCGGCGTCGCGGCGGTGTTCACGCCGGGAACGCCCATCGCGACGATCGTCGATTTCGTTCGCCGCGATTGCGGCAAACGAGTAGAAGCCTAAGCGCGCGGCCGTGGGCAGCACACCGGTCCGCGTGCGTTTCGCACCGAGTCCGACGGGTTTTCTGCATGTCGGCGGTGCGCGCACCGCACTGTTCAACTGGTTGTTCGCGCGTCACAACAAGGGCACGTTCGTGCTGCGCGTGGAGGACACCGACAGCGCGCGCTATGCGGACGAGTACGTCGAAGCCGTTTACCGCGCACTGCGTTGGCTCAAGCTCGATTGGGATGAGGGACCCGACATCGGCGGCGCGTTGGGCCCGTACCGGCAGCGCGAGCGCGGCGCGATGCATCGCGAGGTCGCGCAGAAGCTGCTCGCGAGCGGCGCAGTCTACGAATGCTATTGCGGATCGAAAAAAGACGAAGAAGCGGCAGACGAGTCCGAAAATGACGACGATTCGTCTGAGTCCGCCGGAACGGATGGGGCCATCGAGCGCGCCAAGCCGGTTTGCAGGTGCTCGGCGCTCTCGGATGCGGAGAAGACTTCGCTGCGCGCGAAAGGCGTGCAGCCGGCGCTGCGCATGCGCGTCGATCCGCAGCGCGCGGTCATCGTCGACGATCTCGTGCGCGGGCACGTCGAGTTTCCGGCCGGTACGATCGGCGACTTCGTCATCGTGAAGAGCGACGGTGGGCCGCTGTACAATTTCGCGGCCGTCGTCGACGATCACGCGATGCGCATCACGCACGTCATCCGCGGCGAAGAGCATCTCGCCAACACGCCGAAGCAGCTGCTGTTATATGAGGCCTTAGGCTGGGAGCCGCCGCTGTTCGCGCACATCCCGATCATCCTCAACGAGCAGCGCCGCAAGCTGTCCAAGCGCGACGGCGCGACCTTTGTCAACGAATACGAGGCGCTCGGGTTCTTGCCGGATGCGTTGGTGAATTTCTTGGGGCTGTTGGGCTGGTCGCCGGGCGGCAATCGCGAGCTGCTGACGCGCGCCCAGATGCTGGATGAGTTCACGATCGAGAGCGTGGTCAAGCATCCGGCGATCTTCGATCACGCGAAGCTCGCGTGGATGAATAAGGAATATCTCAAAGCGCTGCCGCTCGACGAGCTGGCAGAGCGCGTCATCGCGCTGCTCGAAGGGCGCGCCTCTATCCCGGATCGTATCGATCCCGAACACGTACGGCGAGTAGTGTCGCTCCTGCACGAACGCGCGTACACCGTTGCGGAAATCGTAGACCAGGGCGCTTACTTCTTCACGCGTGGCGCCGTCGCTCCAGCACCCGATGCGCTTGCGAAGTACTGCTCGACGCCGGAGGCGGCAGAGCGCCTCAAGGAGGTGCGCGCAGCGCTTGCGGAAGCGCCGCCTGACTTCGATGCGCCCGATGTCGAAAACGCCATTCGCGGTCTCGCCCAGCGCACCGGTCGCAAAGCGGCGGAGTTCATCCATCCGCTGCGCGTTGCCGTGACCGGCCAAGCGGTGAGTCCCGGCATCTTCGAAGTCTGCAGCATCTTGGGCCGGGAGGTCGCGCTCGAGCGCATTGATGCCCTGCTCGCGCGCCTGTCCGAGCAGCGCGCGGTGGGCCTGGAGCGCTCGCGATGAGTCTGCGCGCGAATGCCGTGATTCTCGCCGCCGGCAAAGGCACGCGTATGAAGAGCCGCACGCCGAAAGTGCTCAACGATTTGTGCGGCAGGACGCTCTTCGAACACGTGCTGCTGGCGGTGACTGAGGCCGGCATCGAGCCGGCGCAGATCGTGGCGGTCGTCAACGCGGATCTCGAAAAACCGCTCGAGGCGTTCAATCTCCACACAATCGTGCAAGAGCCACAAAACGGGACGGGCCACGCCGCGCAACTTGCGATAGAAGAGATCCCCGGCAACGAGCCCATTTTGTTCGTGAACGCCGACATGCCGTTGCTGACAGCCCAACTGCTCGCCGCTGTCGTCGATCATCGAGCTCGCTCGAGCGCAGCGATTGCGATGCTCACCACGCACATGCCGGCGACGAGCAATTTTGGACGCATCGTGCGCAGCGCCGGCAGACCGGTGCGCATCGTCGAACACACCGACGCGACCCCGGACGAGTTGCTCATCAACGAAGTGAATGCGGGCGTCTATTGCTTTGCGGCAGATGCGCTGCGCCGTTACCTATCGCGCCTCGACAGTCGCAACGCGCAGCGCGAGCTGTATCTGACCGACTGCGTCCAGCTCGCGGTGGAGTCGGGTGATTTGGTCGAGGCGGTGATAGCCAAGCATCAGCGCGATGTGCTCGGCATCAACACGAATGCCGAGCTTGCCTTTGCACGCCGCGTGATGCAGCGGCGCATTCTGCGCGAGCACATGCTCGCAGGCGTGCGCATCGTCGATCCGGCGACGACCTACGTCGACGCAGATGTCGATCTCGCCGCGGATGTCACCATTCTTCCGCAGACGCACATCCTCAAGGGAAGCGCGGTCGCTTCGGGTTCGATGATAGGCCCATCGACGACGCTCGAACGAGCGACCGTGGGGCGCGACGTCACGATTGCGTATTCGGTGGTGCGCGATTCGACCATCGCAGCGGGCGCGAGAGTCGGACCGTTCGCGCATATCCGCGGCGAGTCGTCGATCGGCGAACGCGCCCGCGTCGGCAACTTCGTTGAGACGAAGAACACGCGGCTCGGCAAAGACGCGAAGGCGAGCCATCTGACATACCTCGGGGACGCCGACGTCGGCGACGATGCGAACATCGGTGCGGGCACCATCACCTGCAACTATGACGGCGTGCGCAAGAACAAAACGAAGATCGGCGCGCGCAGTTTCGTCGGCTCGAACAGCTCCCTTGTCGCGCCGGTCGAAATCGGTGAAGGAGCGCTGACCGGTGCGGGCTCGGTCGTCACGCACGACGTACCGGCCAGGGAACGAGTCGCGGGGAATCCGGCGCGTCCGATGCCCAAGAAGGAGAGCGGCAAGCAATCTTGACCGCGTACGTTTCGTACGTCGTCGCGACGGCGTTCTTCCTCATCGCGGCGGTGATGATCGTGTTGCAATGCGTCACGATCGCCCGCTTGCGGCGCCGCGCCGCGCGGGCGGAGCAACGCTTCGAAACACTCCAGCATATCGCGCCTGCGCTTACCGCCGCTGCGCTCGAATCGACGCGCGCCACGTGCGAGCGCATCGTCGAGCGCGCCGCGTCGCTCGTATCCGCTCAGTCGATGCTGTGTTTGTACGTGGAAGGTCCGCACCTCGTGCTCGGTGCGCGCAGCGGGAGCGGCTACGTTGGTTTTTTACGTGAAGGGCAAGTCTACGAAGGCGACACGATCGCCGATTGGGTCCGGCGCGAAGGGAAACCGGCAATCGTCGGGCCGCGCGCGGCGGGTTGGGCCCACATGATCGGTCTGTACGATTTGGGAGCGGAGCCGGCGAGCAGCCGGATCGGCGCCGGACCAATCGCAGGCAGTCGCGACACCGTGTGGGGCGTCGCCGTTCCGCTCGTGCGCCCTCCATCAGGTATGGAGCGCGCGGAAGTGATCGGCGTGCTGTACGCCGACCGTCCGCGCGCGCAGACGTTCAGTGAAGACGACGTGACGACGTTGTTGACCGTCGCGCGATTGGCCGGGGATGCGCTTTCCCGAGCGTTGTTCGCCGATCGCGTGCGCCGCGACGCCACGCACGATCAGCTGACCGGCCTTTTCACGCCGGCCGCGTTTCGAAAGCAGCTGCGCGACGAGATCGACACGCGGCGCGCGGACACGCGCTTGGGCGCGACGCGCGACGTCGCGCTCTTCTTCATCGACACCGACCGCTTCAAAGTCTGGAACGACACCTATGGGCACGCGGCCGGCGATCAGTTGCTACGCCGGCTCGCTGCCATGTTCTCGAACGTCGCCGGTCAGGCGCACGGATTTGCGGGCCGCAACGGCGGCGACGAGTTCTGCATCGCGCTGCTCGATCGCAGCAAAGATGCGTCGATCGAGCTCGCGCAAGATCTGTGCCGGCGCGTCGCCGATGCCGATTTCCGCGCGCTTGCAGGCCGCGACGATCTGCCCGGCGTGCATATCACGATCAGTATCGGCGTCGCCCATTATCCGATGGACATCGCGGCCGGCGAACGGCACCCGACCGAGCAGTTGTTGGAAGCGGCCGACCAGCGCATGTACGAGGCCAAGCACGCCGGCCGCAATCAAGTCGCATTCTCGCGCGCACGCTTGCGTGCCTGAGCGCAAGCGTCGAGAAGCGTTACTGCTCCTTGCGCTTGTGCAGCGTGATCATATTGCCTTCGGTGTCGTTGATCATCGCCATGCGGCAGACCGGCGACTCGCGCTCCATGATCACGGCAACGCCTCGAGCCTTGACCGCCTCAACGGCCTTGTCGACGTCGTCGACCGCGAATAAGATGCCGTTGCTCGGCTGAAATGGCATCACTCGGCCGCCGCCGCCCCACAATCCGAACGTCGCTCCGTCAGGCATCTCGTACTCCGCGCCGCGGTTGTCCGGATACACGAACGCTGGTTCTATCCCGAGCACCTCGCGATAGAATTGGATCGCGCGCTCCGCATCTTTGACCATGTAGCCGCTTAGGTCTAAACCGGTTATCGTGAACGGTTTCTTGCCGGCTGTTTGTGACATCGCACTCATCGTCGCCACCTCCACGGGGCGGGCGACTTCAAGAGATGGGAACGCCTGCTCCTGTGCGGCGCTCGATGCGGCAGGCGAAGCAACCGGCATCCGTGCGCCGGACATGGACATAGTCCACATCTTGCCGGGCGAACAAACCGGAAACGACCTCATCGACATCGCCGTTGCTCGCATACGCTTGACTCACGAGCTTGCGGCCGCGCACGTATGCATTAAACGTCAAAGGAAGCGAACGCAAGTCGTGAGGGAAGCCGGCGCTCTCGACATAACGCTCGCAGGCATCGGCATGCACGAAGATCGGTCCGGGCAGCGGCAGTGACTCGTTGTCACAAAAGGGATCGTATGTGAAGAGGATGCGCTGGTCGGTGCCGATCGCAAACGAACGCAGGCAATGCCGGCACGGTCCTGGCCCTGCCGCGATCTCTACAGATGCCGGATGGCCGTATCCCGGCGCGCGCATGGTCGCGCGCACGGAGTCGGCGATGCGCGTCGGCAATGCGATGATTCTGAATTGTTCGGTCATGCGATCATGATAACGTCCCATGTCGTCGAGTTCTATCCGGTTTCATCGCGCATGCTTGCGACGGCGTAGCCGTTCGTGAAGTCGCCTTTGATGGCGATGCCGATTTTGATGATGGTGCGGCCGATCGCCATCCGCAAGCGCAAAAGCGTGCGCGTCACCACGCGGCCCGCAAGCCGATCCTGCGCGATCTCCTTGCGCACGCTTTCCTGGCGTTCGCGTACCATCTTCAAGATGTATCGATCCATCAGCAGCCCATCATCGCCGTTGGTTGAAAGTGACGATCCGATGATACCTCGCGGGCGCGCACGCGTTCTATCCGCTTTCTCGCGGCGCACCCGCGAGGCATCATCCGGTCAGTTGCACGGCAGCGAGACCCGCGCCGACTCGCGCTCATCGCCTTCGATGACGCGTCCGAGTCCGATGAGCACGCGGCCAAGCGCTCGGCGCCAGCGTCCGATCCCGCGCGCGCGCGATGCAGCGTGCGCGCGCAGCGTGATACCGAGACGATGACGCGCGATCTCTTCGCGCACCTCATCTTGCCGCTCGCGGACCGCTCGCAGCCAATCCCGATCCATGTTCTCACCTCCCCTCGTCGCAGCGCGAGTAGAAAAAGAGCGAGGCCCCCGCGGTGCGGAGGCCTCGCTGACATCGATCGGATCTTGCGATCCTACGAAAGCCGCTAGACACACCCTCCGCACGATATGACGTCGTTGACGCCGGCACCGCTGCCGAGCGTCACGCGCAGCGTCGCGAGTCCCGTACGGGCCGCGATCGCCGTCGTTTGCGTCATGATCTGGTTCAAAAAAGCCGTCTCCTTATTTGGGTATGCCGAACGCTCCGGCGTTCGCCAACAGAGTGCCATGGTATCACGCTGCGCGCCAGGTTGTCAAACCTGCGCGGCGAAGCGGCGCGTGATGCGATTATGGCTTAAAGCGCTGCTTTCGTGCGTGTTTGTCACGTGCGCATGCGTCCCGGTGTGCGCGGCTGATTTGCCGTACGGGAACCTGAAATGGCGCTCCATCGGGCCCGCGGTGTCCGGCGGGCGGGCGACGTCAGTCGCCGGCAGCGATGCCGATCCGCTGCTGTACTACGCAGGCGCTGCCGGCGGCGGGATCTGGCGCTCGAATGATGCCGGCGCGAGTTGGAGCGCCGTCGACGAAGCATTGCCGGTCAACGCGATCGGCGCCGTGGCCATTGCGCCGTCGAATAAGAATATCGTGTGGGTCGGCACCGGCGAAGCGAATCCGCGCAACGACTTTTCGTGGGGCGACGGCGTGTGGCGCAGCACGGACGGCGGCAAGAGCTGGAAGCATAGCGGACTCGATGACAGCTTCGCGATCTCGCGCATTCTTGTCGACCCGCGCAATCCGAACGTCGCACTCGTCGGCGCGCTCGGCGACGTCTTTAAAGATGGCGAAGATCGCGGTGTCTACCGGACCGTTGACGGCGGCAAGACGTGGACGAAGACGTTGTACGTCGGTCCCAGCAGCGGCGCGTCGGATCTCGCGTGGGACCCGGTCCATCCGAATGTCGTTTTCGCCGGCATCTGGCAAGTGCGCCGCGTTCCGTGGTCGCTGGAGAGCGGCGGTCCGAACGGCGGTCTGTACCGTTCGAGCGACGGCGGACAGACGTGGGCGAAGCTGAGCGGTTCCGGATTCCCGACCGGCGATACCGGACGCATCGGCGTGGCTGTTGCGCGCGCTCATCCCGATCGCGTGTACGCGATCATCCAGTCGAAACAAGGCGTGTTGTGGCGCTCGGATGATGGCGGCAACAGTTGGCGGCTGATGAGCTCGGACACGCTGCTCAATCAGCGACCGTTCTATTTCAGCCGCGTGGTCGTCGATCCGTCGAATCAAGATCACGTTATCGCGATATCGGAGTACTTGGCGGAAAGCCGCGATGGTGGCCGTACTTTTAAGAAGATCGCCAAAGCGATTCATGCCGACTTTCACGACGTGTGGTGGTCGCGCGACGGCCAGCGCTTGATAAGTGCGAACGACGGCGGAGTCGGCTGGTCAGCGGACGCCGGCAAAATCTGGAGCGCCGCAGCGAACCTGCCTATCGGTCAGATCTATAAGCTTGGCTACGATCTGCGCACGCCATATCAGGTATGCGCCGGGTTTCAAGACAACACGAGTTTTTGCGGTCCGTCTGACAGCAACGATGCGGCAGGTATTCTTAACCGCGACTGGATCAGCCTCAACGGCGGCGACGGTAATTTCGTCTGGCCCGATCCGCTCGATCCGCAATTGATCTGGAACGCGATCGAGAACGGTGTCGTCGGCATCTTCGACGAGCGTTCGCAGCAGGGAGTCGACGTCGAACCGTATCCGCGTGACACCGAGGGCGCAGCGATCGAGGGCATTCCCTACCGCTTCAACTGGACGACGCCGATCGCGTTTTCGCCGCAAGATCCGCACGTCGCCTACGTCGGCGGCAACGTCGTCTTCAAGAGCACCGACCGCGGGCGGCACTGGTCGGCCATCAGTCCCGATCTCACCCGCAACGAGCGCGAGCACCAGCAGATCTCCGGCGGACCGATCAACCCCGATGTGTCAGGCGCCGAGTTCTACAACACGCTCACGGAGATCGCGCCGTCGACGTTACAAGCAGGCCTGATCTGGACTGGTAACGATGACGGGATGATTCACCTCACGACCGACGGCGGCGAGCATTGGAAAGACGTCACGCCTGCGGGCGTGCCGTCATACGGCTTCGTCGGTTCGATCGATCCGTCGCATCACGAAATCGGCAGGGCGTACCTTGCTATCGACCGCCATACGATGGGCGATCGCGCTCCGTACGCCTACGTGACCGAAGACTACGGTGCCACGTGGAAGTCGATCGCCCCAGGTCTGCCTGCCGACCAGCCGGTGCGTGTGCTGCGTGAAGATCCGCGCAACGCTGACGTGTTGTACGCCGGTGTCGAAGAAGGCATTTGGGTCTCGCTCGACCGCGGCGCGAGCTGGCACTCGCTCAAGATGGACATGCCGACGACGTCGGTGCGCGATATCCGCGTCCATCCGGTCGCAAACGATCTCATCGTCGCCACGCACGGCCGCTCGCTGTTCATCCTCGACGACCTCACGCCCATCCAGGAGCTGCGTCAGGCCCAAGCCGCGGGCACATACCTCTATCAGCCGCGGCACGCATACGCTTTCTGGCAATGGACGCGCGAAGATCTGCAAGACAACACGGCTCCCGCGAACGAGTACGCGGGAGATAATCCCGACGTCGGCGTCATGATCTCTTTCTATCTTGCAAAAGCGGCGGCGAAGCGGCCGACGATCGACATCATCGACTCGTCTGGCCGCTTGGTGCGCCGTCTTGAGGGCACGCATGTCGTAGACAAGACTGCGAAATATTATGTGACGAACACAGCCGGCATCAACCGGCTCACGTGGAACCTCACGGAAACAGGTCCCGTCAAGCGCTTGTCTGCGCCGGTGAGTTTCCAGGGTTCAGACGACGGACCGCAAGTGGTCCCGGGAACGTATACGATCGCGCTGCACGTCGACGGCCACACGATGAGCCGCACGGTACAGGTGAGCCCGGATCCGCGTGCTCCCTGGACGCAAGCGGATTACGAAGCGCGCCATGCATTCGACGCGCAGCTGACGCACGAGCTGACTCAGATCGACACGGCCTTGAATGCGCTGGACGGCATTCGCAAGCAAGTCGATGAGCGGCTCAAACCGTTGCGCAGCGCAAGCTCATCGCCGGCGCTCGTTTCGCAAGGTGATGCGCTGTTGGCGAGGCTCGCTGCGCTCGAGTCGGCGATGACGTCGAACCCGCACAACGATGAAGACGGAACGCTGTTCGCGGACAAAGTGCGCGAGCGCATCGCTGCTATGCAGAATACGTTAAGCTCTTCTCAGCAGCCGCCGTTTGCATCACATGTGCAGCAGGCCGATGAGATTCACGCAGATGTGCAGCGCGTCCTCAGCGATTATGAGACCTTCATGCGCACGGACGTGGCCACGTTTGATGCGGCGCTGCGCGCTGCAGGACAGGCGCCGCTCAAGATCTAGACTCCGAACGCTTTGAGAATGACGCGTTTCGGACGCCGCCCGTCGAACTCGCCGTAGTGCACGCGCTCCCACGGCCCGAGATCGAGCTTGCCGGCGGTCACAGGCACGATGACTTGATGGCCGAGCAGCGTGCGCTTGAGATGCGCATCCGCATTGTCCTCGCCCGTCCTATGGTGCTCGTAGTCCGGTTTGGCGGGTGCGAGCTCTTCGAGCCAGCGCATGATGTCCGACCATAAACCGCGTTCGTGATCGTTCACGAACACGCTCGCGGTGATATGCATCGCGCTGACGAGGATGAAGCCGTCCGTCAAGCCTGCTTTGGCACGCACTCGCTCGACTTCATCGGTCATGTCGACGATCTCGCGGCGCTGCTTCGTGTTGAAGGTCAGGTACTCGGTGTGAATAACCATCGTGCTGTGGCCGCTTTCACGCCGGACATCGGACACCTGGTCGATGCGATCTATCCGCCTGCGCGTCAAGCGCTGGCGATCGAGGTCGCGGCGCTTGCGCGCGGCTTGTTCTGGCTCGGATCGCTCGTGCAGCTGGTGATCTTCGCAGCCCTGTACTTCACCGGCGCGGCGTCGGCGGTGCGGACCGGACTCGAGTCAGCATTTAGCCGCGTGCGATACGGGCAGCTTCTGACATCGGCGCTCATCGTCGCGGCGGTGGTCGTCGCTTCGTCAGTCATCGCGCTGCCGTTCACATGGTACGATTCATTCGTCTTTCCGCATCGCTTCGACTTGAGCCGCGAGACGCCGGCAGACTGGTTCCACGATTGGGCTGTCGGGATTGCGCTGGGCGCGAGCATAGCCGCCGTCGGCGGCGCTCTCTTCTTTGCATTGGTCCGCCGCTTTGAGCGTCGCTGGCCGTTGATCGCCGCGGCCCTTGCGATTCCGCTGGTCGTGCTCAGCTCGATCGTGCTGCCCGTGTGGATAGAGCCACTCTTCAACACCTATACGCCATTGCCGCCGTCGCCGCTGACGCGCTCGATCCTCGATCTCGCGCGCGCACACGGCGTCAACGCGTCCGCGGTCTATGTCTTCAATCTTTCAAAGCAGGAGACGTCGGCGAACGCATTCGTGTCCGGTATTGGACCATCCGAACGCATCGCGATATCAGACACGCTGCTCAAGAGCTTCGCGCCTGATGAAGCGCTCTACGTGACGGCGCACGAGCTCGGCCATTACGTGCACGGCGATCTGTGGCGCGGAACGTTCTACGGTTGGGTCGCGGTGCTCGCGGCGCTCGCCTACATCTACTACGTCGCACGTCCGCTCGCGCGCCGCTGGCCGCGGCTCTCGCGCGGACTCGACGATCCGGCCTGCACGCCGCTCGTCCTAGCGCTCGCGTTGCTGTTCGCGCTCGCCTTGCAGCCGGTCGGCAACGCTCTCTCGCGCACGATCGAGCACAACGCCGATGTGTTCGCCGCGCAGAACACGCATCTCGGCTCGGCAGGCGTGCGGGCGTTCGCCAGGCTCGGCTCGCAAAGCTTGGCCCCGCTGCATCCGCGCCCAGCGGTCGTCTGGTATTTCTACACGCATCCGCCACTCGACCAACGCATCGAATACGCCGCCGAGCACGCGGGCCTCACTACAGGGACGGCGCTGCCGCAAAACTAACTGATGCCGCCCGAGCGGCCTTGCGCCGACGGAGCGTTTGCATTCGGAGGCACGAAAATCGTGGTGTCTGCAACCGATCGTCATCATCGTTTATTCGCTTTCCTGACCGGCATCACCGCAGCAGCCGTTCTTGCTGCCGGCGGCGCAGCCGTCTTGCCGCAAACCGCCGCGGCCGACGACGTCATCACCTTCGGCGCCGCGCTGTCGGCGACGGGGCGCGATGCGCGCGAAGGCGCGCTGACGAAACAAGGCTATGACTTCTGGAAGGACTACGTCAACGCGCAAGGCGGCATCAAAGTCGCCGGCAAGATGTATAAGGTCGACATCAAGTACTACGACGACACGTCCGACCCGGCGACGTCCGCCAAACTGGTCGAGCGTTTGATCACGCAAGACAATATCAAGTTCATCCTCGCGCCCTACGGTTCGTCCGCGACCTTTGCGGCGAGCGCGATCACCGAGAAATATCAGGTGCCGATGGTCGATCCCAACGGCGCCGCCGAGGCGATCTTCAACCGCGGATTCCACTACACGTTCGCCATCTTGAGTCCGGCGAAAAAATATCTGCAAGGGATCCTTGAGGTCGCGCAGACGCTCAAGCCGCGCCCAGTGACCCTCGCCGTGCTCGCGGCGAACGATCAGTTCTCGATCGAAGTCGCGGGCGGTATCCGCGACTATGCCAAGGCGAACGGCTTCAACGAAGTCTTCTATTCGGAATATCCGCCCGACACGAAAGACGTCGCGACGCTGCTGACGCAAGTCAAGCAGAAGAATCCCGACATCATCCTCGGTTCCGGCCATCTGCAGGACTCGCTGCTGATCATGCGCGCCGCCAAGGATCAAGGCGTGCAATCCAAGATCATCGGCTTCTCGGTCGGCCCGTCGACGCCGGACTTCATCACCAGCTTGGGTCCCGACGCCAACGGCGTGATGGGCGGAGCGCAGTGGACGACGGCGCTCACGTACACGGACGCGACGTTTGGCAGCGCGCAGCGCTACACGAAGCTCTTCCAGGCGAAGTACGGCGCGCTGCCCGACTACCACAACGCGGAGTCCTCGGCGGCGTGCGAGACGTTCGCCGCGGCGTTGGCCAAGGCGGGCGATCTCGACCCGGGCAAGGTGCGCGACGCGCTCGCCGCGCTCGACATCGACACGTTCTACGGAAAGATCAAGTTCGACAGCCGCGGCGTGAACATCTATAAGCCGATGGCCGTCGAGCAGATCCAAAAAGGCGTGCACGAGACCGTGTGGCCGGCAGATGCGGCGAACGCGAAGCCGCTGTTTCCGCTGCCGCCATGGGGCAAGCGGTGATCGCGGCTTAGGCCACGCTCTACCTCCAAGTCCTCATCAACGGACTGCTCAGCGGCGGCGTATACGCCGCCGCGGCGCTCGGTTTTTCGCTGGTGTGGGGCATCATGAACGTGATCAACATCGCGCATGGTGCCTTCATCATGCTCGGCGCGTACACGTCGTACTGGCTCTTCGTCGGGCCGATGCATCTCGACCCATTCCTATCCATTCCGCTGGCGATGATCGTCATGTTCGTGTTGGCCTATTTGATCCAGCGCTTCATCGTCAATCAGGTCATCCGCGCGCCGATGCTCGCCACATTCTTGCTCACGTTCGCGCTGTCCATCATCATCGCTAACGTCGCGCAGATCTACTGGTCCTCCGACATCCGCTCCATCACGACCGCCTATTCCGGCTCCAGCATCACCTTCGGCGCCATCACGATCCCGTGGGTGCGCCTGTGGACGCTCGTCATCGCGATCGTCATGACGCTGGGACTGCAGACGTTCATGACCCACTCGAAGATCGGGCGCGCGATCCGCGCGACGAGCATGGACGTCGACGCCGCCCGTCTCTCCGGCGTTGGTGTCGGCCACATCTACGCGCTGACGTTCGGGATCGGGGGCGCGCTCGCCGCAGCCGCCGGCTCGTTGGTCAGCGTCTCTTACGCCATCACACCGAACATGGGCGACTCGTTCGTCGTGCGCGCGTTCGTCGTCTCAGTGCTGGGAGGCCTTGGGAACGTCACCGGTGCGCTGGTCGGCGGCCTTGTGTACGGCGTCATCGAGTCGTTCGGCGCACTCATCTTCGGCGAGGGTTACAAAGACGTTGTCGCGCTCGCCGTCCTGCTGCTCGTCATCTTGTTCCGGCCGTACGGGCTCGTCGGCCGAGCGACGGCCTGACGATGCAGGCCGGCCGGCGGCTCGCGTACGGAGCGCTCGTCGTGCTCGCGCTCTCGGCGCTGCTGCCGCCGCATCTCAATGGGAACTGGGTGCACGTGCTGACCCTGTTCTTCATGATGTCGTCGCTTGCGCAGGCCTGGAATCTCATCGGCGGCTTCGCCGGATATGCGAGCTTCGGCAACGTGACGTTTTTCGGTGTCGGCGCGTACGCGTGCGCGTATGCGATGAACGCGCTGCACTGGCCGTTCGCAACCGCGTTCTTGCTCGCGGTCGTGGCCGGCGCCGCGCTTGCCGCGGTGCTCGGCTGGCCGATCCTGCGCCTGCGCGGACATTACTTCGCGATCGCCACACTGGGCATCGCGATCGGTATGCAAGCGCTCGTCGCCGAACTGCCGCCGCTCGGCAAAGGCAGCGGTATGACGCTGCCGATCAACAGCAATTTCCATTTCTTCTATTGGTCGATGCTCGGCATCTTGATGGCGTCGATCGCGCTCACCGCGTTCATCGCGCAATCGCGCTTCGGCTACGCGCTCGTCGCCATCCGCGAAAACGAAGAAGCCGCGGCCGTGCTCGGCATCAACGCGGCGCGCGCGAAGGTCTTCGCATGGTCGCTGTCGGCAGCGATCACCGGGGCGGCAGGCGCCACGTACGCCTACTGGACGAGCTTCATCGATCCGCCGACCGTCTTTGATCTCAACTTCAACGTGCTCATGATCATCATGACGCTGCTCGGCGGTGCCGGCAGCATCGTCGGACCGACGCTCGGCGCGTTCATCTTGAGCGCGATCGGCGAGTATCTCGGCGCGCAATCGGTATCGCCCTGGCACACCGTCGTGCTGGGCGCGATCATCGTCCTCGTCGTCGTCCTGCTGCCGCGCGGGCTCATGCCGTATCTCACCGGCAATCTGCGGGCGTTCAATCTCAACGCGTTGCGCGCGCAGCTGCGCGCGAGCCGCGTATGAGCGCGATGGCGGCACCGGACCTTGGCACTTCCACTGCGATCGCCGCGCGCGACGTCGTCGTGCGTTTCGGCGGCCTGCTCGCCGTCAACGGAGTGACGCTCTCGGTCGCGCCCGGCGAGATCCTCGGACTCATCGGGCCCAACGGCGCGGGCAAGACGACGCTGCTGTCGGTCATGTCAGGTACGCAGCGGCCCACCTCCGGCATCGTGTGGATCGGCGACACCGACATCACGCGCGTGCCGACGTATCGCATCGTCAGGCTGGGCGTGGCGCGCACGTTCCAAGTCGTCAAGCCGTTCGCGAACCTGACGGTGCGCGAAAACGTGGCGGTTGGCGCGCTCTATGGGCGCCACGGCAACGACCGTTCGTCGCGCGCCGCGTTCGCCGCCGCGGATATGGTGCTCGAGCGCGTCGGCCTCGCGCCTGAAGCGAAACGCCAAGCCTCCGAGTTGACGCTTGCCGGCCGCAAGCGGCTCGAGATCGCCAAAGCGTTAGCGACGGATCCGCGCGTGCTGCTGCTGGACGAAGTCATGGCCGGGCTCACGCCGCATGAAACCGACCGCGCGATGGATCTGCTGCGCGACGTCAACGCATCCGGCGTGACGCTGGTCGTCGTCGAGCACGTGATGCGCGCGATCATGGGCATTTCGCAGCGCGTCGCGGTGCTCCATCAAGGCCGGCTCATCGCGCAAGGATTGCCGCAGGCCGTCGTCGCCGACCCGTTGGTGATCGAAGCATACCTTGGCAAGCGCTACGCGGGCGGATCGCACGGCCATGCTTGACGTGCGCGGCCTTGACGCCGGCTACGGTGAGGCGCAAGTGCTGTGGGAGATCTCGCTCGTGGTCAACGAAGGCGAAATCGTCGCACTCGTCGGCGCGAATGGCGCGGGCAAGAGCACGCTGCTCGCGACGATTTCCGGGCTCGTTCAGCCATCCGCCGGCCAGATCGCGTTTGCGGGCACCGACATCGCGGGCTGGACTGCCGAGCGCGTCGTCGCCGCCGGCATCAGCCACGTGCCCCAAGGCCGCCGCCTTTTCGGCGGGCTCACGGTGCTCGACAATCTGCTCATGGGTGCGTTTCATCGCAGCGACGGCGGCATCGCGGGCGACATCGAGCGCATCTACGCGCTGTTCCCACGATTGCGCGAACGCTCGAGCCAACTGGCCGGTACGCTTTCGGGCGGCGAACAGCAGATGTGCGCGATCGGCCGGGGGCTCATGGCAAAGCCGAAGCTGTTGCTGGTCGACGAGCTGTCGCTCGGGCTCGCGCCCATCGTCGTCGAGCAGCTTCTCGCCGTGCTGTCCTCGCTGCGCAGCGAGGGCATGACGATCGTGTTGGTCGAGCAAGACGTTCAGGTCGCGCTGGAGAGCGCCGACCGCGGGTACGTCATCGAAAACGGGCGCATCAGCCTCGCTGGGAAGGCGGCCGATGTGCTGGCCGATCCCCACGTGAAGACCGCGTACTTGGGCCTGTAGTCCGATTGGGACGCCGGGGCGTCCGGCCTTGACACTATTTCCAAAAGAGTGATAGGCTATTTCCACTATCCAAAAACTCCGGCCGCCTCGGGCGGCCGGCGTGGAGTGAGATTCTACAGTGGCCGACGCCGGGCAAAACGGGGAACACGCCCCGCGCGAACGCGCCGGGGTGCAATCGGTCGAGCGCACGTTGGATATTCTGGAGTCGCTCGTCGATTTCGGCTCCGAGGTCGGGCTGGTCGAGATCAGCCAAGCGGTGACTTTGCCGCTGGCGACCGTCCACCGGCTGCTGGGCACGCTGATCCGGCGCGGCTACGTCAAACAAAACCGCCAGAACCGCAAGTACTCGCTCGGCTTCCGCGCGCTGCAGATGGGCAATGACATGCGGCAGCGCTTCAGTTTGCGTCTCGAAGCGCGTCCCTTCTTGCACCGCTTGATGGAGCGCACCGGCGAAAGCGCGAACCTTGCGGTGCTCGACGACGGCGAAGTCGTCTACATCGATCAAGCGCAGTCGTCGAAGATCCTGCGCATGTTCACGCAGCTCGGCAATCGCGTGCCGGCTCACTCGACCGGCAGCGGAAAAGTCATGCTCGCATTCGGAGCGCCCGAGATCGCCGAAGGCGTGTTGCGCCGCTACGGCATGGAAGCGCGCACGCCGCACACGATCGTGGACCCGGAGAAGTTCCGCGATGAACTCACACGCATCCGCGCGCAGGGCTTCGCGCTCGACGATGAGGAGCATGAAGAGGGCGTACGCTGTCTTGCGGTCCCGCTGCGCGACGGCTCCGGCCAAGTGGTCGGCAGTCTGAGCGTCTCGGGACCGGTGACCAGATTGGGCGATCAACGCATTTCCGATATCACCGCGGAGGTGGTCGATTGCGGCCTGCAGCTCTCAGCCCGCCTCGGTTATGCGACCGAGGTTGCCACGCACTGAACGCCGGGTAAAACCAATCCAGCGACCTAGGGAGACGCCTATTTCCGAAGATCCGGTGTCAACGACGCCGCAGCCGGAGCGCGTCAAGCGCAAGGACGCAGGCTCGATCGAGGGCTTGCTGTCCGACGTCGTCGGTGTGTTCGTCGCCAACCCAATGGCGACGCT
Source organism: Vulcanimicrobiota bacterium (assembly GCA_019235715.1). Lineage (GTDB taxonomy): Bacteria > Vulcanimicrobiota > Vulcanimicrobiia > Eremiobacterales > Eremiobacteraceae > JAFAHD01. The sequence goes on from JAFAKE010000019.1 coordinate 16,963, forward strand.
CGACGCCCACAGCGCGGCTCGTCTGCTCAACGCACCGCCGCAGGCGGTGGCAGAAGCGCTCGATGCGCTCGCGCGCCTCGGCATCGTGCAGGCGCGCCTCGGTCATGAAGGCACGCTGACATATCAGTTCCGGTTGGCCGACAGTTTCCTCGACGTGCTCGAGCGCTTGACGCTGTTCTATACCGAACAGCTCGAGTCGGTCGCGATCATGCCGGAGCGCGCATTGCTCTCCAGCGGCGAGGCGGCGCCCGAGCCCGCGCCGATGCGCGCGCTGCGCGCGCGCGTCGCTAGCCTTGAGACGGCGAACAACTTGCTGCAGCGCAAGAATCTGGAGCTTTCCTTCCTCTATAATGCGAGCGCGCTGCTCGCCAGCTCGATCGAACCGATGACCCTGGCGCAAGCCGTGCTCGAGGCTGTCGGCACCGCGACCAACGGTCGCGCCAAAGCCTATTTCGTCGCGCTCGTCGATCAGGAGATGCTCACCTTCCAGGGCGGCGTCAATATCGACAAAGTGACGGCCGAAGCATTTCTGACGCGCCATGCGGCGCTGATCGACGCCACGATCGAAAAGGGCTCGCTCGTGTCGATGCCGCGCCAAGGCCGCGTCGGGCGCTCGCCCGAGGCGCCGTTTGTCGTCTTGCCGTTGTCGAGCGGACCGGGCGGACGCGGTCATGGGTGCATCGCGATCACCGATATCGCGCCGGAAGGGCTCGGCTCTGACGACCTGCGCATCCTCATCCAACTCGCGGAGATGGCTGGGCGCAGTCTTGACAACGCAGAGATCTTCACGCAGAGCGTTTCGATCGGGGCTACGGATGAGCTGACCGGCGCGCACAACCGCCGCTATCTGTTCCGCAGACTCGCAGAAGAGATCACGCGCTCGCGGTTGAGCGGCGCGCCGCTCTCCCTGTTCATCTTCGACATCGATCGCTTCAAGGACGTCAACGACCGCTTCGGTCACGCCGAAGGCGATCGCATGCTCAAAGAGATCGTCGACGTCGCGACGCGCGCGGTGCGCGACATCGATCTCGTCGCCCGCTTCGGCGGTGAAGAGTTCGCCGTGATCTTGCCGGGTACTGACATCGCCGACGCCGTGGCGATCGCGGAACGCGTACGCGTGGCGGTGGCAAGCCTGCGCCATCTGACCCAAAGCGGCGTCATGCTGACCACCGCCATCTCAGCGGGCGTCGCCGCGCTGCGCGACGACACGCAGACGCCCGCGCAGCTGCTCGCCGCCGCAGATGAGTGTCTGCTCGAAGCCAAACGCGCGGGCCGCAATCGGACGATCGCCACGCCCTGATGGCGCTGACGATCCGCAAAGCCGTCGCCGCCGATCGGAAGTTCGTCGACGACCTTGGCGGTCAAAGCGCGTACACGAGCATCTCGCCGCTGCGCGCGGCAGGTCCGGGCGATGCAGCCGCAGCGTTTGCGCGCGCCACGCAGTTCTACGCCGACCGCGCCGATGGCGTCACGTTCATCGCCGAATGCGACGGCGAGCGCGCCGGTTTCATCATGCTGCTCTTCGATCTGACCGACGATGTGACGTTGACGAGTCAAGCGTTCGTCGTCTACATGGCGGTGGCCAGCGCGCAGCGGCGCCGTGGAATCGCACGTTCGCTGCTCGCCGCCGCTGAGGAAGAGGCACGCACGCGCGGGGTGTCGCACATTAGCTTGATGGTCACGCAGGCCAACACGCCGGCACGGTCGCTGTACGAGCAGGCCGGATATCTGGACGAACGCGTGCAGATGACCAAGCGGCTGGAGCGCACGAAGCAGTGATCGTGACGCCTCCGGGCGCCAACTGGCGCACGATCGCGCGCGCCGCGGTCATCGCCGTCGCGCTGATCGTCGCTCTCTACGTCTTGAGCCTGATCCCAAAGACGGTCGAAGTCTTTCTCATCGCGATCTTGTGCGCGTATGGCTTGAGCCCGATCGTCCACCGGCTGCAGCGGCGCATGCCGCGCCCGATCGCCATCGCGGTGGTCTACGTCGGACTCGTCCTCTTGACGGCGGTGTTCTTTTTGCTGATCATCCCGGCGACGCTGGACCAGTTCCAGCTCGTGTTCGCAAATGCGCCGGCCTATATCGACTCGGCGCGCACATTCATCGACACCGCGCAGATCTGGCTGAAGGCGCACTTGGGCCCGCTGGTCGCGACCACGCAGATCTCGCAGATCGAGGCGTCGAGCATGTCCAAGCTCTCGAACGGCTTGGAGATCGCGATCGGCTCGGTCAGCGGCCTGGTGGTCGGGCTCGGCAGCGCAGTCGTGGTCGTCGTTTTCGGCGTCACGCTGTCGTACTTCATGCTGACCAACGCAGCCGCGATCCGCGATTCGTTCTATAGCCTCTTCCCCGACCGGCTGCAGCCGCAGGCGCACTACTTCGCACGCGAAGTAGGCCGCGTGGTCGGCGGATTCATCCTCGGCCAGATCATCTTATGCGCGATCACGTTCGCGCTGACGTACGTCGCCCTGCTCGTGCTGCACTCGCCGTTCGCGCTGCTGCTCGCGGTTATTTCCGGCCTGTGTTACGCGATTCCATACGTCGGCGTCGTCATCGCGTCGGTGTTCGGATTCTTATTGGGCGCGCTCACGTCGTGGAAGCTTGGCATCGTCGTCGTCATCATCATCGTCGTGGCCAGCAAAGTGTCGGATTTCTTGGTGCCCAAAGTGATGGGCGATAGCGTCGGCGTTTCCCCGATCGCGATCATCTTCGCGGTGTTCGCGGGCGGCGAGCTGTTCGGGTTGTGGGGTTTGCTGCTCGCGATTCCGGCCGCCGCGCTCTTCAAGGTGGTCTGGATGCTCTGGCTGCACCCGTGGCTGACGGGCCGGCCGATGATGATCACCGATGCGCCCGAACTGAGCGCTCCTGTCTCAGAGATCGCAGCCGCCGAACCGAGCGCGGCGACACCGCGCATCATCTCCGCGTCTTAGCTCGAACCGCCGGGCTCAAGACTGTCGGCGCTACATTCTGTCGGGCGCGGATACGCCGAGCAGCGTGAGCGCTGATGCCAACACCGTCTTGCTCGCGAGCGCGAGCGAAAGGCGCGCGCTCGAGAGCGCCTCATCGTCGCCGAGCACGACGCACTCCGTGTAGAACGCGTGGAAATCGGTCGCGACGTCGCGGGCGTATTCCGCCAGGCGATGCGGCGCACGAGCGCGCGCGGCCTCGCCGACCGTTCGCGCAAAATCGGTAAGCCGGCGGATCAGCGCGATCTCCGTGCGATGCTCGAGCCGCTCGAGGTCGGCCCCGCGCCGCGCACGTTCGAGCAGCGCGCCGCGGCCGGTCTCCTCCGCCTTCCGTACTATCGACGCGATGCGCGCATGGCCGTACTGCACGTAGTACACGGGATTGTTCGTCGACTGCTCGACGGCGAGTGAAAGATCGAAGATGAGCTGCGATTCGGGCGCGCGATTGATGAAGAAGAAGCGCGCCGCATCTTTGCCGACCTCGTCGACGACCTCGCGCAGCGTGACGACATGTCCCGCGCGCTTGCTCATCGCCACGGTCTCGGCGCCGCGCTTGAGCGTGACTTGTTGTGCGATGAGCACCTCGAGCTTGCCGGGGTGGCCGAGTGCCGCGGCGATCGCGCTGATGCGCGCGACGTAGCCGTGATGATCCGGTCCGAAGATGTCGATGAGGTAGCGATTTCCGCGCTCGAACTTGTCGCGATGATATGCGGCATCGGGCGCGAGATAGGTCGGCCGTCCGTCGCTGCGCCGCAGCACGCGATCTTTGTCGTCGCCGAACTGGGTCGAGCGCAGCCAGATCGCGCCATCCTTCTCGTAGGCGACGCCGCGCTGCAGCAGCCAGTCGACGACTTCATCGACTTTGCCGCCTGCGTAAAGCGACGATTCGAAGAACCAGCGGTCAAAGACGACGCCGAAATTCTCGAGATCCCGCCGTTGCTGCTCGACGATGACGTCGCGCGCGAACGCGCCCAGCGCAGCGCGCCGCTCGGCTTGGGCCGCCTTCAGCCAGCGATCGCCGTCGCGCGCCTGCAGTTGGCGGGCCACTTCGCTGATGTCGTCGCCCTGATAGCCGTCGTCCGGCACGGCAGTCGGCACTCCGCACAGCGTCGCATAACGGGCATACAACGAGTCAGCCAGGAGATCCAGTTGCGCGCCCGAGTCGTTGACGTACGTCTCGGTCTTCACGTCTGCGCCTGCAAAGCGCAGCATCCCCGCGAGCGTGGCGCCAAGCGAACTCGAACGGCCTTGCACGACGTTGAGCGGACCGGTTGGGTTGGCCGAGACGAATTCCAAGAGCACCGGCCCTGTTTCCGACAACGCATCTGAGCGCCCAAAATCAGCGCCTCGCTCGAGCGCTTCAGCGACGACGCCGCCCCAGAAAGGTTGCGCCATGCGCAGATTGATGAAGCCGGGCGCTTTGGCCTCAATCGTCCCGACACCGGGCAAGCGGTCGGTGCCGGCCGCCGCGATCTTCTGCGCGATCTCCAGCGGATTGCGTTTCCATTTCTTGCCCGCAGCAAGGGCGGCCGCGCTCGCAAAGTCACCGTGCGCAGGATCGCGCGCCGGGCCTAAGGCGACGTCCGGAGCTGCGTCCTCCGATTGGCCGAATTCGTTAGCAGCCGCGTCGAAACGCGCGCGCAATTCCGCCTCAATAACGGCTAGCGACTGCGCATAACGCGACGGCGAAGTCATGCGCCTTCATTGGCAACATGGTCTGAATCGCCCTTTGAAAACGTCAGCGGTGGTAGGGCTCGCCGCGCTCGATCTTGATCGCGCGGTAGAGCTGTTCGAGCGCGATCAACCGCGCCATCTCGTGCAAGAACGTGAGCGGTGACAGCGACCAGCGCAGGTCGGCGCGCTCGAGCACACGTCTGTGAAGTCCTTCGGCGCCACCAATGACCAACGTGAGCCGGCGGCGTCCTGACCGCGCAGCGGCGGCGAGACGCTGCGCGAGCTGCATCGATGAGAGCATCTCACCTTCGCGGTCGAGCGCCCACACGATGCTGTCGTCGTCGATGCGCTCGAGCATGACGCGCGCCTCGGCATCCATCGATTGCGGCTTTATCTCAACGAGGTTGACGGGCAAGTACGGCTTGAGCTTGCCGATCAAGCGCTCGCAGCCTTCGCACAGGTAGCGCTCGCGCATCTTGTCGACGGCGACCAGCGTCAGATTCACGAGCCCCGCTTCGCCGTGAAGGCAGCGCGTACCAGCGAGTACGCGCCGCCCGGTCCGCGCTGGACGATGCCTTGCAACTCGAAGATCATCAAGCGCGCCGCGATTTCCGCCACGCCGCACCGGCAGGCTTCTGCCAATTGGTCGATCGTCTGAGGTTGCCCAAGCGCGGCGAGCAGCGCGTCGGCGTGTCCGGCGTTGGACGCGTGCTCGTCCGCTCGATTTGCGGCCGCACGGATGGACGGTTCCCAGCGCAACAACGCGCAGATGTCCGCGGCCGACGTCACCAGCGTCACGCCGTCAGCGATAAGCGCATTGGTCCCGCGGCTCGTCGGCCTGCTCACGTCGCCTGGAATCGCGAACACGTGCCGGCCGAGCTCATCGGCGAGGCGCGCGGTGATCAATGCGCCGCTGCGCTCGCCGGCCTCGACGACGACTGTTGCATCGGCAAGCGCTGCGACGATGCGGTTGCGCAGCGGGAAATGAAACGCACGCGCGCTTTGCGTCGGCGAAAATTCGGACAGCACGGCTCCGCCACGCTCCACGATCTCGTCGGCAAGCAATGCGTGGTACTGCGGATAGAGAGCGCATACGCCGGAACCGAGCACCGCAGCGGTCGGCACGCCTGCATCGAGCGCTCCGCGATGGGCGGCTGCGTCGATGCCGCGCGCAAGACCTGAGATGACGGTCGCCGAGCATGCGCCGGCATCCGCAGCGATCGAGGCGGCTACTCCGCGGCCGTAGGCGCTTGCCGCCCTGCTGCCGACGATCGCAAGGCAACGGCGCTGCAAGCATGCGAGATCGCCGCGCGCGTAGAGCACGAGCGGCGCGTCGCAGAGCTGACGCAGCGCGGCCGGATAGTCATCGTCGCCGTCGAGCACGATGCGCGCGCCTGATGCGCGTGCAGCCGCGAGCGCTTGCCCGGCAATCCCGTCATCGATCGCGGCAATACGAGTGCGCGTCTGAACGGAAAGCGGTTCAAGTGCTGCGTGCGCATCGAGGGTGCCGACTCGATCGTTCCATCCGCGCAGCGCATCGACCAGCGCCCGTGCAGATCCATGTGCCGCTGACCAGGCGCGCACCGCGCGCGGCGCGTAGACGCCGGCTTCAGCAACGGCAAGCACATACCCGAGGTGAAGATCGTCCACGCCATGCGTATCACGCCGGCAAGGCTCTCCGTAAATGGAGACGGCTGGTATATCGCCGAATCGCTTCTCAAATCCAATGCCGGAGCCGGGATACCGTCGCCTTTGATCAAGCAATCATCAAACGTCCAGTATCAACCGACGGCGCCATGTCGAGGAACGTCGCCTCCTTCGGCTGAATGAAGCGACGCAACCCTAGCGGAGGGATCCGATGATGCGTTTTTGCTTTGTGCTCGCGCTAACTGTGCTATCGCTTGTCGCCACTGTCCATCTTTACCGAGACGGAACTTCGACCGAAGCGGAAGCGGCTCCGGCTACAAACTACGTGGTGCCAGGATGTCCTTTGCTCGGCACGAGGACGCTCGCTGCCAAGATATTCGGACCCTATGAGTGGTCGGCCGGAGGCGGCAAAGATTTCCCTGCGGGCCGCACCATGGCAGGGTACCTTCCGGCGGGCGCAACCATCGTCGAATGTGGATTCGTCCGCAAATGGGATGCGAATGAACAAGCCGCTACACCGGATAGCGATATTCTGCTTTCTGGCTCCGGCCAGCTGAACGACTCCGCCGCCCTGATGGAGACTTGGAACCATCTCACGGCAGGGTTGGGGTTGCACACGTCACAGCAGGGTGTACTGCACTTCGCCGAAAGGCCAGGCTTCTCCGCGGGCTACCGAGACGGGCTCAATACGATCGCGTATGCGTACTGGATGGTCAACATGGAAGGCGACTTCGAAAACGTTCCCGCATCTCGCTTGCGCCCATTTGTCACAACCATCGTCTGTGCCGGCAATAAGTGCTGATGGCGGTCTCCATACATTACAAGAATCGCCCAGCAGTAGCAAAGCCGTAATCTCCGGCCTATGTCGATCCTGGCCGCATGCGCCCATGTCGGCCAAACACGATCTGCAATCGGGCTGGCTGCCCTGATGGACACGATACGGGGCTTCCGAGACCGTGCTCAGCATGACATGGTTAGTCTAGACGATTTGGAGCAGCTGGTCGAGCGACGACATGCGTGGCGCACGATCGAACGACGGATGCGCATCCTCGCGGTCCAAGAGCGCGGCGCGCAGGCCGGCGCCAAGCGCGCCGTCGACATCGTGATCGGGTGAATCGCCGATGTGAATCGCTTCGCCGGGCGCGACGCGCGCCCGGCGCACGGCTTCCAGGAAGATCTCGCGCTGCGGCTTTTCCCACGACAAGTGCGCCGAGTCGAGCACGAAATCGAAATGATGGTGCAGCTCGACGCTGCGTAGAACATCTTCAAGATCGCCGGTCCAATTCGAGATGATGCCCAACGCGATGCCGCGCTCGCGCAGCGTCGCGAGCACCAGCCGTACTTCATCGTAGACGCGCCAGCCGAGGCGCTCGACGAAGCGCCGGTACACGGCTTGCGCGCGTTCGACATCGCTCTGATGCACCGCGCAATGCGCGAGCAGTACGCGATGGTATTCCGTCCAAAAACGATCGACCGCTTCGACCGAATACGGCTGTTTTGCCGCCGCGGGAGTACGCGGCGCGAGCATTTCCGAGGCGCGTTTGATGCCCTCTCGCAACCTCGAATGGTCGATTTCGACGCCCAAGTCGGCACACGAACGCAAAAAGCTGGTCTTTTGGTCGGGCTCCATGCAAAGGAGCGTGTAGCCCGCGTCGAAAAAGACTGCGCGTGTGGTTCGGTCCATGCTCGAAGGGCGTTCGAACTCCATACGGGCGGTCCTTCGCATGTCGTGGTCGATCCATCTCGAAGGAGAATGATAGATGCCCGAAGCGTATTGCGTGAAATGCAAGGCCAAGAGAGAGATCAAAGACCCGACGCAGATCACCATGAAGAACGGCCGGCCTGCGGTGCAGGGCGCGTGTCCGGTATGCGGCACCAAGCTGTTCAAAATAGGGGCGTCCAAGTAACGATCCTTCCGGCGAGCCGGGCGCGCTGACGATATGCTCTGTCCGGCTTGCCGCAGCGGCGATACGCGGGTCATCGATAGCCGCGATGACGAGAACGCCGTCCGCCGCCGGCGCGAGTGTCAATCGTGCCGCCATCGCTTCACCACCTACGAGCGCATCGAAGCAGCCCGCCTGTTCATCGTCAAAAAAGACGGCCGGCGCGAGCCGTACAACCGCGACAAGGTGCTGGCCGGTCTGCGCCGGGCCTGCGAGAAACGCCCGATTTCGGAAAGCCAAATGCAAGAGATCGCCGATGATGTCGAGCGCGAATTGTACGCGCGCGGTGAAAGCGAGCTTCCCTCCGGCTTGGTCGGCGAACTGGTCATGAGCGCGTTGCGCGCGCTCGACAAAGTCGCTTATATCCGCTTCGCATCGGTGTATCGTTCGTTCGCCGACATCGACTCGTTCCAGCAAGAGCTGGCGCAACTGCAGACAAAGAACGAATAGTGGGCGTCACGGTCGAGATCAGCGTCTTGCCCGAAGGCGTCGGACTGCCGCTGCCCCGCTACATGAGCGCCGGCGCCGCCGGCTGCGACTTGCTCGCCGCGGTCCAGGACGACATCATCATCCAACCACGCGCCCGCGCGCTCGTGTCAGCCGGGTTCTGCATGGCGTTACCGCCTGGCTACGAAGCGCAGGTGCGGCCGCGCAGCGGCCTTGCGCTCAAGCACGGCATCACGCTGCTCAATTCGCCGGGCACGATCGACGCCGACTATCGCGGTCCGGTCAGCGTCATCCTGATCAACCATGGCGACGAGCCGTTTGTGGTCCATCGCGGCGAGCGGATCGCGCAGATGATCATCGCGCCCGTGCAGCGCGCGACGCTGGTCGAGCGCGAAACGCTCGCGGAGACGGAACGCGCGGGCGGCGGATTCGGTTCGACCGGCCGAGGGTCATAAGCGGTGCGGGCGCTCATCATCGGCGCCGGAGCGGTCGGCCGCTACATCGCGGCGCGCCTACAACTCGCGGGTCACGATGCCGTTCTTTTCGCGCGCGCGCAGGCCGCCGGCACGCGTGCCGGAGGTTACCGTGTCGAGTTCGAGGGGACAGCGCGCGACGTCAACGTGCCGGTCGCGGTGGCTGCGGGTGACGCGCCACTGCAAGCGCCGTTCGAGCTCGCGGTCGTCGCCGTAAAGGCGTTCGCGACGGCCGGCGCGATTGAAACGATCCGCGCCATTTCCGCATGCGACGCGGCGACGCTCCTGACCGTGCAGAACGGTCTTGGCAACGAAGAGCAGTTGGCGGGCGCCTTCAGCGCCGATCGAATCGTAGCCGGCGCACTGACCACTGCAGTCGATCGAACGAGCGCCGGCGCGATTGTCGCGTCGCACAAGGGAGGTCTCGCGCTCGCGCCGGTCGGCGCGTTGCCGCATAACTGGCTGATCGCGGCGATCGGACAAACCGGTATGCGCGTCGATGCCGCCGCAGATTGGCGTGCGCTCAAATGGTCGAAGCTGCTCATCAATATCCAAGCGAATGCGGTCTGCGCGATCCTCGACTGGACGCCCGAGGAGCTGTATCGCGACAAGATGGCCTTCGCGATCGAACGCCGCTGCACGCTTGAGGCAACCATGGTGATGGATGCGGCGCGCATAACGCCGGTCGCCCTGCCAGGGTTCCCCGTCCCCTTGCTGGCCGCAGCCGCGCGCACGCTGCCCGAACCGATGCTGCGCTACGTGCTCGCGTCGCGCGTCGCACGCGCACGCGGAGGCAAGCTGCCATCGCTGCTCATCGACGCCCGCGCACACGCGCAGCGCACGGAAGTAGACGCGCTCAACGGTGCGATCGCAGTGCACGCGCTGCGCGCCGGCCGATCCGCGCCGGCCAACGCCGCGGTTGCGGAAACCCTCGACGGCATCATCGGCGGAAGCATTCCGTGGGATGACGTGCGCGGCAAACCGGCCGCGCTTGCTTCACGCATCGGCTGAGGCGCTCGGGCAGCGATCGGCGAGCGCACACTGCGCGCACAACGGTTGCGGCCTGCACGGTCCCAATGCAGCGAAAAGCGCGATCACGCCTTCGACTTCATAGGGATCGCGCGACATCACGTCCGCGATCGCGCCGATGAACGCCTGACCTTCAGCCGCCGGCGTATCTGCAGCGATCAGGCCGAGGCGCTCGATCACTCGTCGCGAGCCCGGGTGGCCGAGCGCTGTGAAGAAGCCCCAGCGCTTCAGCGTCTGACGCGCGCCGATGTCGTTCAAGCGCTGAAAGTCGCCTTGGACGAGTGCCGTGAGCGCCGGCCAGCCCGACATCGGATCATCATCAGGAGCTTGAGAAGCGAGGAATGCAAGGTAGCTGCCCTGGGGTGCAGTGCACCAGCGCTTTGCGTTTGCGACGCACGCCCGGATCTTCGCGATATTGCGAATGATCGGCTCGCCAAGCGCGCGCCGCACGTCGCTTTCGGAGAACGCCGCTACCGCAGCCGGGGCAAAACCGGCGAAGGCGCGTTCGAGCGCCTCCCGCTTGCGAGCGACGACCGCAAAACCAATGCCCTGTGAGAATATCACCTCGCACATGCGCGCAAAGGCCGCGGCATCGTTGGGCGGCGCGTCGTGATCGGCGACGTAACGGCGCAGGCGCGCCGCGGACTCGTCGCCGCCCAAGGCGATGTCGACCGCAGTCTGGATGCGGCGTACCAGTGAGGCGCCTTTCCTCGCGCGCGTGCGCGGTGTGCCGCGCGAGCGCGCGGTGGACGGACGCGTGGGTGCCGAGATTTCAACAGCCATGGTCGCCGACTTTCTAAACGCTTGCCGGCAGCGCGTGAGAAATGCGCGCCACGATCCGGCGCTTGATTCAGGCACGCGGCATGCACGGGCGGCCGGCTGCCAACGCGCGGCCGACTGCGCGACCAGCGGGGCGACCCGTGCGACAAAGCGGCGCGAGAATGTCCGGATCTGGTCGCGATCGCG
>JAFAKE010000051.1 GCA_019235715.1 Vulcanimicrobiota bacterium
ACGGATCACGGCGACATATGCCTGGCAGTCGCCTCGCGCGCCGGCCGGGGCTTTTCTCCGGCCTTCGCCGGGCTGGGGGATAAGGGTTGGGGCCAATATCATGGCATTATTATAGTCGAACAGGTGTTCGATTGGCAAGGCTGGGAAGGCGCCAGCCCTAGGGCGGGGCCCCGTTCACTAGCCGACTAGGTCGAAGAGGTTCTCGAAATCCCCGAGAGTGGCGGTGCCGGCCCGGTTTGCCGTGACGGCCTCGTAGACGGCCAGGGTCCTGCCGGTCGTCGCCTTGATATCAAAGGCCGTCGCGGCCGCCCTTGCATGCGCGACGGCGGCGGCGTGACGATCCCGATCGGCGATCAAGCTGCATACCGCGGCGGCCATCTCGGCGGCGTCGTCCACCAGTTCGCCGGCCTTGTTGGGCCCAAAAACGTCGCGCGTCTGCGGGCTGCGCGCCGCGACGACAGGCAGTCCGGACGCGAATGCCTCAGCCAACACGAGTCCTTGGGTCTCCGAGGTCGACGGAAACACGAACAGGTCGGCGGCCGCGTAGACCGCTGGGAGTTCGTCATAGGGCAGCGCGCCCGCGAAGGTGACGGCATCGGCCAAACGCAACTCGCCGGCCGCTTCGCGCAGCGCCCCGGCCATGGGTCCCTTGCCGACGAGCAGCAGTCTAGCTTTGGGCAGCGCTCGACGGACGAGCGCAAGCGCCTGCAGGCCAAGGGGTACGCTCTTCTCCTGGGCGAGGCGCGAGACGAGCAGCAGCAGCGGAGCGTCGAGCGGGACGCCAAAACGAGCCCGAATCTCGAGTGCCTGCTGTTGCCGAACCGCGCGGAATGGAGCTAAATCGATCCCCGTGGGCACGACGCAGATGGGCGTGACGACTCCGCCTTCACGCAGCGCGGCCGCCACCGCTTGCGTCGGTGCGATCACCGCATCGGCCGCGTTCGCATATGCTCTTGTCAGCTCGCGCGTCAGTTGATTGGTGATGCGTTGTCCGAGCGGCGAGTAGTGTGCGTAGCGTTCAAGCATCGTGTGATACGTGAACACGAGCGGCACGCGAAAACGATAACGCGCGTAGTATTGCGCCATCCATCCGGTGACGAACAACGAATGCGAATGTATCACATCGCATTGGCTCAAGAAGCGCGCTTTGTTGCGCTGTGCGACGACGGGAACCGTCAAACGATATTCCGTGCGCGCGGGCAACGGCAGCGACGGCATGAAGAACACGCGGCCAAGCGCTTCGACACCATTTGGAATGCGCGGTGCAAATGTGTACGCTTCATGCCCACGCGCGCGCAACTCTTCAGTGAGACTTTCGACTGATGCGACGACGCCGTTGATGATCGGCCGATATACTTCAGTAAATATGCCGATCTTCATAGCGGGACCCGTTTCTCGTCATTCGGAACCACGACGCAGCGCGCGTTCCTTCGGCCGAACTGTGAATCCTTCAGCGGTACAATAGGTCCGCGTAGCGGGAATCCCTTGTTCCATCGAATTTTCCCGTGATATAATCCACGCGTTGTCCGGCTGTTCGTATTCTTTTTCGCCGCTGTGCGGCGACGCAGCCTTCAGGAAACCACCGTGCGTTGCACTGGTTGAAGGCTCTGCCAACATCACCACAATCGCCAGCGATGGCTCGCCATAGATAGGACCACTTTATTGACGCATTACCCAGCATTACGCATCGCAACTATCGCTTCGCTTATCGTCGTCTGCGCGACGACGACCTCGGCAGCATCCGTCGCCAAACATCTTGCGAAGAGCGCACATCACACCTCGGCGCCTCAGTCGTCATACTCCGTTTCGATGACACTCGCAAACCGGCCGCTCGACGTCGCGCGCCAGGCTGACGGCCCGTCAGTAGTCGCGAGCGCCGACGACTTCTACAACAACACCAAATTCGACGATCTGCACGGCACCTCGAATCTCAAACGCGAGAGCGTTCACATCACGACCCAGTACACCACCGCGCGTCATCTGCTCGTGCTCGAGCCGGAAGTACGCCTCACGCCGCTGCTGCAGCCCGGCCAGCGTAAAGTGCTGCGCGCCGGCCGCCCGGCGCTCGAGGATCTTACCGAACGCGTCGTCGCCTGGGACGAGGTCGTGATCCACCGCCAGATCATCCACGCGAGGCTGCTGCGCAAGGGCACCGCCGCCATCGTATTGATGGGTGCGCCGTTGACCTGGAACCAGCTGGCCGCGACTACCAAGTACAAGCGCCTCGTGGGCGTCTTCGACATGGAAGCGACCGCCTACACGGCGTGGGACTCATCCGCAGCCGGTACCGGCCACACGGCGACCGGCATGTCGGCGGCCTACGGCGTCGTCGCGGTCGATCCGCGCGTCATCCGCCTCGGCTCGCGCGTTTTCATCCCGGGCTACGGCTTGGCCATCGCGGCCGATACCGGCGGCGCCATCGTCGGGAACCGCATCGACCTGTGCATGGACTCGCAGCGCGACGCGCTTATCTTCGGACGCCGCATCGTCAAAGTCTACGTCGTGGCGGAATAGACCGCCGCCGACCCGTAGTAGCGCGATGACCTTCATCGCGCATGGACGACTTCACATCGCCAAAACGAATACTGAGCGCTCGCCGTTTGCGTCCACGCAAGCGGCTGGGTCAAAATTTCCTTGTCGATCCGCGCTTTGCCGCGCGCATCGCGGCTGAGACACCCGACCACGCCTACGTCGTCGAGATCGGCGGCGGCACCGGCGCGCTGACCACGGCGCTTGCCGAACGAGCGCGCCGGCTCGACGTCCTCGAAATCGATCGCGGACTTGCCGCCGTGCTGCGCGATCGATTCGGCGATACCTCCACGATCCATATCGTCGAGGGCGACGCACTCGAGGACGATCTCGCGCTCCGGCTTGCGTCCGAGGCCCCGCCGCGTGCCATCTGCGGCAACCTGCCCTATTCGATCACGACGCCGTTGCTCGAGCGCATCATCGCGACGGCCGCGCTCTGGGATTGCGCGATTCTCATGGTCCAGCGCGAGTACGCGCGCCGCATGCGCGCGCGACCAGGCACGCCCGACTATAGCAGTCTGAGCGTCTTCGTCCAGCATTTCTGCGCGGTCGAGCATCTTTTCGATGCGGGAGCATCGGGATTCTATCCGGCGCCGCGCGTCGCGTCGTCCGTGATCAAACTGCGGCCGCACGCGCACGTCAATGAAGGGCTTGCCGACCCCGCGCTTTTGCTCTGGCTCGTGCGCGCGGCGTTCGCACAGCGTCGCAAAACGCTTGCCAATAGCGTCGCCGCGCAGCCGGGCGCGCCAAGCAACGCGATTCTCATCGCGGCCCTGCAGCAAAGCAGGCTGCCCGGCGCGATCCGCGGCGAACGCCTCGCGCACGATGATTTTGTGACGCTCGCAAACGCACTCTCGGCACAGGGCTTTCGCGCCCCGGCGCGGTAAGTCGCACTCAGATGGAGCTCGTCACCCCGCAACCCACGACGACGATCGCAGCCGGCTCAGGGCCGGCTTTTCATAAGCGCTGGAACGGCTGGACGATCCTTTGGATCTTCGTGGTCCTCGCGTTCCTGTACATCGGCGTACAGACCGGCGCGACGATCGCCCTGCTCTTCTTGAAGTTCCCGGACATCATGTCGGCCGCGATGCACGGCGACAACAGCGCGCTGATGGCACTCGTCACCACGCCGGCCGGGCTCGCGCGCATCCTCACGCCGCTCGGATTTCTCTTCATCATGGTGCCGACGACGGTCGTCATGGTGGCGGCAACCCTGGTCCTCGCGCGCGGCGCGTTGCGCGCAAGCCTCGAAGATCTCGGTTTTGGCAAGCCGCTGACCGGCTATACGGCGTTGATCGCGGTCGGCGCGGGTCTGGGTCTCTTCCTTTTGTCAGGCATCTTGTCGGCGACCCAGGAGCACTTCTTCGGCGCTCATCCGCAGCAGATCGCGCTCATCCTCAAGCAGCATCGCGGCGTGGCTTCACTCGTGCTCGATCTGCTGTCCGCCGCATTCCTCGCCCCGCTGTGGGAAGAGACCTTCTTCCGCGGCGTCTTCTTCGCGTCGCTCGTGCAGCGCATGCCCTTCTGGCCGGCTGCGATCCTCAGCGGTCTCGCGTTCGGTCTGGCGCATGGCGACCTGTGGAACCTCGTGCCGCTCGCCGTGCTCGGCGTGGGTTTGGCCTACGTGTACTACCGCACGGGCAACATCTGGGCGAACATCGTCACGCACGCGACGATCAACGGCAGCGACCTCGTCATCCAGTTCCTCTTCCCGCAGCTCACCAACTAGCGCGCGCGCAGTTCCAGCACCACGTACGCGACGTAGAAGAGCACGCACAACACGAGCGGCAGCGCTTGCACGCGTTTGCGCAGCGCGGTCCAGATGAGAACGAAGAGCGCCGATGCGAGCGTCAGCGCCGCCGCGCGATAGCTGTTCGCGTCGAGATGCCATGGTGACGCGATCAGTCCGATCGCGCATGCGATGGACGCTTGGAACATCATCGCGCCCAGCACGTTGCCGAGCGCAAGGTCGTCGAGGTCGCGCTGCATCCATAACAGCCCATTGATCAGCTCGGGCAGTTCCGTGGCGATGGGACTCAACAGCAGCGAGATGACCAACGGCGAGAGACTCGTGAGCGTCGCAAGCGCGCCGAGCGACCCGATGAACCAGCGCGCCGCCAGCATCGTGATCGCCGTCGCGACGAGCAGCTGGACCAAAACCAGCGACGGTGTCGGCTGTGCCAGCCACGGGGCGATGCGCAGGCGTGGCGGCGCCTCGTCGCCCTCGACTGCGCGCAATCGCAAATGGTAGGCGAGATACGCGACGTAAGCGCCGACGGCGAACCCGGCGGCGGCGATACGGACCGGTAAGATGGGGAAGAACGATGCGCCGATGACCGCGGCGAACGCCAGGCAAAACAGCGAGAGTCCGACGATGACCGGCGGCGCCGGCGCATGGACGGTGTCGTGTTTCTTGCCGAACGCCAACGCGCCGGCACCGACCACCGCAAAAGCGATCGTCGACAACAACAGCGGTGCGCCGACGACCGCTCCGATGCCGATCTCGGTGCTCGTCTGACTGCCGATGACGACGAGCGCGATGAACGCGACCATGGTCTCGGGCAGCGAGGAGCCGATCGCCGCCACAACCGCGCCGACCGCGCTGCGTGTGAGCCGGAACATGACGCCGACCCATTCGACAGCATTCGCAAAGGCGTCGCTTGCGATGACGAGAAGCACCAGTCCCAACAGGACCTGGAGCACGATAGGCACGGGCCAGCCATTCTTGCCCGGTCGCGAGCTGGCCCTTTCCACGTACGAAGAGGATCGTTGAGCTACCGCATTATCCATATCGCCGACGTCCATCTCGACATGGCGTTCGGAGCCTTGCCGCCCGCCCAAGGCGATGCGCGCCGCAGGCAATTGCAGGCGGCCTTCGAGCGCGCGCTCGCCCTCGTCAGAGAGCGCGGTGCGGACGCGCTATGCATCGCCGGCGATCTCTATGAAGACGGCAAATCGACGCCCGATCGCGGCGCCTATCTGACGCGCGTGCTCGGCGCGCTCGCGCCGGCGCGCGTCTTCATCAGCCCCGGCAATCACGATCCGCACAATCGCTCGTCGCTCTATCGCCAGATGCGCTTGCCGGACAACGTGACGGTGTTCTCGCATCGCGCGTTCGCGCCGGTCGCACTTGCGCCGAACCTGACGCTGTGGGGCGCCGCGCACGAATTCGAACTCGATCGCGCGCCGATGATCAACGGCTTCGCGTGCGAGGGGGCCGGCACGCACGTCTTGCTCTTCCACGGCTCAGACCGCGAGCGGCTGCCGCCGGGCAAGGAATGCGTCGCGCCGTTCGTCGACGCCGACATCGTGCGCGCCAACGCCGCGCACGCGATGGTGGGGCATTTCCACGGCATGATGCGCGGCGCGCATTACGCGTATCCCGGTTCGCTCGAGCCGCACAGCGCCGCGCAAGACGGGCGTCACACCGCCGCGCTCGTCACCGTCGAGAACGGCAGCGTCGGCGTGGAGTTCATCGACGTCGCGCACACGAGCTATCTGAGCGAGGACCTCGATATCTCCGCGTTCGGAGATCGCGCGCAACTCGCCGATGCGGTCGCCCAGCGCCTGGCTGCGCGCGTCGACCGACCCGGCCAGGTCTTCTGCCGCATGCGCTTGGTCGGCAGCGCTGCTCCTACGCTCGATCTCGACGCCGCACAGCTGCAGCGCGACCTGCAGTCAACGTATCCGGGCACTACCATTGAAGACGCTTCGGCGACGATCGATCCCGATGAGGCGGCGCGCGAAGGCTACACCGTGCGCGCCGAGTTCGTCAAAGAGATGCGCAAGCGCATCGCCGCCGCGCCGGCCGATCAGCGGCCGCAGCTCGAGCGCGCGCTGCGCTACGGATTGCTTGCCTTTGCGGGGAAACATCTAAGCGCGTGATCCTTCTCGAGACGATCGTCGACGGCTTTGGCTGCCTCGTCAAACAGCATTTCACATTCGCCGAGGGTCTCACGATCATCGCCGGGCCGAACGAGTCGGGCAAGACGACGCTGACCGAATGCATCGTCCGCCTCCTGTTCGGCTATCCCGAGCACCAGTATGGCGCTGCGCTGGAACAGCGCAGGCCGTGGCATTGGAACCGCTACGCCGCGACGCTCGTCTACCGCCTTGACGACGGTCGCGTGCTCGAGACGCGCCGCGATTTCGGCCAGAACCACGTGCCGACCGAGACGTACGAGCGCCCCGTGATGCGCAAGATCGACGAGCTGAGCGGTTCGCGCAAGGCGTCTCCCGGCGCGGAGCTGCTGCATCTTTCGATGGAAGCATTCGCAGCCGCGGCGGTGATGCGCGCCGGCGAATTTGCGGGCGGTACGGACGCGAAGTCGTATCAGGCGCTGGCAGAACGTATCGCGGAGCTTGTCGGCGCAGCCGGCGAGGCCGGCGCGCAACAAGCGATCGACCGCCTCAACGACTTCATCGCGCGCGACCTAGGCAGTGACCGCGCGCCCAAGAAACCGCTCAGTTTGGCGCGTGCGGAAACGGAAGCTGCCCGCGCCGCGCTCAAGACCTTTCATGACGAGGGCGCGCGCATGCGCGCGAACCTCGAGCGCCGGGCACAGCTGCTCGATCGCCAAAGCGCGGTCGCCGCGCAGATCGACGCGCTCGACGCCACCCGACAAGCAATGCGTCTTGCCGCCTTGCGCGCGCGCATCGCCGCGGCCGAACGAGCCGCACGTCAGGTGGATGAAGCATCGCACAAACGCGCGTCCGGCATGCCGTCCCCGGAAATCGTCGCGCGCAGGCAGGGCATCGACGCGGCGATCGACGCCTGGCTGACCGCGCGCACCGCGGAGCGCGACGCTTCGTCGAGCTCGCAGGCGAAGGAAGAACAGCGCAGCAGTCTGCTGCGCCAGATCGCCGAATGCGACGCGAAGATCAAAGACGCCGAGTCGACGGTCAACAGCCGTGGTGAAGCGATCGAGCGGCTCAAACCGGAGGCCGGGCGCGGCGCGATCTCCGATGAGACGCTCGAACGGCTCGAGCAGCTTTCCGAGCTCGCGGACATCCAAGAACACGCGGCGCGCACCAAAGAGACGCAGACCGCGATCAATCGGCAACGGCCGCGAGCCGGCGCATGGCCGGCGGTGTCGATCTTCATCATCGCGCTCATCGCGCTCATCGCAGGCGCGCTGGCGCACCTGCTCGGTCTCGTGCTGGCAGGCATCGCCGGCATCGTCGCCTCCGGCGTCATGTTCGGCTATCTTTTCGTCGCCGAGCGCAACAAGGCCGCGGCGAACGCCGCGCTCGAGGATGAGGCGAAACAAGCGCGCACGGTCGCGAGCAGCGCGGCGGCGAACCTGTCAAAGGAAGTCACGGCCTTAGGCTTGTCCGACATCCGCGCGGCGCGCCGCGCGGCGAAAGTACAAGGCGAAATCGTGCACTTCAACGAGTCGCTCGAGTCCGCCAAGCGCTCGGCAGCGCAGAATCGCGAGCTGCGCGATTCGCTCGAAGCGCGCTTCAACGATTTCAGCCAGCTCGACAAGCAACTCGTCGATGCGCGAGCTCGTACGGAAGAGGCTGCCGCGCAGTTGCGCCGCCTGCTCGATGAGGCCGGCGTCCCCGGCGGCGATCTCGAGCCCCGAATCGCCGGCTACCGCGAAGCGCGGCTCGACACTGAGGATGCGCTGCTCGCCGACAAAGCGGTGAGCGATGCAAAAGCTGAATTGGCGGGCGCGCTCGGCGGCGATACGCTCGACTCGCTCAAAGCGCAAGAACAGCGTTTAGCGGCGACGGTCGGGTCGGCCGCTGCATCTGCGCAAGATGCCGATCCGGCGGCGCTCGAGACGAAGCTCAAAGCGCTCAACGACGAGAAGCCGGGCATCGAAGGCGAGCTTGGCAGGCTCAACTCCGAGCTTGCGCGTTTCGACGAACAGTACCGCGACGGCGGTGCTCCGTTGGAAGAGCGGCTCGCGGCGTGCGAAGCCGAAGAAGCGCGTTTGTCGAGCGCGCGCGAGGCGGCGACGATCGCACGCGAGGTGATCGAGCAGACGAAGGATCACGTGCATAAGAATTTCGCGCCGCACCTCAATTCGCTGGCCGGTCCCGCCCTCAAAGAGATCACGCACGGCCGCTACACTGAGGTGATGGTCGATCCCAAAGACTTCTCGCTGCAGGTGCGCACGGGCGCGGACTCCGGCACGGTCGGCATGAGCGTGCTGTCGGCCGGCACGCAGGAGCAGCTGCACCTATCGCTGCGCGCGGCCACCGCGCAAGCGCTCAGCGGCGACGGATCGGATGAGTGCGTGCCGCTGTTGCTCGACGATGCGCTCGCGCACGCCGACGAACGCAGGCTCGCTGCGGCGGTTCGGCATCTGGCGGCGATCGCGAAACGCCAGCAGATCCTGTTGTTCACGCAGCGCGACACCGTGCTCGAGGCGGCGCGCGAGCTGGAAGACGTGACCATCCTCCACTTGAGCGGCCCGCCTCCCGCCGGCCGCACGTAGTGGCGACGCGCCTACGCGTCGGCGTCGATGCGGCCAATCTGCCGCGCGACCGGCGCGGCATGGGGCGATACGTGCGCAGCGTGTTGCGCCGCTTTGCGACGACCTTGTCGCATCGCGTCGAGCTCACGCTGCTCGTCCCCGACCTGTTCCCAGCGCTTGTGCGGGCCAGATACGCGGAGGATCTGCCGGGCGGCGTCGGCGTCGCGCGCCGCACCGATGCAGACCGCGTCGCTCTCGACGTGGTCTGGTATCCATGGAATGGCATGACGTGGACGACGAGCGTGAAATCCGTCGCCACCGTCCACGATGTCTGGCCCTTCGTCGCGCCGTCAAGCGATGCGCGCGTGCGCGCGCGCGAGCAGACCCAATACCGCGAAGCTGCGGCACGCGCCAGCGCGCTCATCGCCGTCTCTGATTTCACCAAGCGGGAGATCGTCAGGCTCCTGGGCGTCGACCCGGCGCGCATCCACGTCATCCATCAAGCGGCGGCACCGCCGCTTCCGCTGCCCGCGGGCTCGACCGCGACCGCGCGTCGCGATGCGCGCGAGCGCTATCTTCTCTTCGTCGGCGAGGTCGAACCGCGCAAAGACATCGCCACGCTGCTCGAAGCGATGCAACGCTTGCCCACCGATCTGCGGGCCACCACGAAGCTCATCGTCGTCGGACGTGCGCGCGGTCTGCCGCACGCCGCGGGCAACGGCACGCAGGTAGAGCTCGCGGGCGAAATCGCAGACGACGCGCAGCTCGCGGAGTTGTACGCGGGCGCCGCCGCACTCGCATTTCCGTCGCGTTACGAAGGCTTCGGTCTGCCGGTGCTCGAGGCGATGAGCTACGGCACACCGGTCGTCGCCTCAGACGCCGCAAGCATCCCCGAGGTCGGAGGCGATGCGGCGCTCTATTTCCCGTGCGGCGATGCGGCCGCGTTGAGCGCGGCGCTGACGCGCGTCTTGCGCGAGCCGGATTTAGCGACGTCGATGCGTACCGCCGGCATCGCGCGTGCGCGTGCCTTCGACGAGGAGACGCGCGCCGCGCAGACCCTCGCCGTGCTCGAGACCGCCGCGCGCACGTGAACGCGCGCCCCTTGCGCGTCGGCGTCGACGCGCGCAAGCTGCTCGACGACTATCGCGGCATTGGGCGTTATGCACGGTCGCTGCTGCGCTGCTGGATGCGCGACGCGCGTGACGAGCTTGCGTTGACGCTGCTGGTGCCTGACCTTTTCCCCGGGCTGATCGCCGAGCGCTTGCACGCGGAGATCGGCGGACAGGTGCCGGTCGCGCGCACCGGCACGAATTCGTTCGATCTCGTGTGGTATCCATGGAACGGCATGACATGGGTCGCGCGCGGCATGAAGATCGCCAGCGTTCACGACTGCTGGCCGTTCGTCTCGCCGGCGGCAAACGAAGCGATCAAGAACAACGAGCAGCGTCCGTTCCTCACCACCGCCGCGAACGCCGATCTCATCATCGCCGACTCGGAATTCGGGCGCAGCGAGATCGTCCGCCATCTTGGCGTAGCGCGCGAGAAGATCGCGGTCATTCCGCTCGGTGTCGATCCTCCGCGACCGGCAGCGACCGGCACGAACGATCGCGTTGAGGCGCCCTATCTCTTGTTCGTCGGACAAGCGGAAAGCAGAAAGGGGCTCGGCACGCTGCTCGCCGCGATCGCGACGCTTCCCGAACGGATCCGTTCGAGCTACCAGCTCGTGGTCGTCGGCAAAGGCCAACCAGGCGCTGACGGGCCGGCGCCTGCTGGAGTGCGCGCCGAATTCTTGGGTCGTGTCGATGATGTGCAGTTGGATGCCCTGTATGCCGGCGCAACCGCGTTCGTGTTCCCATCGTGGTACGAAGGCTTTGGATTGCCGGTGCTTGAGGCGATGGCACGCGGCGCACCGGTCATCGCGGCGGATGCGGCGAGCATTCCCGAAGTCGCCGGCGACGCCGCGCTCTACTTCCCAGCGTATGACGCGGCCGCACTGAGCCAGGCGATCGCGCGGGTGCTCGAAGACGAAGCGCTTGCACAGCGGCTCGTCGCAGCCGGGCATGCACGCGCGGCGGAATTCACGTGGCAGCGCTGCGCCGACGCAACGCGAGAATGTTTCGAAACAGCGATACGCACTACCCAGCTCGCGCAACATTGACCGCTCGCCCAAATCGCTCCAAAGTAGTGAGTAGTCCGTGCACTGCGGTGGCGACCAGGCAGGAGGAGATGCTGTCAGTCATCCGGGGGGAACACTTTAACCCTGCTAAACTCGGACTATTGATTTCGCTGACGCTATTTGTGCTGCAAAGCTGCGCTGGGAATGAGCGAACGCAGTCTAATCTTGGCACTTCCGCCCTTCCGACCTCGTCTCACCAGCCTATTTCTTCGTCTGCCTTGCCGCGGCCAACGAACTGCGAGTCGTGGGTGAAAGGGACCGATCCAAAGACACAATTGAACCAGGCGATGCCGGACAGTTACATCAAGCGAATCGCACAAGGCCAGGGACTTCCCCCTGAATTTTATGCTTCGGGTATCGTCCCAAAGAATTTTTGCAAACCAGTGAATGGTGTTTGGACTTTCCCGCAAGGCGATCAGCATTTCTACAATGCCGATGAAGCAACGGTGCTAGCGCATAACATCCCACCAAATGATCGCCAAACTATTCTCACCCTTGCCAACAAGATTCCAGCCGGCGAGCGATTCTACATCAAGTGGATGTATACGCGTGACGGCCTAATCGTATTCTCTATGAAGCCTGAGAATCGCGGCATCTTTGTGGGCGGCGGAACGCCTTACTTCGCGTTGAATAAGGGCGAAATCGTAAATCCCGACGACGGCGAGGTTGGACCGCCTCCGCCACGGGTTTGAACGGCGACATGATGGTCGTGAGTGAACGACTTCCAAAGACTACGCTTCGGGCTCGTCGGTAGGCGAACTGCCGTCCGCGAGCGCGAGCTCCCGTCCACGCACGGGATTGAGCAACAGGGCGAAGAGACCGCCGGCGATCAGGCCGCCGATGTGACCCCAGTTCGATACGTTGGGCACGATCAATCCATAGCCGAGCGTCAAGACGATGGGGAACAAGGCTGCACGGAGCAGGGCGCCGCGCATGCGCGGCAGCTTGAGTCCGAGAACGCCCATCGCGCCGAAAATTCCGACGATGGCGCCCGATGCACCGACGGTATAGATCTGCGTACCGATGGTCGTGAGATACGCGGCGATCCCGCCGCCGATCAAACCCGCGAGGTAGATCAATCCGTAGCGCGGAGTTCCGTAGCAATACTCGACGAATATTCCGGCCTGCAAAAGCGCGTACATGTTGATCAGCACGTGCTGCCAGCTGCCGTGCATGAACGCATAGGTGAGCAAACGCCACCACTCGCCTTGCTGCACGGCCGCAGGAAATAACCCGAACCTGATCGTCAGCTCATGGTTGCTCAATGCGTCCAGGCCGTACAGCGCGATGTTGATGACGATGAGCGCAATGGTGAGCGGCGCCGTGCGCCAGCTCATGCGAGCGCTTCTTTGAGGGCGGCGCAGAACAATGGGATCATGATCTCGTGGTGTCCGGTGAACATGTACCCGCGCCCGCCGTCGGCGTGCGGCCGCGTCACGACGTTGGTGCGCGTGCGGTAATGGCGGATGAAATCGAAGTCTGCGCTCACGAAGTCGCCGTTATAGCCGAGGTTGCGCGCCATCGAGAGCGCTTTGAGGAACACTTCGGGCATGATGACCGCCGATCCGAAGTTGAGATACGCACCGCCATCGGTGACGCCGGCGACGACGTCTGCGAACAGTCGGAAATCGTAGAGCGAAGCGGCGCCCAGCGCCGCGCCGTCCGCGCGCGGATGCATGTGGATGATATCGGTGCCGATCGCGACGTGCACGGTGACGGGCACGTCGAGTGCGGCGCCCTGTGCGAGAATCGATACGTCCGCGTGCGGCGCCTTGACGGCGAGCAGCGCGTCGCCGAGCGCGCGGCCCAGGCCGGCCTTCGCGCCGCGCTCTGCGATGGCGCCGAGGATGAAATCGGCGGTGTCTGCCGACATCCCGAACGAACCATCGCGCAACGAGGCGTCGACGTCTTCGGACGTTTTGCCCGCAAGCGCAAGCTCGACGTCGTGGATGCACACGGAGCCGTTGCAGGCGAGCCCGGAGAGCACGCCGGTGCGCATCAAATCGATGAGCAGCGGCGACAGGCCCGTCTTGATCACGTGGCCGCCGAAACCGGCAGCGACGACCTTGCCGGCACGCGTCGCTTCGGCGACGTAGCCGACGAGTTCGCGCAACTCGGCCGCCGCGAGCACATCGGGCAGTCCGGCCCAAAAGTCCGCGAACGACTCGCCGCGCGCCGGCACCGCGGCCATCATATTGACGGAGACTTTCGACGGCCGTGTCGAAAGCTGCGTGGGCTTGAGCTTGGTCAAGTCCAGATGCGGCAGTTTGCGCTTCATACGCCCGATGTCGTCGCCGGCCAAGCGGTCTCGGCCGCTCCAAAGTCGTGCACGTAACGCTCGATCAATTCGCGCATGCGGGCGCGGAACCGGTCGGGCGAAAAACGAGCGGCGTGCTCGGTGAGCGCGCGCACCGAGAACGCCTCAGGAACAAACGAGCGCAACGCCGCCGCTAAAGCTTCCGGCGTCGGCTCGCGGAAAAACGAACCGGTTTCGCCTTCAACGATGGTTTCGAGCGACCCTCCGGCTGCGAACGCGACCGTAGGTCTGCCGGACGCGGCCGCTTCGAGCGCGACCAATCCGTAATCTTCAACGCCGGGAACGACCACCGCGCGCGCCTGCGCGAGCAGCGCGCGGCGCCTGTCATCATCGACCCAGCCCTCGAAGCGGATAGTCGGACCGGCCAGCGCGCGCAAGCGCGCTTCATCAGGACCCACGCCGGCCACGACGAGCGGGGCGCGCACCGTATTGCACGCTTCGATCGCGAGCGCGACGCGCTTGTAGGGCAACAGGCGCGCGATGACCAGATAGTAGTCCTCGATGCGTGCGGCCGGCGCGAAACTGTCGACGTCGACTGGACAATGCGCGACGTCGCTGTCGCGATGATAGCAGGCGCGGATGCGCGCGGCGACGTTGTCTGAATTGGCGACGATGTGCTGCGGGCGCTGCGCGGCGGAGTAGTCCCAACGGCGCAAGCGCGGCAACGCGGCGCGCAGCGCAGGCCGCGCAAGTGCAGGCACGATCTCAAACGCATATTCCTGCGGATACCACAAAAAGCGCGTCGGCGTGTTCATGTAGCAGACGTGCAGCGTCCCCTGCGGCACGCGTACGCCTTTGGCGAACGACGTCGTCGACGAGATCACGAGATCGTAGCCGCGCAAGTCGAGCGCTTCAAAAGCGGCGGGATACAGCGGCAGCAGCGTGCGGAAGCGGCGCGGCGCGCCGGGGATGCGCTGCAACCACGTCGTGCGTATGTCGCAGGCGGCAAATGCCGCGCCCATCGCTCGGCGGTCGTACAGCGACGTGAAGATCGGAGCATCGGGGTACAGCTCGTGCATCTGGGCGAGCACGCGTTCCGCGCCGCCCAACTGCGTGAGGTAGTCGTGGACGAACGCGACGCGCACGGCCGCGCCGCGCCTTAGCGCCCCGATTCGACCGGCAGCACGACGGCGACTGTCTCGTCGGCGAGGTACTGGCGCGCGACGCGCTGCACGTCCGCTGGAGTGACCGACGAAATGCGCGCGGCCAGTGCGTCCTCAAAAGCGACGCCGTCGGGCGAACCGGCCGACCGCCCAAGCAGCCAGGCGGCGTCCGAAAGCGACGTGACCGAAAGATAGTAATCGCCGAGCGCCAGCTTCCTCGCGCGCGCGATCAGCTCGTCGGGCAGCTGCTGCCCGCGCAGCCGCGTGATGCCGTCCTCGAGCTGCTTGAGCGCGGCGTCGATGTCGCCGCTCGCGCCGTTGAAAAAGATCAGAAACGATCCGGGGCGCGCCTCATACTGGTAGTACGCGCCGACGTAGTCCGGCGGCGCGGCCGAGCCGCTCGATCCGAACGAGAACGCGTGCACGTCACCGCCGCGCCCGAGCAGCGCTTGGATGACGAGCATCGTCGGAAAATCCTTTGAGAACTGCGAGGGCGCCGCGAATCCGACCGCAAGCCATGGCACCTGCACGTTGCGGTGCGCGACGATCTCGTGTTGGCGCTTCTCGGCGGTCACGGCAGGCGGCGGCGGCGCGCTGCGCGCAGGCCACGATGCGAACGGTTTTGCGATGGAATCGATCTCGCCCGGCGCAAGTGCGCCGGCGAGCGCGATGACGGTGCCGTTGCCGTACTGGTAGGATGCCGCAAAACGCTGCATGTCGACGACGGTCAGGCGCGTGAGACTCGTTGAACGGCCGCCCTGTGGAAACGCGAAGCCGGTCCCTTGATAGCGCACTTGGCGCACCATCGAGTAGGCGACCATCGCCGGATTGTTGTCGTCGCTCTTGGCGGCATTGAGGACGTCGCTGCGCGCCGCGGCGAACTGGGATGGATCTGGAGCCGCCAACGCGCGCGCGAGATCGGCGATCAGCTGCGGCAGCGCAGACGCTTGGCACTCGATCTCGAAGCGCGTCGCTTCCGGATCGACCGTGTATGCCGCATCTCCGCCCGCCGCGACCGCGGCTGCGGACACGCTCTTGCCGCCGTCGACGGGCGTGCGCAAGACGACCGCGGCGGTCACTGCCGCGATGCCGGCGTTCGCCGCATTCTGTTGCGCCAAGCCGGCGGGCACGAAGACTGCGGCCGATGCGATCGGCGCGTCCGAGGAGATCTGCGCGGTCACGATCACGCCGTTGGGCAAGCGCAACATCGAAGCTTGCGGAAAGCGCGTCGCGTCGGGCGGCGGCGCGGCTGCCGTGAGCGTCAGACCGGCGAGCGCAACAACGGTCGCGGCGAAGAGCTTCATGGCCGGCCTCCGGGCACGAGCATGCTTGTCGTCGCCGGAGTCGTCGGCCGCGGCGCGACCGTGGCGATGACCGGCTTCACGCCCAGATACGTCTTCGCGGCTTCGTAGACGATATCGGGCGTCAGCGCGGCGGCTTGATTGTAATAGTCGCCGCTCAGCGTCATGTCCGTGGCGGCGGGCGCGTACGCGGGTGCGCCTTGTGCGAAATACCAGCCGTAATTGTCGGCCAGCTCTTCGGGCGTCTGCGTGTCGCGCAACGTGTGCACGCGAAACGCGGCCAACGCGCGATCGAATTCGCCGCGCGGCAGCGGACCGCGCAGGACCGGTGCGATGGCGTCGGTGATCGCCGCGATCGTCGCATCGGCCGAGCGCTTGCCGGCCGCCACCGTCATATAGAAGATACCGGTGTCGCGCAGCGTGATGAACTGGCCGTTGAATTCGGCGCGCGGATCGTCGTTCGCGATCGCCTTGGCGACGACGCCATAGTCCGGCCGCGTCAGATAGTCTGAGAGGAAGTCCATCGCCGTCGACATGCGCTCGTCGCTGACCGCCGGGCCTGCCCAGCCGACTGCGACGCCGCCAGTGTCGGCAAACCCCGCGTTCAACGGCGGGTTCTGACCTTGCGCGCGCGCCGACACAGGCATGACGTTGCCTTGGGTCGCGCCCGGCGCCGCTTGCGCGATCTGCGCGCCAAGCGCCGCTTCGTCCAATCCGCCGCCGACCGCGACGACGATCTCATTGGCCGGCACGTACGCGGCCGTCGCAAACGCCTGCGCATCCGCCAGACCGAGCCCCTTGAGGATCACTGGACCGCCGTACGTCGACGCGTGGAATGGGCCGTTCGTGAACAGCTGGTTGAAGATGCCGTCGCGCAAGAGCACGTCAGGGTCGGTCGAGGCGACGGCCTGTTGCTCGGCCAGACGCAGTTTGGCATCGCGGAAACCGGCGTCGTCGATCGCGGGATGGATGACGCGCGCAAGCAGCGCCTGCGCGAGCGGCGTCGCCGCATTGCCGGGCGCGAGCACCGATATCTCGGTCGAACTCGGAAACACCGAGATCATGAGCTGGCCGCCGTTGTCGTGCACGATATCGCGCAGTGATTGTCCGTTGACTTTGGTGGCGACGACGCTCAACGCGGTGAGGCGCGCGATACCGGGAGTCGATGTGCCGTAGCCATCCGCCGGACTGACGATCCAGACCTCAAGCGCAGCCGTCGGCGAAAGCGTCGCACGGCGCACGGCCATCGTCAATCCATCGGGGAGCACGGACTCGCCGGGCGCCAGCTTCTGGGCGGCGGCCGGCGCAGCGGCAGAGGCAGCACGGCCTGCGCCCGCAACGCACGCGATGCCCAACGCAAGCGCGGCGATCGCGCCGCGAGGGATGATCATGTCGTCTCGACCTTTCGTCGCCGTGCGGATTTAGGCAGGTTCCGGCGGCGGGAAGGGCAGTGCGCCACCCGCCTTGCGGGGCTTCTCCTCTTTCGGCGGAGCGGCGGCGGCAGCAGCCTGCTCCGGCACGACGGTTTCCGGTTTACGCACGGGACTGCTCGCGGGCGCGTCCGACAGCAGCCGGTCGACGTCCTCGCCTTCGACGGTCTCGTGTTCCAACAGCGCCTCGGCGAGGCGATGCAGTTTGTCGATGTTGTTCTCGAGCAGCGCGTACGAGGCGGCGTAGCACGTCTCGATGATGCCGCGCACCTCGGCGTCGATCTGGCTTGCGACCTCTTCGGAGTAGTTGCGCTCCTCCATGATGTCGCGGCCCAAGAAGACCTGTTCGTGCTTCTTGCCGAGCGCGATCGGGCCGAGCTTCGTGCTCATGCCCCACTCCATCACCATTTTGCGAGCGAGGCCGGTGGCGCGCTGCAAATCGTCGTACGCGCCGGTCGTGCACTCATGGAAGATCAGCTCTTCCGCGGCGCGCGCGCCGAGCATGACCATGATGCGGTCGATGATCTCGGCCTTGATCATGAGATAGCGGTCTTCGGTCGGCAGCTGCATCGTATGTCCGAGCGACATGCCGCGCGGAATGATCGTCACTTTGTGCAGCGGATCGGCGTGCGGCAGCAGCTTGGCGACCAGCGCATGCCCGCCCTCATGATAGGCGATCATCTCTTTCTCGCGCTGGCTCATGATGCGGCTCTTGCGCTCGGGTCCGGCGATGACGCGATCGATCGCCTCTTCGCAATTCTCCATGTCGATCTGCGTCTTGTTCTGGCGCGCGGCGAGCAGCGCGGCTTCGTTGAGCAGATTCTCGAGATCCGCGCCCGAGAAGCCGGGCGTGCGCCGTGCAAGCACTTCCAATTTGACGTTGGGCGCGAGCGGCTTGTTGCGCGCGTGCACCGCAAGGATCTGCGCGCGGCCGACGACGTCGGCGCGGTCGACGACGACTTGGCGGTCAAAACGGCCTGGACGCAACAGCGCCGGATCGAGCACGTCGGGACGATTGGTCGCGGCGATCAGGATGACGCCGGTGTTGAGATCGAAACCGTCCATCTCGACGAGCAATTGGTTGAGCGTTTGCTCGCGCTCGTCGTGACCGCCGCCAAGGCCGGCGCCGCGCTGGCGGCCGACCGCGTCGATCTCGTCGATGAACACGATGCACGGCGCGCTCTTCTTGGCCTGATCGAACAGGTCGCGCACGCGCGATGCGCCGACGCCGACGAACATCTCGACGAAATCGGAACCGGAGATCGAGAAGAACGGCACGCCCGCTTCGCCTGCGATCGCGCGCGCGAGCAGCGTCTTGCCGCTGCCGGGCGGACCGAGCAGCAACAAGCCTTTCGGAATGCGCGCACCGAGGCTTTGGAACTTCTTCGGATACTTGAGGAACTCGACGACTTCGGCAAGCTCTTGCTTCGCTTCGTCGACGCCGGCGACGTCGGCGAACGTCACCTTGGGCCGGTTCTCGGTCAGCAGTTTCGCGCGGCTGCGTCCGAACGACAGCGCCTGGCTGCCACCCGACTGCGCCTGGCGCATGATGACCATGACGAACACGATGATGACGACGAGCGGGATGATGGTCGACAGCGCGACCATCCACGTCTGCGAGTTGCCGTCGTTGGAGCCGTCGCCCTTGAAGTGGATACCCTTGGCCAGCAGCAGGTCGTCCAGGCTCTTGTCCGCGCCCGGCGGGATCTTGACGAGCTCTGTGCTGTCGCCGACAAGCTTCACGACCGCCTGGCCTTGGCCGACCGTCACGCTGGCGATGGAGTTAGTTTCGTTATTGACCTGCTTGACGAACTCGCTGAAGTCGACGTTTTTTTGCGATGTCGAGCTTTGCTTGTACCACGCGAATCCCAATGCGACGATGACCGCCGCCACCAGCACGACCAGCAGATATCGGATGAACTTAGCCAAGCGCTTGATCTTCCCCGAAGGGGCCTTTCTGTCCCGGGCCTGTCGCCTTACCTCTTACTATTACGTATCGGGCGGTCGGGAAGTTTACTAGAGAGGGTGTTCGGGTGGCTTCTTGCCGCCTTCCCGGGTACCCTACCCTCGGTTTCATGCGCCTTCGCGGGCTGCGACCCACGCCACACGCATGCTAAAACCCGATGTCCGCGTGCGGCGAACGGCTCCATGACGCGGACTCCCAGTGCAGCGACGATCTCATCGCCGCGGCACAGCAACGGAATCGCCGCGCGCCGATGTTTTGGAATGCCTTCTTTTGCCAGGAATCGCGCGAGCGAAGTCGGGCGCGTTCGTCCCGATGGCACACAGGAATCACCCTCTCGCGGAAGCCGGATCGTCAGTCGCGTTCCTTCAGGAAATTCACTCGGCTCGAGCAGCATGGCGTCACGCGGCGCGCGCTTGCGCGTGACGTGACGCAACTCGATGGAGTTGTTCCGGTAGCGTGCGGCGGCGTCGCCGCGCGGCACGATCATCTGGAAATCGTCGAGCGCGTGCACTTCGCGCAGCGCATCGCCGCCGGCGCGCGCGCGGTCCGCGCTGACGCTAAGACGGCCGGCGGACAGCTCGACCGTCGCGCGCCCGGCGTGAAAAGTGCCGCCGCGGCCTGCCGTCAACGCGCGTGCGATCGCCTCGCAGTGCTCGAAATGGAAATCGCGCAGGTCGCCGGTCGCGGCGCGCACCGCTTCGCGGATGACTCGGCGCAACAACGCGGGGTGCAGCGCGCGCAAGGCGCGCGCCGACAGTTCGCGGTCGCCGCCGGTACGCGCGCGCCGATGCGCTGCGCGCGCGAGTCCGTCCAGCAGGGCGCGATCCGCCGACAGCAGTACGGCCGAGCGGGCGAGCGCTTTCCCCGCGCCGGGGATCGCACGCTCGAGATCGCGCAGCAGCGCGCGCGCGGCGTTGCGCCGTAGGCGCGTATCTTCATTGGTCTCGTCAGTCGCGTACGGCACGCCGCTCGCGCGCACGAATTCGCGCAGCTGCGCCTTGGCGTATGCGAGCAGCGGGCGCAAGAGCGCGATACCATCTGCGAGCGGACGCGTGCGCCGCATTGCCGCGACGCCGTCGATCCCGCTGCCGCGCGCCAGCGCCAGCAGCGCGCTCTCGCCGACGTCATCGCGCTGATGACCGGTGACGACTGTATCTGCGCCCACGCGTTGGGCAAGGCGCGCGAGCTCGGCATAGCGCGCGCGCCGCGCTGCAGCTTCGACAGAAACGCCCTGCCGCGCGACTTTGACGCGGCGCACGACCACCTCGGCATTCGCATGCCGTGCCTGCGCGCGCACCGCGGCGATGTCCGCGGCGATCGCAGCACGCGGCCGCAAGCCATGATCGATATAGGCGGCGACGATGCGCGCGCCGGGCATCGCTTCGCGCGTCAACAACAGCGCGGCTGCGCTGTCGGCGCCACCCGATGTGGCGACGACGACGGCGCGGCTAGGAGCTGCGCCGCGCGTAGCGCTGCGCTTCGCGCTGCGCCTCGCGTTTCTTGATGGCCTCACGCTTGTCATATAGCTTCTTGCCGCGACCCAGCCCAAGCTCGGCCTTGACCATGCCGCGCTTGAAATAGAGACGCAGCGGCAGCAACGTCAGTCCCTTCTCTTGCAGCAGGCCGACGAGCCGGTTCAGCTCGCGCGCGTGCAGCAGCAGCTTGCGGTCGCGCCGCTCGGGATGTTGCGAGAAAAATGTGCCGTGCCCGTACGGCGGAATGTGGACGTTGACCAGCCAGGCTTCGCGCCCTTTGAGCCGCACGTAGCCGTCGGCAAGCGATGCGCCGTTCGCGCGCAGGCTTTTGACTTCGGTGCCCGTCAGCACGAGCCCGGCCTCCATGCGGTCTTCGACCTTGTATTCATGGAACGCGCGCCTATTGCTCGCGATGAGCTTCTCGCCGCTCGAGCCGGGCGTCATCGAAACGAGCTAGACGGCGACGAAGCGCGAGCGGCCCTCGGCGTATACGGTGCCCGCGCCGTCCGTCAAGACGGCCTCGCCGTCGAACAGTTTGCCGCGCAGCTTATGCACCGAGCCTTCGGCCACGAGCGGCACACCCGTCGGCGCCGGCTTGCGAAAGCGCACTTCGAGTTTGGCGGTCACCGCGCGCACGCCCGCTGCGATCGTCGCATGCGCCATCGCTTCGTCGAGCAGCGTCGCGACGATGCCGCCGTGCATGATGCCGGTCCATCCGCCGAAGTGCTCGGGCACAATGATGCGGCAGCGTGCGGAGCTCTCGCCGTACTCGAATTGCAAGCGCAGCCCGAGCTCGTTGTCAGGCCCGCACGCGAAGCAGCGCCGGTCGTCTTCCAACTGCGACGGCGCAGTCGAGGCGAGAAACGCTTCGCGCGACGCGCTCACTTGATGTCGCCGCGTTTGATCTTGTCGAGCTGCGACTGCGAGAACTCCGGCGCCTCGCCGTACACGATCGCCTCGGAAAACGCGAGCTTCGCTTCGGGCACCTTGTGGACTTTGAGGTAGACGGTGCCGAGCAGGGGCAAACCGTATTGACCGGCTTCGCCGACGTGCCCCTTGTCGAGATCGATCGCGGTCTTGAGATACTTGATGGCCGCATCGTATTGGCCGAGATCGTCCATGATCGAGCCGAGATGGTAGAATGCATCCGGATAGCTCGGCATGATGTTGGGCACGTCGATCAGGTACGCGAGCGCGCGGTTCGGATCTTTGAGGTCGACCTGATAGATGCTTGAGAGGTATTCGCGCGCGAGCACGTCTTTGGGCGTCGTCTCCAGCGCCGCCAGAAATTCGGCCTTGGCGCGGCTGGTGGAATTGTCGCCCAGGCGATAGATGCCCAGCCCGACGTGCGCGGCCGCCAAGTGCGGATCGATCTGCAGCGCCGCATTGAACGCGTCGCGCGCATCCGGTCCGCGCGCGGTTTGGAATTGCGCCATGAACATATACGTGTAGCCGAGGCGCGTCTGCGCGAGCGCGTCGCGCGGATTCTTCGCAGCGTCTTCTTCCTCTTGATCGGAAAGCTGCGTCAGCGCGTCGACGCCAAGATTGCGCAGGCTCGCGTTGAGGAACGAGAGCGAGAACGAGTCGGAGGGCGCGACGGCCAGCGCCGCTTCGAAGGCGACGCGCGCTGCCGCGAAATTCTTCGAATAGAACGCGACGAGACCGTCGTTCACGTGCGCGAGGTATGCGTGACTCGCGTATTGGTCAGAGGGCGCAGCCGACGCAGCGGCGGGCCTTAGGCACGACGCGAACATGCAAGCCGCGACGAGCGCGGCGATGGCAGGACGGAGAACGGTCATATCGCCTTTCTTCACGAGATTGGAGAGCGGCCCGCTGGAGCGGATGCTCACCAGCCTGCCGCCAGGCGCTCGCTGAGCGGTTCGGGCAGTTCGGCGCGCGCCATACGCTCGCGTACGCGATCGATGTCGTACGCGACACGCAGCACGTGCACGGCGGACGCCTCGCTGTCGTAAACCGCAAAGGATGCTTGCGGGTTGCGGTCGCGCGGCTGGCCTACGCTGCCCACGTTGATGATATAACGGAATTCGGGAACGATGTCGATTCGCCCGCCGTGGAGCAGCCGCTGTTGGAACGTTCTGCCTCCCGGGTCCTGGTAATAGACTTCCGCGACGTGGCTGTGGCCGACGAGGGTGAGGGCGTCGCCCGTCCGTTCGAAGGCGCGCTGCGCATCGCTGACATCCATTATATATTCGAAGTGGTGCACGGGCGCGCCGTGGACCAGTGACAAGCCGTCTATCCGGCGCTCCCTGGGCAGGCCGGCGAGAAAGTCGAGATTCTCCGGCGTGAGCTGCGTACGCGTCCAGGCGATCGCCGCGCGCGC
The DNA here is from genome assembly GCA_019235715.1 of Vulcanimicrobiota bacterium. Classification (GTDB taxonomy): domain Bacteria; phylum Vulcanimicrobiota; class Vulcanimicrobiia; order Eremiobacterales; family Eremiobacteraceae; genus JAFAHD01. The sequence goes on from JAFAKE010000051.1 coordinate 23,067, forward strand.
GAGCGGGTTGAAGCGCTCGGCCTCGGCAGCGCGCACAGCCGCCGCATCGTGGTTGCCGGCGATCGCCGTGACGGCGCGTTCGCGCAGCAGGTCGCAGCATTCGTTTGGACTTGGCCCGTAGCCGACGATGTCACCAAGACACAACAAACGATCAGCGCCCATGGCGTCGATTTCTGCCATGACCGCTTGCAACGCCTCGAGATTCGAGTGGATATCGGAAACGATCGCGTATCGCAGACTCGTTGTCTTCTCCCCGGCGCCCCGGTTATCTTTGCACGGCGAGTTTGTCGACGACGCGCTTGACGCCGTTCACGCCGCGCGCAGCCTCGAGCGCGACGGTCTTGATCGCGGGCGACGGCACCGTGCCGTCGAGCGTGACGACGCCCTTGTGCGAGCTGACGTTGATCTTGAGCGCGTTCACACCGGTCTGACCGGCGATCGCCACGTGCACCTTCGCTTCCAGCGCGACGTCGTCGGCGATCTCGTTGCCGGTCGGCGCTTTCGGATTGACACGCACGTGCGTCACGACCGATTTAACGCCTTGCACGTTGCGCGCCGCTGCGACTAACTGCTCGCGTTCTTGCGCGCTGCGCACCTGACCGTCCATGGTCACGGTGCCGCTGTGGCACTCGATCTTCACGAGCGAAACAGTCGCGGGATCGAGCGTCGTCGCGGCGGTGCGCACCTGCGTGCAGATCCACGCGTCGCCGCCGGCTTGCTCGAGCGCGCGCTGCGTCTGTTCTTGGTCGCTCTTGCTGCATGCGCTCAGCGCGATGAGCGCGCCGGCTGCAAGCCCGGCGCACAAACGCGCCGCGAGCGTCGATCGATGAAACTGCATGTCTTCTACCTCAAGCTTGTCACGCGCGACAGCGGCGTCGCGTCGACGAGTTGGCCTTCTTCGAGTGCGCCGCTGCCTTCAGGCACCGAGATCAGAGCATCGGCAAATCCCAAGACGTGCATCTGCGCCGACGTGCCGAGCAGCGGCGTCGCGTCAACGCCACCTTTCGAGCGCGACAACGCGACCGGCACCAGATGTTCGAGCTCCGGATCGAGAGCGAGGCGGCTTGCGAGCCGCGCGCGGACCGGCAACGTGCGATCCTTCTTGTCGTAAAGACGCAACAAGATCGGTTTTCCGAGCGTCTCGAGCATGACGAGCGCCGACACGGGATTGCCCGGCAAGCCGATCACAGGCTTATCGCCGACGAGTGCGAGCATCGTCGGCCGTCCGGGCCGTGCGCGCACGCCGTGCACGATCACGCCGGGTGCACCCGCAGCCGCCACGATCTGCGGCGTGTAATCGCGTTCGCCGACGCTCGATCCCCCCGAGATGACGACGGCGTCGCACTCGCCCAATGCGCGCGCGAACGCAGCTGCGAACACATCTTTGCGATCGACGACGCGCTCGTACGCGACGGGCGCAAAGCCCATCGCGCGCAGCGTCGCAGATAATGAAAGACTATTGATGTCGCGCACGGCGCCCGCGTGCAGCGGCGCGCCCGGCGATACGATTTCATCGCCGGTGACGAGCAGTCCGACACGGGGCTGCGCGAAGAGCGGCAGTTCGGCCACGCCTGCGCCGGAAAGCATGCCGACAGATGCAGGCGTCACGACGCTTCCGCGCGATGCGAGCACCTCACCGCGCCGGATGTCCGCTCCTTGGCGCGTGATGTGATCCTCGCTGCCCGCGCCGTCGACGACCTCAACGACTGCGCCGAGGTCATTGCAATCTTCTTTCTTCACGACGCCGGTCGCACCGTCGGGCAGCCAGCCGCCGGTCGGAACGCGCATTGCATGCAGCGCCGGCAACTCGGTGTCTGGCCGCGCTCCCATCGCGATGTCGCCCGCAATCGTGAGCCGTATGGCAGCGTTAGCGCGTGCGCTGCGCACTTCTTGCGCGCGGACCGCGAAGCCGTCGACGCTCGAGCGCGTGAATGGCGGCACGTCCTCGCGGGCCGTGACCTCGCCGGCGATGACCCGGCCCGCACACGACGGATCGATGGGCACCCGCTCAACGGCCATTGTGTGGATGGGATGGGCAAGGACCGCGCGCAGGGCATCTGCGAGACTGACACGGCGCAGGGTCGGGTCCACGGTGGACGTCGGCGGAACCTCCGATACACTAGGTAACGACCGCGCACGTGCGCAAGTCTGACGTTACAGGATGTTCTAAACGTTTGCTGCGCGCCGGGGGCGTCCCCCTCGGACGGCGCGCCGCTCGTCATGGAGGCTGCATGTATCCGCATACGCTTGACGACATGCTCACGCAGACCGTACTCGCCAGTGCATCCGACCTGCATCTGGTCGCGGGCTGCGCTCCGACCATCCGCATCAACGGCGAGCTCGGCCGGCTCAACGACGACATCCTGAACAAGGACGACATGGAGCCGCTGCTGCGCGCGATGCTCAGCGATAAACAGTACGAGTCGCTCACCAGAGATCTCGAGCTGGACACGGCATATTCGCTCGCCGACGTGTCGCGCTTTCGCGTGAACCTTTGCTTCGAACGCGAGCACATGAGCGGCAGCTTCCGCGCGATCCCATCGACGCCGCCGAGACTCGAGGAGATGGACCTGCCCAAAGTCGTCTTGGAGTACACGCAGCGCCCGCGTGGTCTCGTGCTCGTCACCGGACCAACGGGTAGCGGCAAGACCACGACGCTCGCTGCGATGGTCGACTACATCAACCGGCACAGCAAATTGCGCATCGTGACGATCGAGGATCCGATCGAGTTCGAGCACCACAGCGACCTGTCGGTCATCACCCAGCGCGAGGTCGGACACGACACCAAATCCGAGCAGGCTGCGCTGCGCTCCGCGCTGCGCCAGGACCCCGACGTCATCCTCGTCGGCGAAATGCGCGACTTGGAGACGATCAAACTCGCGATGACTGCCGCCGAAACCGGGCACCTCGTGTTCGGGACGCTGCACGTCACGTCGGCGCCCGAATCGATCAATCGCATCATCGACGTCTTCCCGGTCGATCAACAAGAGCAAATACGCGTGCAGCTCGCCGGCTCGTTCGAAGCAGTGTTCACGCAGTGCTTGATCCCGCGCGCCAGCGGCACGGGACGCATCTGCGCGATGGAGGTGCTGCTCGGCACGCCCGCCGTGCGCAACCTCATCCGCGAGAACAAGCCGTCGCAGATGTTGACGGCGATGCAGACCGGCAGCCAGCTCGGTATGCAGTCGCTGGAAAAGCACTTGTCCGAACTGGTCACCAGCGGCAAGATCACCCGCGACAACGCGGTCGAAGCATCGTCGCATCCCGAAGAGCTGCGGCGCGTGCTGGGCAGCGGCCCCGCTGCGCCTCGCTTCCCCACTCACGAAACGGCGATGCCGGCGGCGCACCGGCCCTAGATGCTCGACCGGCGCCTCATCCGGGAACAGCCGGATCGCGTGCGCCGTTCACTTGCGCGCCGCCAGCTGCCGGTCTCGATCGTCGACGATATTCTCGCGCTCGACGCCGACTGGCGCACCGCCGTTACGGCGGCCGACGCGGCGAAGTCCGAACGCAATCAGATCTCTTCCGAATTCGCCAAAGCGAAGGGACAGCCGCCCGAAACACTGGCGCGATTGCGCGAGCGCTCGAACGAGTTGGGCGAGCGCATCGCCTCGTACGAAAGTTCTGCCGCGTCGCTCGAGCAGCGTTTGGACGAACTGCTCGCGCAGGTGCCGAACGTGCTCGCCGATGACGTGCCTGATGGCGCCGACTCCAACGCAAACGTGCTCGTGCGCTCGTCCGGCGACCCGCCCGCGTTCGCGTTCGAGGCAAAGCCGCATTGGGAGATCGGCGAGCGCTTGGGCATCCTCGACTTCGAGCGCGGCGTGCGTCTCGCGCGCAGCCGCTTCACCGTCATCGAAGGCGCGGGGGCGCGCCTCAATCGCGCGCTCATCAACTTCTTCTTAGAGCGCAACACCGCCGCCGGTTTCACCGAGATCGCGCCGCCGCTGCTCGTCAACCGCGAGTCGGTCGAAGCGACGGGCCACTTGAGCAAGTTCTCGGACGCGATGTTCGCAGTGGACGACGGTTCGCTGTTCTTGTCGCCGACCTCCGAGGTGCAGTTGGTCAACCTGCATCGCGACGAGATCCTTGAAGCTGCGGATCTGCCGAAGCGGTACACTGCGTATACGGCGTGCTTTCGCCAAGAGGCGGGCGCCGCGGGCAAAGACACCCGCGGTTTGATCCGCCAGCATCAATTCGAAAAAGTCGAGCTGGTCGCGTTAACGCGTCCGGACGCAGCGGCGGCGATGCACGATCAACTCGTGCGCCATGCCGAAAGCCTGCTGCAAGCGCTCGAGCTGCCGTATCGCCTCATGCTGCTGTGCTCGGGCGACACGGGTTTCGCCTCACAGAAGACGTACGATCTCGAAGTGTGGCTGCCGGGGCAGAACACCTATCGCGAGATCTCATCGTTGAGCAACACCGGTGATTTTCAAGCGCGGCGCGCCGGCGTGCGCTTCCGGCCTGCGCCGAAAGCGAAACCCGAATTCGTGCACGCGCTCAACGGTTCGGCGCTGGCGATCGGCCGAACGTTGCTTGCGGTGCTCGAGAATTATCAGGAAGCGGATGGCTCGGTGCGCGTCCCACGGATCTTGCAGCCCTACATGGGCGGCACCGAGCGGATCGCGTAGCGCCTAGCCGGCTTCGGTTTGCAGCGCGGAGCGCAGTTCGCCGCGCAGCTCGGGCGAATCCGAATGCCCGTGCGCCGAAATCGCATGCTCGACCGCGGCGGCGAGCACTTCATCGGGTTTGCCGGAGATGTACAGCGTGCAGTTCTTCTCGCTGGGCATCGTGCTGCAATCGATGAACACGCGCGTTGATGTGGATGCCATGACGCACCTCCTTCGTGGGCGCTGCACATTCGGCGAGATGCAGCGCCGGCCTCTTGGGGCGGCGCGCGAATGCGTGTTCGAGCCGGGACTCGGCCGCCGCTTGCGCTAAACCGGGCGCATGAAAAACGCAGCGGACATCGAGGGCGTGATCGTCGAGGGCCCGACCGTCGAGCGCCAATCTGAGATCCTAACGCCACAGGCGGTGGCATTTCTCGCCGCGCTCGCGCGTGAATTCGAACCTCGCCGGCGCGAGCTGCTCGCCGCGCGAGAGCGGCGTCAGGCCGAATTCGATGCCGGCGCGCTGCCGGATTTCCTCACCGCGACGTACCCGGTGCGCGACGGCGAGTGGCGCGGCCCAGCCATTCCGCCCGATCTGCGCGACCGGCGCGTCGAGATAACCGGCCCGACCGACCGCAAGATGGTCATCAATGCGCTCAACTCGGGCGCCAGCGCGTTCATGGCCGACTTCGAAGACTCCAACACGCCGACGTGGGAGAACCTTATCGGCGGCCAGGCCAATCTGATCGAAGCGATCGAGCGCACGATCTCGCTCGACACGCCGGACAAGCAGTATCGCCTCGTCGAGCGGCCGGCGGTGCTGCTCGTGCGCCCGCGCGGCTGGCACTTGCCCGAGCGCCACGTGCGCATCGACGGCGCGCCGATGAGCGGCAGCCTTTTCGACTTCGGATTGTACTTCTTTCACAACGCGCGCCGCCTCATCGAGCGCGGCAGCGGTCCCTATTTCTATCTTCCGAAGCTGGAGAGCCACCTCGAGGCGCGCCTGTGGAACGACGCGTTCAACTACGCTCAAGATGCGCTGCACATCCCGCGCGGCACGATACGCGCCACCGTGCTGATCGAGACGATCCTCGCAGCGTTCGAGATGGATGAAATCCTCTACGAGCTGCGCGATCACTCGAGCGGCCTCAACGCCGGCCGCTGGGATTACATGTTCAGCATCATCAAGAAATTCCGTAACCGGCCTGAGTTCATGCTGCCGGATCGCGCCCAGGTGACGATGACCGTTCCTTTTATGCGCGCATACACCGAGCTGCTCGTGCAAACGTGCCATCGCCGCGGCGTGCATGCGATGGGCGGCATGGCGGCCTTCATCCCCAGCCGCAAGGATGCGAAAGTCAACGAAGTCGCGCTTGCGCGCGTGCGCGACGACAAGCAGCGCGAATCGCGCGACGGCTTTGACGGCACGTGGGTCGCGCACCCGGATCTGGTGCCGGTCGCGCGCGCCGAGTTCGACGAAGTGCTTGGCGACCGGCCCAATCAGATCGACCGCCAACGCCCGGACGTTCACATCAGCGCCGCGCAACTGATAGACGTCCGCGTGCCCAACGGCACGATCACCGAAGCCGGCCTGCGCAACAACGTCGATGTGGGGCTGCGTTATCTCGAATCGTGGCTGCGCGGAACCGGCGCAGCGGGCATCAACAACCTGATGGAGGACGTCGCGACCGCCGAGATCGCGCGCTCGCAGCTGTGGCAGTGGGTGCATCAAGGCGGGCGCTTGGACAGCGGTGAGACGATCGGCAAGAGCACCGTGCGCGCGCTCGAAGAGGACTCGCTCGCAGCGGCGCGCGGCACGATGGATGACAAGGACTTTTCGCACACGCGCTTTCACGACGCGCGCGAGCTGTTCGATAAAGTCGCGCTCAGTCCGAATTTCATCGAGTTTCTCACACTGCCGGCGTACGAACTGCTCGACTAGGCGCGAAGGAGAAATCGATCATGGAGAAAGTGACCGGCATCGGCGGCCTGTTCTTCCGCTCGTCCGATCCAGACGCGCTCAGCCACTGGTACGAGCAGCATCTGGGCGTGTCACCGGTGCCGCAAGACGGCGAAGGCGGCGCGTGGCAGCAGGAGGGTGGGCCGACCGCGTTTGCGCCGTTCGCGCGCGACACCGAATATTTCGGACGGCTGAGCCAGGAGTGGATGCTCAACTTCCGCGTGCGCGATCTCGATGCGATGGTCGCTCAGCTGCGCGCGGCCGGCATCGTTGTCGATTTCGACGCCACGCCGACACCGATCGGGCGCTTTGCGCGCCTTGCCGATCCGGAAGGCAACCCGATCGAGCTGTGGGAGCCGAAGTAGCCCGCGAGCTAGTACAAGACGCGCATGGTGTACTCGAGCGTCTCCTTGCCGTCGGCGGGCAAGGTGATCGTCCACGTCGCGGTCGCGCTTGATGACTTGACGTGCGGATAGTTCTCCGCAAGTATCGTCCAATCGCCCGGCATCGGCTCGACCACCTTAAGCGTGACCGCCGCGTTCTTCGCGTTGCGCATCTCGATCGTATACGAGCTTTCGTACTGATAGCGGTCGTTGAACGGGCCGACGCGCTTGAAGTCCGTCTGCTTCTTGGTCGCAGTGACGTCGAACGACTCGCCGAGGCGCAGGCGTACGCGCTCTTTGCGCGCGGTGTGATCTATCTGATCCTCGCCGACGAACTGCGCATTGCCCTGCGAATCCTTTTTGTAGATGCGCACGATGCCTTTGGGCAGCGGGATGCCAAGACCGCCGCCATCGTTTTGGAACTCGAGGAAGACCTGCGGCTTAAGCATCTGTCCGAGGTCGCTCGACGCTTGCGTGTAGTAGTACTCTTCGCCGCGCAGCTCCAGCGACTTGGTCACGGGCACCGCAGATGCCGACAGCATCGCGACCTGTTTCGTCTGCTTGTCCGCGATCGTCGTCAGGCGTCCGAGAGTGTACAGGTGGTACTCGAAAAGGGTCTCCTGGCGCATCCCGGCATTGGCGGCGCGGTCTGTGACCGTTGCGAGCGTTCGTACCTCTTGCGGCGTCTGCACGCGATTGAGATTGCCCGCGACCAGCTGCATGCGCGCATTGTTATAGCTCGTGCCGCTCGTGTTGGTCAGCGTGACTAGCCCGTTGAGATCCAGCTTGCTGTCGTCCCCGTTGAGGACGCCGACGTAGTCGGCGTGCCACGAAAGGCCGCCGGTCAGATAATCGAGTTCGACGCTTTGCTCCCCGTCGTACGCGTTATCGATCTGCGTCACGAGCGTGGGCCGGTCGCGCAGATTGGCGGGGATCGATGCGAACACCAACCGTCCGTCGACGGCGGTTTCGATGCGATTCGCGTACTGCAGCACGACGCCGCCATTGACGGCGAGCACGCGTGCCTGCTCGCGCGTCTCCGCACCGGTCCGATAATTCGCGTGCACCACGGTCACTTCGCGGCCGACATACTTTTCGAGCAGCGTCTCGGGGCTGAGCAAGTCGAAGTTGAAGTTCTGCTCGATGACCGCGATCGCACCGGCCGATGTCAGGCTGTGAAGGATCGCCGTCGTCGGATCGATCTGCGCGCTGACGTCGCGCAGCGCCAGCTGTTGGACGCCTTTGGGAAGCGCGAGGCGCCGCTCGTCGCGCACGAGCGCGAGATTGTCGTTGTAGATGGTGATGGACACCGCTTGCTGCTCGGCAAGCGTGCTCACGCGCTCGCCGGGATCGGCGCTCACCGGCTGCGGTACCAGTAACGCAAATGCGATCAGCGCGCCCGCTGCGCGCACGAGAACGGAATGCATCGGCATGACGACTCTCCTCAATGAAGCGCTCGCACCCCCGTTTGTCGAGTCAAATGCCCGAAAGGTTCGCACAAAAGACAGCGCCGGCCTCAAAAGACCGGCGCTACACGTGTTCGACGCGCGGGCGCTCGTGCGCCCTCAGCTCGTCGGTACGTACAACTCGCCGCCTGCCTGTTTGAACTCGGCCGCCTTCTCGCGCATGCCTTCTTCGATCTGCTCGAGCGAGGCTGCGTAATCTCGCACGTCCTGCGAGATGCGCATCGAACAGAAATGCGGTCCGCACATCGAGCAGAAATGCGCGACCTTCGCGCCTTGGGCGGGCAGCGTTTCGTCATGGAACTCGCGCGCGGTCTGCGGATCGAGCGAGAGTTCGAACTGATCCTGCCAGCGGAACTCGAAGCGCGCCTTCGAGAGCACGTCATCCCAATCGTGCGCGCGCGGATGGCCCTTCGCGAGATCGGCAGCGTGCGCCGCAATCTTGTAGGCGATGACGCCGTCCTTGACGTCCTTCTTGTTGGGCAGTCCAAGATGTTCTTTGGGCGTCACGTAGCACAGCATCGCCGTGCCATACCAGCCGATCATCGCCGCGCCGATCGCACTGGTGATGTGGTCGTAACCGGGCGCGATGTCCGTGACCAGCGGCCCCAGCGTGTAGAACGGCGCTTCCTGGCAGACGGCCAGCTGCCGCTCCATGTTCTCTTTGATCTGGTGCATGCGCACGTGGCCCGGGCCTTCGATCATCGTCTGCACGTCGTGCGCCCACGCGACCTTGGTCAGCTCGCCCAGCGTCTCCAATTCGGCGAACTGCGCGTCGTCGTTAGCGTCGGCACCGCTGCCCGGCCGCAAGCCGTCGCCGAGCGAGAACGAGACGTCATACGCCTTCATGATCTCGCAGATCTCTTCGAAGTGCGTGTACAAGAAATTCTCTTGATGGTGCAGCAGGCACCATTGGGCTAAGATCGAGCCGCCGCGCGACACGATGCCCGTCACGCGCTTGGCGGTGAGCGGCACGTAGCGCAGCAGCACGCCGGCATGGATCGTGAAGTAGTCCACGCCTTGCTCGGCTTGCTCGATCAGCGTGTCGCGGTAGATCTCCCAGCTGAGCTCTTCGACTTTGCCGCGCACTTTCTCGAGCGCTTGATAGATCGGCACCGTGCCGATCGGCACCGGCGAGTTGCGCAAGATCCACTCGCGCGTCTCGTGGATGTTCTTGCCGGTCGAGAGATCCATGACAGTGTCCGCGCCCCAGCGCGTCGCCCACGTCATCTTCTCGACCTCTTCTTCGATCGAGGAGCTGATCGCCGAATTGCCGATGTTCGCGTTGATCTTCACGAGGAAATTGCGGCCGATGATCATCGGCTCGGACTCGGGATGATTGATATTCGCCGGGATGATCGCGCGCCCGCGCGCGACCTCATCGCGCACGAACTCGGGCGCAACGCCCTCGCGTATGGCGATGTACTCCATCTCCGGCGTGACGTCGCCGCGCCGCGCGTAGTGCATCTGCGTGACGTTCGCGCCCGCTATGGCGCGCCGTGGCGCACGTCGCGCGGCAAAGCGGATCTCTTCAAGCGCTGGATCGCCGTCGCGCTCGCGGCGGTACGCCGACGTCGGCGTCGCCAGCTCGCTCGTGTCGGCGCGCGCGTCGATCCACGGCTGGCGCAGCCGCGGAAGGCCTTGGCGCACATCGACCTCGACGCCCGGATCGCTGTGCAGTCCGCTCGTGTCGTAGACGCGCACGTCGCTACCGTCGGTCAAATGGATCTTACGCATGGGCACGCGCATCCCGCGCGGCCCGTCGACGTAGATCTTGTGGCTGCTCGCGCTGGCGCCGTTGCTCGTGGAGAGGCTCATCTTCGCTCCCTTCGCCGGAATGACCCGGATCAGGTTCCAACGGTCGGTTTGTCGTCGCGGCCGAATGTATTGAGCCGCGCCATCACCCTCTCAGTCCGCTTTTCCGGTCGGACTCCCGTGTTCAGCGTGACTTCGGCGTCGCACGCGCCATGCCTGGCGGAAGCGCCACAGCGCGTCGCGAATATCCTCCGGCATCGCTATGAACGACACCCGCGGGCGCCCGCTGTGCGATTTGCGCATCTCGGTCACTGACCGCTGCAACTTCCGCTGCACCTATTGCATGCCGAAAGAGGTCTTCGGGCGCGACTTCCACTTCTTGCCGCCGGGCGAGATCCTGCGCTTCGAAGAGATCGCGCGGCTCGCGCGCATCTTCGCAGGCCTGGGCGTGCGCAAAGTGCGCCTCACTGGCGGCGAGCCGCTGCTGCGCCGCGACTTGACGTCGCTCATCGCGATGCTCGCGGAAATCGAGGGCATCAAAGATCTCACGCTAACGACCAATGGGTCGTTGCTCGCGAATATGGCGCCGGCCCTCAAGAGCGCTGGGCTGCATCGCGTGAGCGTCAGCCTCGACTCGCTCGACGACGCGGTGTTCCGCGCGATGAACGACGTCGACTTCCCCGTGCAGCGGGTGCTCGACGGCATCGACGCTGCCGGAGCGGCGGGCCTTGGGCCGATCAAGATCAACGTCGTCGTCAAGCGCGGCGTCAACGAAGACAGCATCGTGCCGCTCGCCGCGCACTTCCGCGGGAGCGGCCACATCGTGCGCTTCATCGAGTTCATGGATGTGGGTTCGACCAACGGCTGGCGCCTTGACGACGTCGTAAGCGCGTCGGAGATCGCGCACGCCATCGATGCGGTTCACCCGCTCGAGCCGCTTGAAAGCAACTATCGCGGTGAGGTCGCCAATCGCTATCGCTACAAAGATGGAAGCGGCGAGATCGGGATCATCGCATCGGTGACGCAGCCGTTCTGCGGCGATTGCACGCGGGCGCGGATTTCGTCAGAGGGCTTGCTCTACACGTGCCTCTTCGCGTCGCAGGGTCGCGATCTGCGCGCGCTGTTGCGCGGCGGCGCAAACGACGCCGACATCGTGCGCTTTATAGCCGGTATCTGGGACGCGCGCGAGGACCGCTACTCAGAGCTGCGCACGGCCGAAACGGCGCGCGCGCCGAAGGTCGAGATGTCGCACATCGGCGGCTGACGCCCGCGGCCTACAGCGTGCCGACTCCTGCGGGTGCCATGAACTGTCCGGTGCCGCTGCCATGCGAGCCGAGCGAAGTCCAGCCGTTGCCGGTCATGTCGCCAGAGCTACGCTGGACTTAAGCGTATGTATTACTTCGAGGCTTTGACTTGCTCGACTTTGACCGGACTTGCCTTATTGCCCCACGACGTTCTGATGTACGTGATGACTGCGGCGATTTCGTCCGGTTTCAAGGTCCCTTTCCACGCGGGCATCTGACCGTTATACGCCGCGCCGTTAACGGTGATCGCGCCGTGCATGCCGTTATCGACGGTTGCGATCACCTTGGCGGGATCGCCGACGACGAACGGATTGCCGGCAAGCGGTGGGAACGAGCCGGGCAAGCCTTGTCCGCTTGCGCCATGGCAGCTGGCGCAATTCGATGCGAAGACTTTCGCGCCATCAGGACCCGAAGCGACGGTCGCTCCGGGCTGTGGCGTCGGCGTCGCGGGCGCGGCGCCCGTGCCTGCGACAGGCGTGAGGCCCGCGGGACTTGCTTGGCGTTCCTTATCGATCTGCTTGCCGGCATAAATGGAGAGCGCGATGATGCTGATCAGCGTGATCGCGGTGACGCCCATCATGAACGGCCGCTTCGCGATCGCGCGGCTCGGGTTGCGATCGATCCATGGCAGCAAGAACAGCACGAGCGAGAACACACCCGGCAACACCACGGTGGCGACCAGCGTCAACACACCCGCGGGCGCCAATCGCAAGATGCCGTACAGCGAGTAGAAATACCAGGCCGGTGCCGGGATGAAGCCGCCGTAATTCGGATCCGCCTTCGGCAGCAGCGGCGTCGGCATGTACACGGCGAGTGCGACCACGACCAAGAACGCGATGAACGCGACGATCGTATCCATGAAGATCTGGTCGGGATAAAAGCGGCCGACCGTCTTCGGATGATCCTCAACCGCCGGACCGGCCGGCCCGTTGTGCCGGAAGATGTACAAGTGCAAGCCGACGAGGCCGATGAGCAGCGCCGGCGTCAGCCATACGTGGATGCCGAAGAAGCGGCTGACGGTCAGCGTGCCAAGCGTCGAGCCGTCGTTGAGGAAGCTCGCGATGTACGGCCCGACGATCGGCACGGTCGCCGCGATGTTGATGCCGACTTGCGTCGCGTAGTACGCGTTCAAGTCCCACGGCAGCAGGTATCCGGTGAAACCGAGCACGAGCGTGAAGAAGAACAGACACACGCCGACGACCCACTGGATCTCGCGCGGCCGTTTGTATGCGCCGAAGACCAGCACTTGCAGCAGGTGCACGGTGATCAAGATGATCATCGCGGACGCGCCCCAGTCGTGCATGCTGATCATGAACTGGCCGAGCGTCACGTTCTCATAGATGAACTTGGTCGATTCCCACGCTGTGACCGCGGACGGCGAGTAATAGAACGTCAAGAAGATGCCGGTGATGACTTGCATCGTCAGCAGGATGAGCGTCGTGGCGCCGAAGACGTAGAAGTAGCTCGCGCCGCCCGGGATCTCTTCGGTGAGGAAGTCCTTGAGCGCGCTGATAAGGCCGGTGCGTTGCTCAATCCATGTGATCATGTCCGGCCCCTTCTATGAATACGAGACGATCAAGCGATAGGGAACGTTCGCGAAATACTTGACCCACTCGACCTGCGCGACACCGCTCTGCTCGCGGAATGGAATGGGATCGAGACCGCGCGGCGCGGGACCGATGTACGATCCATCCGGCTTCTTCATATGCGTGCCGATCTTGCTGAACTGCGAACCATGGCAGGGGCACAAGAAGGCTTTCAGCCCGTCGTCCCATGCGAACTTGCACTGCAAGTGCGGACATACGGAGCTGAACATCGTGAAGCCCATCGTGACGACCGGGAAGTCGACTTGTCCGCCGCCCGAGAACAGATCGGGCCGTTGCGCGCGGAACTGCTGCTCTTCATCCGGGTTCATGTGGATGCCCCAGACGTAGTAGTCCTGATCGCTGACCAAGTATCCGTCTTGCAGGTTCTTCTTCGTGAAGTGGATCTTGACGGGTTTGTCGATGCTCGCTTTGAGGGAGTTGAACTCGTCGGGCGTGATGTCGGACCAGCCCTTGTTCGCATTGAGCAGCTCGGATTTCGGCCACAAGGCGGTGGCGAACGGAATCGCGAGGCCGAGCCCGACGATGCCGCCGAGTGCGACCGTCGCTTGCGCCATAAAGCGCAGCCTGCCCATTTCCTCCGGCGCGCCTTCTGGTTCGAAGCTCAGGTTGTCGTGGGCCACGGGTTGATACCTCCGCTTGCGAGGCAGTCGAAAGCACCCGCGCGGCAAGCTCCGCTCGAGCCTCGCTCGAGCGCCACATGGTGCTCGCACCCTAGCTTTTGCCCACGCGCGCTCGCGGCCTTCGTCGTCGTCTGCGAAATCCGCGATTTTAGTCGCGGTGCGCGGGACTGCAAAGGTGGCTTCCCCGCGCTGCGGCAAACGAACGCGCGGACGACTCCTGTGGATAAAGAACAGATCCAGGAAAAAGCGCGCGCGCAGTTCGGAGCGACGGCGCAACGCTATGCGGACAGCGCGCGCCATGCGGCGGGCGATGACTTGACGCGCCTGCTCGAGCTGGCGCGCGTGCGCGGCGATGAAGACGTGCTTGACATCGCGACCGGCGCCGGGCACACGGCCCTGGCGTTCGCACCGCACGTCGCGCACGTCACCGCGAGCGATCTGACGCCGCGCATGCTCGAAGTCGCCGCTGAGCTTGCGGCGGCGCGCGGCGTATCCAACATCAGGTTCGTCCAGACGCAAGCCGAAGCGCTGCCGTTCTCGCCGGCGAGCTTCGATCTGGTCACCTGCCGCGTCGCGCCGCACCACTTCGCCGATCCCGCCGCGTTCGTGCGCGAGAGCGCGCGCGTGCTGCGCCCCGGCGGCCATTTCTTGCTCGACGATCAGATGGCGCCCGACGATCCGGAGCTCGACGAGTTCGTCAACAGGTTCGAGCGCTGGCGCGACGGGAGCCACGTGCGCGCGTACACGGCACGCGAATGGCAAAGCTGGATAGAGGCGGCGGGGATGCAAGTCGAACTGGTCGAGCCGTTCGTGCGCGACCCGTATGACTTCCCGGATTGGACCGCGCGCTCGGGCATGCCGGCCGATCAGCGCGACGAACTGGAACGCTGGCTGCTCGCGGCGCCCGCGCGCTGCGCCGAGTATTTCGCGATCCGGCGCGACGGCGACCACGTGCGCTCGCTGCGCGCCGACTTCGGCATCATCGTCGCACGCAAACCGGAGGTATCCGGATGATCTTACGGATGACCGCAATGCTGCTGGCCGTGACGGCGCTTGCCTCGACGGCGTTTGCCGCGTCGGCGCCGCCTACGCCCTCTGTCGCGCCTGCCTCGCCAAACGCCGCGCAGCTCGCACAAGCGCATAAGGCCGATGCGCAGCGCGCGATCGAAGCGGGCAACGCGGCCTATGTCGCCACATGGCGACGCGGCGACGCGCATGCATTCGCACAACTCTACACGCCGAACGCCGCCTCTATCGCCGATGACGGCACGATCACGCGCGGCCGCACGGCGATCGAAGCAGCGCGCGCGGCCTCGTTCGCACGCGCACGGTTTATCAGCGGCACGATCAGCACCGAAGACCTCGTGGTGGAAGACGACGTCGCGTACGAGATGGGCAGCTACTCATTCACGCTGCAGCCGGCCGGCAAGAGCGCGACGACCTACAGCGGCCGTTACTTGACGATCTGGCAGCAGCAGCCGGGCGGCTCGTGGCTCATCAAGACCGACTCCGGCTTGACCGATCGCACATGCAAGAAGAACGCTTGATGGATACGTGCGCGAACTGCGGCAGTCCGCTGCCCGAAGGCGCGAACTTCTGCCCGAAATGCGGTGCGATGGTCAGCGCGGCGGCGCCCGCGCAAAGCCGCAAAGGAATGCCGGGATGGCTTTTGGGCCTCATCATCGCGGTCGCGCTCGTGATCGTCGGCATTCCGTTCCTCGCGATCATCGCGGCGATCCTTATACCGAACTTCTTACACGCGCGCTCTGAGGCCGAGCTCGCGGCCGACGAGCAGAACCTTAAGAGCATCGCCGTCGCGGTGGAGAGATATGCCGTCGACCACGACGGCAAGTATCCGGACGATCTGCCGCAGCTCGTCCCGGCGTATATCTCAAAGCTGCCAGCCGTGCCGGGCGGCGACGGCACCGGCGCATACGACTACCATCATCCGGCCTCCGTGCAGCCGGACGCGAAGTACGAGATCTGGGATGACGGTTCGATGGATCCGACGACGATGAGCAGGCTGCCGCGCGGTCCCAACGGACCGCCGTGCGAGCAGCAGTGCAAGTACGTCGTTTATCTCGCCGATGTCGGCATCATCGGGATATCTGGTCAGCGCTAGTCACGGCGACTCGGGGCGTGTGCGTGCGCTCGCGCGCGCGAGAATCGCCTCCACGATTTCGCTCTTCGCATCCGCATAGTTCTGCACGTACTTCCAGTGTCGCTGCGCCAGCGCGCGCTTTGCGCTCTCGTACCGTTCGCGCTCGTCTGGATTGCGGCGCAGCCAATCACGGAACAGCAGCATGCGTCGCACTTCCGTGCAGCCTCGCGAGAACACGTGCAGATTGATGTTGCGGCGCGGACCTTTGAGCAGCCGGTGCTCGTGCCAGTCCGGTTCGCGAATGCGTAGGACATAGCCATGGGCTTCGAGCGGCGCGACGTACGCCTGCTCGTCTGCGGAGTCGCCTACGACGAGAAGCATGTCGATAACGGGTTTCGCTGACAGCCCCGGCACCGACGTGGATCCGACGTGTTCGAGCATCACGACTTTGTCGCCCAGAATCGAGCGCAGTTCGCCAGACTCTTCGTGGAACCAGGATGGCCACGCTTCGTCGTACATGTCGAGCACGATGGGAGCGTCGTGCGGCGCGAGTCGCCCGACGGTCACCGCGCGCAATCGCTCTTCACTGTTGTCTTGCCGATCATCACTCATCGGTGTCAGGCGCCTCGGGGAGGCTCTTGGAGAGCGGAGCGCGCTCTCCCCGTTTACTGACCGATCAGCGCTGCGTGGATGCCGGATGACTGGCAGTAGCGAATGCCGGTCGTCGCGCCGTTGAAGTCGGGCAGCAAGCTGAGCGTCGAGGTGTCGTGTTGGTCGCCGTCGATGATCTTGTACGCATCGACAGCTTGGCAGACGCCGTCGCCCGGTATGTGGTAGCGGTACGTGCCGCCTGCGGGATCGACCGGAGTGACGGTCATGTACGGATTGCCCGCGCCACCGAAAAGCGCTGGATCGACCGCTCCGTTGGCGGCCGGGTACTGGCCGGCGTGATCGGTCGCATACTCCTCGAGCGCGGTGGCGATGTGCCGCAGGTTGGTCTCGCACGCCGCCGTCTGCGACTGGGCCCGGGCGTGCAGGTAATTAGGGACGAGTATGGCGGCGAGGATGGCGATGATCGCGACCACAACCATGAGCTCCAACAACGTGAAGCCGCGCGCAGGTGTACTCATGGTTCTTCCTTTATATGATGGCGTCGGGGGCAGCGAAATGAACGAGCGATTGGAGAACGCGATGGAAGACGTTAAGAAAAGCGACGAGGAGTGGCGCCGCGAGCTCACGCCCGAGCAGTTTGAAGTGCTGAGGCACGGCGCCACCGAGCGGCCCTTCTCGGGCGCTCTGCTTCACAACGAGGAGCGCGGAGCTTACGCCTGCGCCGCCTGCGGCAACGTGCTGTTCGACTCCCACGCTAAATTTGACTCGGGAAGCGGCTGGCCGAGCTTCAGCGAACCGCACAATGTTACGCAGGTCACACTGCTCGGCGACGACAGCCACGGCATGCATCGCATCGAGGTGCGCTGCCGGCGCTGCGGATCGCATCTCGGCCACGTCTTCGACGACGGTCCGACGCCGACCGGACAGCGCTACTGCATCAACTCGCTGGCGCTCGACTTCACCAAAGGCGCAGGGTGAGCGCGCTCGGCGTGCTGAACGCCTGTGCCGGGATCCGTCACGGAGGGATGGCAGAGCGGTTGAATGCGGCAGCCTTGAAAGCTGTTAGGCCGCGAGGTCTCGTGGGTTCGAATCCCACTCCCTCCTAATGGCGCGCCTTCACCTGCGCATCCGCGGACGCGTGCAAGGCGTCTTTTTCCGCGCAAGCGCGGTCGAGCAGGCGCGCGATCTCGGTCTCACGGGCTGGATCCGCAACCGTCACGACGGCAGCATCGAGCTCGTCGCCGAGGGCAGCTCCGACGCGATCGCCGTGCTGCGCTCGTGGTGCGCGCACGGGCCGCCCGGCGCGAACGTGCGCGGCGTCGACGAGCTCAAGGCCATCCCTACGGGTGAGTTCGTAGAATTCCGCGTGCGTTCAGACGCGTGAGATCTTCGCGCGTGTCGATGTCCTCAAACGCATC
Organism: Vulcanimicrobiota bacterium; assembly: GCA_019235715.1. GTDB lineage: Bacteria > Vulcanimicrobiota > Vulcanimicrobiia > Eremiobacterales > Eremiobacteraceae > JAFAHD01. Next base: position 40,900 of record JAFAKE010000051.1, read on the forward strand.
GTCGTGCGCGGCATCGACAAAACGCAGACGCTTCTCGTTCGCCGCGGCGATGCGTTTAGCGCCCTGATCGCCGCGCAGCCGGCGCAGCGCGGGAAAATCGCGCCGCGGGAACAGCACCGGCGCACCCCAGACCGCGCCAGCGCGCAGCGCGACGATCGACGGCACTCGCGCCTTTCCCGCGGCCACGCTCGCATCGATCAGGCCGTTAAGATCGAGCGACGTCACATTCGGTTGATCGCCCAGCGCGATGATGCAGGCGTCGTCGTCTGCGGCCGAGCGGATTCCAGACGCGAGCGACGTCGCGATCCCGCGCCGCCAATCGCGGTTGACGATAACGCGGCAGCGGCGCGTGTCGACCTGTGCGATGACGCGCGCCGCGCCGGCGCCGACGACGAGGGTGCAATGCAGCGCACGCGAGCCGCACGCAGCGTCGATCGCGCGCTGGAGAAGCGGCACGCCGCCTGCGCGCGCTGTGAGTTTGCCGCCGCCGAAGCGCCGCGCTTCCCCCGCGGCGAGGATGATGCACCCGACGCGCGGTATCAGCGCAACCGCCACCGCTGCGTCTTTCCGATCTGCGTCGCCGCGACGAGCGCGCTCAAGTCCACCGCGGCAAGCGCATCGCGCAGCTCGGCGACCCTGCGATCGTGCGGTCCATCATCGGCCTTGTTCAGCAGCACCGCAAAGCGCGCCGACTCATCGACGTCCGCGCAGCGCGTCTCATACTCCCGCACGATTGCGGCGACGTGCGCAGCGGTCAGCTTTTCGCCTGGGCGCGCTCCCGTCAGCGCGACGATCTGCTCCGGGCGATGGAGATGCTCGTCGTCGATGGCAGCGTGCAGCGCGTCCAATCCGATCACGACGAGCAGCATCGTCGATGTCGACGCGACGACCGGCTCGTGCTCCGCAGGCGCCTTGAACGGCTTCATGCGCGCGCCATCCGCTTCGTTCACGACGTAACGCGCGCCGCAGCGGAAGAACAGCTCGTCGGCGATCTCGGGCGACACGGCACGCAGGCGGTTTTCACGCACGCCCGATCCGACGGCGATGAGCGCAGAGAGAGCGAGTGCATCGGCGACCACTTCGTGCAGCGAGTGGTCGGGCAACGGCCGCTCCCATTCGACGAAAGGTACGTCGGCAGGCGGCGCGCCCGCTTTCGTCGTCGTCGTCACGATCGTCGGACCGCTTTGCGAGAGTTCGCGCGCAAGCGACCACAACGTCGTCGTCTTGCCGCCCCCTCCCACCAACGCGATGTGTTCGCTCGCCGCAAGGTCCAGCGCGGCGCGCCAGCTGCCGCATTCGATCATTGCGAGCCTTTGAGCACGTCGATCATCTCAGAATGGATCAGTCCGTTGCTCGCGACGATGCGCCGTCCCTCGAGCGCCAACGCGTCACCGCGATAATCGCTGACGGTCCCACCCGCTTGCTCGACGATGAGCGCGCCCGCTGCGACATCCCACGCGTGCAGATCGGGCTCCCAGAAACCGTCGAACCTGCCGCCCGCGACATAGCATAAGTCGAGCGCAGCCGAGCCGTCGCGGCGCAGCGCTCGGGCGCGGCGCATGAAGGCGTCGAACTCGGCCAGATTCGGAACAGCGTTGTCGTCGTGCGGCGGAAATCCCGTGACCAGCAGCGCGTCGCGCAATTGCGCGGTTTTGGATACGCGCATCGCGCCGCCGTTGCAGCGCGCCGGCTCGCCGCGTTGCGCGACGAACAGCTCGTCGCGCATAGGATCGTAGACGACGCCGACGACCACCTCGCCGTCCGACTCAAACGCGATCGAAACACAAAAGCACGGATAGCCGTGCGCGAAGTTTGTCGTGCCGTCGAGCGGATCGATGATCCAGCGCGCGCTGCCGGAACCGCGCTGCCCCTCTTCTTCTCCGAGCACCGCGTCGTGCGGAAAGCGCTGCGCGATCGTCGCGCGGATGAGGTCCTCGGATGCAGTGTCCGCATCGGTGACGAGATTGGAGCGCAAACCTTTTGAGCGGATGTCAAGACGGTGTCCGAACCGCGTTCGGAGCAGGCCACCTGCTGCACGCGCGGCGTGCTCGGCGAGCGTAAGCCGTTCGGTCCACGCCATCTGACCCCGTTCGCGCGCAGACAAGATTCATCATGCAGCGAGTTGAAGTGTTAGCGGCCTTGCTCCAAAAGACGAAACGCACCATCCCCACGTACGATTTGCCCGGCCCGGCCGGCGAGCGCATCGTCGCAACCGAGCAGCGCCTCGACACGACCGGCACCAAGACGGCGCCGATCGTCGTCAAACACGCGCGCGGTTTGATCGTCGAAGACGTCGATGGGAATGTGTTTCTCGATTTCACCAGCGGCATGGTCACTGCGACAGGTCACTGCCATCCCGACGTCGTCAAAGCGATAAACGACCAATCAAACCGCTGGCTGTTCATCAACAGTCCCGACTTCTATTCGCCGCTGCAGGCGCGCGTGGTCGAGCGGCTCGCCAAACTTGTGCCCGGCATCGGCGACAAAAAAGTCTTCATGTGCAACAGCGGCACCGAGGCGAACGAGGCGGCGATCAAGGCGACGCGCTGGAACAATCCGACGCGCAAGCGTTTGATCGGCTTCATCGGCGCGTTTCACGGGCGCACGATGGGTGCGAATTCGTTGACGGCCAGCAAACTCGCGCAGCGCGCGCGCTTCACGTCGAACATCCCTGACGTGCATCACCTGCCCTATGCGACGTGCTACCGCTGCCCGTACAAGATGAGCTATCCCAACTGCGACATCTGGTGCGCGCGCATTCTCGAAGAGCTGTACTTCAAGCAGTTGATCCCGCCCGACGAAGTGTCCGCGATCTTCGTCGAACCGATACAAGGCGAAGGCGGCTACATCGTGCCGCCGCCGGAGTTCATCCAGATCATTCGCGACATCGCGCAGCGCCATGGCATTCCGTACGTCGACGACGAGGTGCAGTCGGGCATCGGCAAGACCGGCAAAATGCTTGCGATCGAGCATCACGGCGTGACGGCCAATTGCACGTCGCTCGGCAAGGCGGTCGGCTCCGGCGTGGCGGTCGCCGCACAAGTGCTCGACGCACAACTGGATTTCGGCGTGCAGGGCGCGCACTCGAACACGTTCGGCGGGAACGGCATCGCGCTGGCCGCGGTCGATGCGACGCTCGACGTCATGGAAAAGGAAAATCTCGTCGAGCGCGCGGCCGAGCTCGGCGCGTATTTCATCGAGCAGCTGCGCGAGCTGCAACAAGAGCATCACAACATCGGCGACGTGCGCGGCAAGGGGCTGATGCTCGCGATCGATTTCGTCACCGATCGCATGACGCGCAATCCGGATGTGTCGTTCCGCGACCGCGTCGTCGCGAACTGTTTCCGCCACGGTCTCATGGTGCTGCCGTGCGGATTCTCGGCCGTCCGGCTCACGCCGGCGCTGGTCGTCGACCGCGATCAGATCGATCACGCGGTCGCGGTGCTCGATCGCGCGATCCGCGAAGCCTAACCACGGCCTTGAGTTCCCCCGCGTCGTTGCCGGGCTAATCGTTGGAAGTGGTGGACCTCTGGCCGAACGTTCTCAAGCGGCAATAGCTCCAAGCATTACAATTGGCCCACGGCTGATTGACGGGCGCTTGAAGGTCCCTTTACAATGGCTTTGGAGGGCGCCGTTTTGGAGCTTGCCGAGGCTTTCGTCAGCGAATTGATCGGGCGGTCCGTCCAGCTGTGGACGGAAGGCTCTTCCATGCCCATCGGCGCGGTGCAAGACCTCGTCGTCGACGGCCGCGAAGAATATCCGCCCGTCACCGGACTCTACATCAAGTGCCGCGACGGGGTGATCCGCTATGCCCCGTTCAGCGCAGTGCGCTCGCTTACCGACAAGGCCGTCATCCTCAGCCAGCCGCCGCACGACGCGAAATATGAGCGTGCTGCCGACGACGAGCTCTTGCTCAATCGCGAGCTGCTGGACAAGCAGATCGTCGATGTCGACGGCCGCAAAGTCGTGCGCGTCAACGATCTCAAAATGGCGCCCACCGGCGAGCATCTGCGCTTGATCGCCGTCGACGTCGGGTTGGCCGGCTTGCTGCGACGGCTCGGGCTGCACGGTCTCGGACAGATGTGGGTCGAGCGTTCGGCGCGGCCCGGACTGCGCCAGTCCTTGATCTCTTGGGATGCGGTGGCGCCGCTCGCGCACGTCAGACCAGGCGACGCAGTGCACCTACGCCTCCCGCAAGACCGCATCGAGCGCATCCACCCCAAAGATCTCGCCGACATCATCGAGGATCTCAACGCAAAGGATCAGGCCACGCTGTTGAGCTCGCTGTCGGAGGAAACTGCCGCCGAGGCGTTCGAGCAGCTCGACGTCGACCAGCAGCTCTCCATCCTCGAAGATCTCAAGCCGGACCGCGCTGCCGACATCCTCGAGAACATGTCGTCAGACGACGCGGCCGATCTGCTCGGCGAAGTCGAGCCCGACGTGCAGCAGCAGCTGCTCGGCCTCATGGAGCCCGAAGAGGCGCAAGACGTGCGCGAGCTTCTCGAACACCCCGAAGACACCGCCGGCGGCATCATGACGACGGAGTTCCTTTCGGTGCCGCTCGGCTCGACCATCGCGCAGACGCTCGAGCACATCCGCAACTCGGCCGAGGAAGCGGAGCTAGTCTATTACGTGTACGTGGTCAACGAACACGAACATATCTTGGGCGTGCTCTCGCTGCGCGACATCCTGAAATCCACTCCGGAGATGTCGATCAGCGAGATCATGAACACCGACGTCGTCACCGTGCCGGTCACTGCCTCGCGCGAGGAGGTCGCGACGACCATTGCGCGCTACGACTTCGTCGCGGTGCCGGTCGTCGACGACAACGGCGTTCTGCGCGGCATCATCACGGTCGACGATGTTATCGACACGCTCTTGCCGGAGCGCCTGCGCAAGATGATCCCGCGCGTGGGCAAGTCTCGCCAGAAACAGCCCAAGCAGCAAGAGCGCGGACGCGGATGACCGCTGACGATCTGGCGGCGCTCTCGGAGCGAGCGGCGGGCATCGTGTCGGGCGGCGGCGGCCTGAAGGCGCTGGCGCAAGCGTTGGCCGACGCGGCGCACGGCGCGGTGCTCATCGAAGACGATCAGTGGCGCCACTTGGCCGCGGCACAGGCGCGCGGCAGCGGGCGCGTCCCGGCTTCATTCGCGCCGTGGTATAAGCCCGCGGCGAGCGTCAACGGGCGCCTTGCGCGCGCCACCGTCGAAGGACTCCACGCGCTGTGCGCGCCGCTGCCGGTAAGCGGCGGCAACGGCGAAAGCGTGCCCGGATACGTGACGCTGTTCGAGCGCGCAAAGCCGTCGACGCTGGCGGCGGCTGCGGTCCGGATCATCGCGAGCGCGGCCGGGATCGAGCTGGCGCGCCGCAGCGGCGGCCGTCCGCAGGCCAGGCGCGCCTTTTGGGAGCGCTACATCGCCGGCGAGTTGTCAGACCACTCTTCTCTAAAGGAAGAAGCAGGCGCTGCGGGTGTCTCGCTGCCCGCGGCGTTTCTGGCCGCCGTGTTCGACGTTGAAGGCGCGCTCCCAGGATCGGCGCGCGACGCGGTCGCGCAAGCGATCGCGCCGGCCGACGGCGTGTGCCCGCTTGCGCAAACATCGTCGCAAGTGGTAGCGCTCTTTCCCATGCGCCACGCGGCAGATGTTTCGCGCGCGCGCCAAGCGGCGACCAACGCGGTGCGCGACGTGCCGGCGCAGGCGGCCGCGCGCTCGGTGACGTGCGGCATCGGCGCGTATCACAGCGACATCTTGGAAGGCCCTCGCTCGCTCGACGAAGGCAAGCACGCGCTCGCGCTGGGCCGGCGCCTGTATGGACGCGGATCGGTCACCCTCTACTCCGATCTTGGCGTGTACGCGCTGCTGCACGCAGGCGGCGAGCGCGATGCGTTTCTCGACTTTGCGGAGACGCAGCTCGCGCCGCTCGTGCAGTACGACCGCAAGCATAAGACGGATCTGGTCAAGACGCTGCGTCTGTATTTCGACATCGGTGAGAACGTCAAAGAAGCCGCGGAGCGGCTTTCCGTCCACCGCCATACCATCTTCTATCGCCTCAATCAGATCGCGCAAATACTCAAAGTCGATCTGCGCGCGCCAAAGGACCAGTTGTCGCTGCGCGCCGCGCTCGCGATCTATCAGATGGAGCACGAGGACGCGTGACGAAAAAAGAGGTCGTCCGCCGCGCGAAAGAGCTCGGCATCGCGTTCATCCGCTTGCAGTTCGCCGACATCCATGGCGTGACCAAGAACGTCGCCATACCGGTGCGCGAGCTCGAGCAGGCGCTCGAGGGCCGCGTGGTGTTCGATGGCTCGTGCATAGAAGGTTTTGTGCGCCACGAGGAGTCGGACATGTGCCTCGCGCCCGACCCCGGCACCTTTGCGGTACTGCCGGGCGTCGCCGGCGCGCCGCTTGAGGCGCGCTTGCTGTGCGACGTGCGCAATCCCGACGGTTCGCCCTTCGAAGGCTGCACGCGCAGCGTGCTGCGCCGCGTCATCGACGACGCGCACGAGGCCGGTCTTGCCGCGCACGCCGGAGCCGAGCTCGAATTCTTCCTCTTCGAAGCCAACGCGAACGGGCAGCCGACAACGCAGACAAGCGACCGCGGTTCGTATTTCGATCTGGGTCCGATCGATCGCGGCGACATCGCGCGCCGCGATGTCAGCCTCGTGCTCGAAGAGATGGGCATCCGCGTCGACGCGACACATCATGAGGTCTCGCCCGGCCAGCATGAGATCGACATCGCCTCGATGGATGCGCTCGGACTCGCCGACGCGCTGGCCACTGCCCGCGTGGTCGTCAAGACGGTCGCTGCGCGCCACGGATTGCTCGCTTCGTTCATGCCCAAACCGCTGCTCAACCAGGACGGCAGCGGGCTGCACATCGCGCAGTACCTGACACGCGACGGAGCCAACGCGTTTTACGACGCCGCGGATCCGCTGCGTTTGAGCGAAACCGGACTCGGATACGTCGGCGGCCTGCTCGCGCATGCGCGCGCGTTCACCGCGATCGCGAATCCGACGGTCAATTCGTACAAGCGGCTGGTACCCGGTTACGATGCGCCGTCGTACGTGCAATGGTCGCAGCGCGCGAAGAGTTCGCTCGTGCGCGTGCCATCCGATCGGCCCGACGCGCGCATCGAGTTGCGTTCGCCCGACCCATCCTGCAATCCGTATCTCGCGATCGCGTGCATCCTGAAATCCGGACTCGACGGCGTGCGCCGTAAACTCGTTCCAGGCGATCCTGTGGAGATAAGCCTGTCCGCGCTCAGCGACGACGAGCGCGCGGGACTGGGCGTCGAGCAGCTGCCCGCCTCGCTGCAAGAGGCAGTGGCGGCGCTCGACGAAGACCTGCTCGTACGCTCCACGCTCGGAGACCACATCTATCACAGCTTCCGCGAAGCAAAGCTCGCGGAATGGGAGGGCTACCGCACGCAGGTGCACCCATGGGAGTTGGACGCATATCTCAGCCTGTGAACAACGGCATATCTATTCTGCTCGTCGACGACGAGCCGCAGATCGTCGAAGTCCTCGAACGGTATCTCAGCGACGAAGGCTTCCAGATCCATAAGGCGTACGACGGGGCCAGCGCCGTCACGATCGCGGCGGCACAACGGCCGAGCCTCGTACTGCTCGATCTCAAACTGCCCGGCATGAGCGGTTTCGAAGCGTTCCGCGAGATACGCACCGCCTCGACCGTGCCGATCATCATGCTCACCTCGCGCGGCGAAGAAGTCGACCGCATCGTCGGGCTCGAGCTGGGCGCGGACGATTACATCACGAAACCGTTCAGCCCGCGCGAGGTCGTCGCGCGCATCAAGGCCGTGCTGCGCCGCGCGCACGCATCGCCGGCGACGGTCGCGGCAGCGCCGAGCTCTGTGATCCACAATGGCGACATCGAGATCGACCCGCAAGACCACGAAGTGCGCGTGCGCGGTGCCGTCGTCGCCTTGACGCCGACCGAATTTCGCATTCTCGAATTGCTTGCGGCCAATCCCGGCCGGACGTTCACGCGCGCGCAGCTGCTCGACAAGATCAAGGGCGATGAGCTTGAGATCTACGATCGCACGCTGGACCGGCACGTCGCCAACCTGCGCCACAAGATCGAGGCGGATGCATCGAGCCCGCGCTACGTCCTCACCGTCTTCGGCGTCGGCTATAAGATGGCCAAGCTTTCGTGAGCGATCAAGAGGACAAGCGCCTCTCCGAGCTCATCCACGAGATGCGCAATCAGCTGTCCATCGCCAAAGCGAATCTCGAGGCGTTCATCGACGGCAAGATGGCGCCGACCGCCAAGCGGCTCGAGAGTGTCGTGCAGACGCTGCACCATCTCGACGAGCTGATCAAGGATCTGCGCGTCTTGCATCCCAGCCTGGATGCAGGGCGATCAGCGTCGCCTGCGCGGCTGCAAGAGATCAACGTCTGCGATCTGCTGCAACGCGAGTTCTCCTCGCTCGAAGCGGTCGCCAACGACAAGCACATCGCGCTCACGGTCTTCCGCTGCCCGCATCCGGCTGCAGCCTGCCAGCGTTTCTATGGGGATCCGACGCGCGTCGGACAGATCGTCAAGAACGTCTTGCTCAACGCGATACGGCATACGCCGCCGGGCGGCACCGTCACCGTGGACTGCGCACGGCGTGCCGACGAGCTCCAGGTGACGGTGTCCGATCAAGGCGCCGGCATCGCGCGCGAGGACGCCGACCGCGTTTTCGAGCGCGGATATCGCGCGTCTGGCGCGCCCGGCAGCGGCTCCGGCCTGGGCCTCGCGATTGTGAAAGAGCTGGTCGAGGCTCACGGCGGCAGCGTGCGGCTCGATTCGGAAGCGCCCGCAGGAGCGCGCTTCGTAATCCGCCTTCCCGGCAAGTTGCCTACCGCAACTTAGCCGTTATCGGGCCGGCTTGGTTCGGCGAATGGCCCCGCCGTAGGCCGATCTCACGGGCTACGCCAGCCTGAGCCGTCCCGAATAACGTTGTGAAGCTGTGCTTCACACCCAATTCGTGGGGGCGGTACACGGATGCGGTACGCTTGGCCGGCGATGGTTCTTCACGCCGAGCATCCGAGCACGTCGCGCCTTGAGCGCGTCAACCGTTATTGGCGCGCGGCCAACTATCTCGGTGCGATTCAACTGTACCTACAGCACAACGCGCTCTTGCGCGAGCCGCTCGCGGCCCAGCACATCAAACCGCGGCTGCTCGGCCATTGGGGAACGGTACCCGGACTCAATCTCATCTACGCGCATCTCAACCGCCTGATCCTGGATACGGGCGCGCGCGTCGTGCTTGTCGTGGGACCCGGACACGGAGCACCGGCGATCTACGCCAACCTCTTTCTCGAAGGCTCGCTTGCACAATTCTATCCGCAGTTCGAGCGCAACGGAAACGGCATCGCGCGGCTTGCGCGCTCCTTCTCGTGGCCCGGCGGATTGCCGAGTCACATCTCTCCGCTCACCCCCGGCGCGCTGCATGAAGGCGGAGAACTCGGCTACAGCGTCGGCCACGCATTCGGCGTCGCCTTTGACAATCCGGACACGATCGTCGCGTGCGTGGTCGGCGACGGCGAAGCGGAGACCGGCGCCCTCGCGGCAGGTTGGCAATCGAACAAGTTCCTAGATCCGTCAACGTCGGGAGCAGTGCTGCCTATCTTGCACCTCAACGGCTACAAATTGTCCGGACCGTCGATCTTCGCGCGCATGAGCGGGCTCGAGCTGCACCAGTACTTCGTCGGATGCGGCTACGATATGCGACTGGTCGCGACGACCGATCCGGCTGAAGCGCACCGCCAGCTGTGGAGCGCGATGAATTGGGCGTACGAACGCATCGCGACGTTGCAGCGCGACCACCGCGAACGGCGTGCCAGCGCGCCGCCGACGTGGCCGCTTATCGTGCTGCGCACCCCGAAGGGATGGACCGGTCCGCGCCAAGTCGACGGACGTCCGGTCGAGGGCACGTTTCACGCGCATCAGCTGCCGATCTCCGATCCGCGCAACAACTCCGCGCATCTGCAAGCGCTCGACGACTGGCTGCGCAGCTATAGACCAGAAGAACTCTTCGACGAGCGCGGCGCGCCCGCCGCAGATCTCCTCGCTACACTTCCTCCGGACGCGGCACGCATGGGCATGTCCGAAACAGCCAACGGCGGTGCGCCTGATGCTCCGCCGCTGCGGCTGCCGCGTATCGCGGCGCACGCGATCCAGGGCGAACAGCGCGGCGCGATCGATGCCGCCGCAACCCAGGTGCTCGGTGGGTACTTGCGCGACACGTTTCGTCTCAACGGCGAGGCGCGCAATTTCAGACTGACCTGCCCCGATGAGACGATGTCGAACAAGCTCGAGGCGGTCTTCGAGGCGACCGATCGCGCGTTCATGTGGCCGCTGGTCGAAACCGATGAGTTCTTGGCGCAGGACGGCCGCGTACTCGAGATCCTCAGCGAAACGACGTGCGAAGGCTGGCTCGAGGGATACACGCTCTCCGGACGCCACGGCATGTTCGCGTGCTACGAGGCGTTTGCGACCATCGTCGATTCGATGGCGGCGCAGCACGCGAAATGGCTCAAGGCGTCGGCCGACGTCGCGTGGCGGCGCGCCGTCCCGTCTCTCAACATCTTGCTCACCTCGCACGCCTGGCGCCAAGATCATAACGGCTACTCGCATCAAGGGCCGGGGTTCATCGACACGATCGCGAGCAAGAAAGCGACCGTCGTGCGCGTGTATCTGCCGCCGGATGCGAACTGCGTGCTCGAGGTCGCCGACCGCTGCCTGCGCAGCAAGTGCCGCGTCAATCTGATCATCGCGGCGAAACATGAAGCGCCGCTGTGGCTGAGCCCACAAGAAGCAGCAGAGCACTGCGAGCGCGGTGCGTCGTACTGGAAATGGGCGAGCAACGACGACGGCGCGACCGACGTCGTGCTGGCGGCGGCCGGGGATGTGCCGACGCTCGAGACGATGGCTGCCGCCGCACTGCTGCGCACGTATGCGCCGGACATGCGCGTGCGCGTCGTCAACGTCGTCGACCTTTTCTCGCTGCCGACGCAGCCCGAGCACCCGCATGGACTGTCCGCCGCCGCATTCGACACGCTGTTCGGCACATCGGAGCCGGTGATCTTTGCATTTCACGGCTACCCGCGCTTGATCCACGAATTGATCCATCGCCGCCAGCAGCCGCAGCGCTTCCACGTGCACGGATACATCGAAGAGGGCACGACGACCACACCGTTCGACATGGTCGTGCGCAACAAGATGAGCCGCTATCATCTGGCGCTCGACGCGCTGGCGCGCGCTCCCGGTGCCCGAGGGCGTTACGCCGCCGCACAACAGTACTGCGAGGAGCGCTTGGCCGCGCATAGCGCGTACATCGTCGAACATGGCGTCGATCTGCCCGAGGTGGCTGATTGGCGATGGCCGGATGCGCACGCCACGCGTTGAGGATAGCGCCGCAACGGCGTATCTCGCGTGCGACGCGGGGTCGAGCAGCTTCAAGGCCGCGTTGTACGAGATCGAACAGCCCGTGCCGCACGAGCCGCTCGAACCACGCTGGCAGGGCGAAATCGCGTGGACGCGTTTGCCAGGCAGCGCTGCGATCCGCTCGCAATGGCGCGGCCAACGCATCGTCGAGAGCACGCTGAATCTGGAAGAGCGCTTGTCGGCTCCCGAACGTCTGCTTTCGGCGCTTGGAACATCGGCGGATCGCCAATTCCGCATCGCCGTCTGCGCGCACCGCCTTGTGCACGCTGGGCAGCTTGAAACGTCGCCGCTGCGCGTGACCGCCGCGATCAAGCGCACGATCGCCGCGGCTGAAGCGCTGGCGCCCGAGCACAATGCGCTGACGCTTGCCGGCATCGATGCAGCCGAGCGCGCCCGGCCGCAGGCAATCCAGTACGTCGTCAGCGACTCTGCATATCATGCGGACATGCCGCTTGCCGCGTCGACGTACGGCGTACCGGCAGCCTGGCAAAAGATCTGGGGCATTCGGCGGCTTGGGTTTCACGGCATCAGCCACGGATACAGCGCTGCACGTTGCGCGCACTTAGCCCACGCGCCGCTGCGCGCGCTCAAGGTCGTGACGTGCCACCTCGGCAACGGATGTTCGCTCGCCGCCACGTCAGCGGGCGCGAGCATCGACACGACGATGGGCTGGACGCCGATGGAAGGCCTCGTGATGGGCCAGCGCTCCGGCACTGTGGATCCGGGCATCGTGCTCTACCTAATCGAACGCGGCCGCTACGACGCAGCAGAACTGCGGCGCGTGCTCAACGATGAATCGGGACTCAAAGGCATCTCGGGACTCTCAGGCGACATGCGCGAACTGCTCGACGCAGTCGCTGAGGGACACCCCAATGCGACGCTGGCATTCGATGTCTTCGTGCACCGCGTGCGTGCCGGCATTGGTGCGATGGCCGCGAGCCTCGGCGGGCTCGATATCTTGTGCTTCACGGGCGGCATCGGCGAGCACGCGCACGAGGTGCGTCAAGCCGTCTGTTCAGGCCTTGAGTTCCTCGGCATCGAACTAGACGACGACCGCGACGCCGCCGCCGTGCCCGATTGCGTCGTCTCAAGAGAATCCTCGCGTGCGACGGTCTTCGTCATCCGCGCGCGCGAGACGTGGGAGATCGCGCGCCAATGCGCGATCGCGTTTGCTGACAAGGTTCTGCGCTGACGTGCGCAGGCGAGGAGACTGACTATGCCTACGTTCCGCTCGCTGCTCGTGCCGGTCGACGGCTCGGAGCCATCTGATGCCGCAACCGACGTCGCCGTCACCCTTGCGGCCGACCAGAAAGCTTCCATCAGATTCGTCAACGTCGTCGAAACCGACAAGGTCCTGGCCTCGGTCATGCCCGGGCAAGGCTACGCCGATCCGGCGCCGGCGATCGACGCGATGCGTACGGCCGGCGCCGACATGCTCAAGACAGCCGTGAGCAAAGCACAGGCCGCCGGCGTCAAGGCCGAGTCAAAGCTTCTTGAGGGAGATTGCGTGTCGTGCATCGTGGCAGACGCGCAACCCGCGAACGTCGACCTCATCGTGATCGGCAGCCACGGACGCGGCGGTCTCACCCGCCTTGTGCTCGGTTCTGTCGCCGAGGGCGTGCTGCGCAACTGCTCCGTTCCAATGCTGATCGTCAAGGCGCCGAAGACGTAGATCGCCGGGTTGTAACGGCTCTCGGCTGCGCGCATCCCGCCAGGTTGCGCGCAGCCGAGAGTGGTGCGCCGCGCCGTCCGGCGCAGCGGAGGTACGCTGACCCTTACCGGGAGAGGCCCTTCATGTTGCCGACCGTTGTGTTCCAAAGCAGCTGCGCACGCCATCCCGGCGCGGTCGAGCCGCTGACCATGTTGACCTCAGCGTTGAGCATCAACGCGTTCGCGTTGTTCGTCGCGACGTGTCGCGATAGCATCGCGCCGATGTCGATGTAGCCGTAGTGGTTGAGATCGCCGAGCGCGTCATAGGTCCCCTCGTATCGGGCGCCAAGCATGACCTTGGATTCCAAGAACGGCTCGAAGACGTCAACCGTGTAACCGCCCGAGCTCACAGGACCGACGCCGGGGGCGGCGTTGTTATCGTGATTGGTCGCCCACATCGCGAACAGCCCAGGCCAGCCATGCTGCGGATCCATCTCGACATATGGCGTGATCGAGCTGTACTGATCGTAGGTGCCATCCGACAACGGCCACGATCCAGTCGCGCCATAGACGCCCGCTTCGAAAGGCTTATCCGGACGCGCGTATGCGACGCGATATTGGAACGTCTTGTCGGTCGGCGTCGTGAAGTCGAAGGCGGTGTTAAGATCGCCGCCTGGTCCGCCGTATCCGGCTTCGACGATATATCCGGGCCGCACATAATTGAGTTTGGCGCCCCAGCGATTTGATTGCAGCTCCCACACATGCTCGCCGACGGTTATGTTCGGCGGCGCAAATGCTGACAACTCAAACCACATCGAGAACGGCGACGGCGCAGGAACTTCATATTTGCCAACCGTGAGATGCGAGTCGCGGTGGAACAGATTGTTATATGTGAGCCACAACGTATCGGTGAACCCGGGTTCATTGCCCGACACGATCCATTGCTGCGCGTGCACGGTGATGTCGCTGCCGATATAGCCGGCGGCCTGGACGTTGAGATTGCCAAAGATCAATTTGCCGGGGAAGTCGGGGTTTTGCGTGTCGGTCGTCGCCGCTTCTTGCACCCACAGGGGGTTGACGCTGTGAATAACGCCCGGATCGAGCGACGCATAGCCGGTGCGCTGCACGTACCGGCCGTACGCGTTGAGCGCCGGTATGTTCTCATGGCATACTTCGCAATTAATGCCGTACGCTTGCGCGAACGGCGGCATCGCCTGCGTCGGCTTCATGCTTTCGATCACAAATGCGAGCGCAACGATGCTACTTACGACGAGGACCGTCGCCTTGACGGTCCCTCGCATAGCGGCGTTCACGCCTTGACCTCGACGGTCAGCGTCATGTCGCCGTGTCCTTGTCCGCACGGTATGCTGCAGTGGATGACGTACGTTCCCGCCTTCTTGGGCGTCACCGAAACGTCGACGAACTTGCCCGGCGCGATCGTCGTCTGTGGAATCCCGAGGTCATCGGATTGGATGCCGTGGACGCCGCCACTGGAGGTGATATGCAGCACGGTCGTCTCCCCGACGTGCATCTCGATGGTGTTCGGAGTGAACTTCCAGTTCGCGGCCACGACATCGACCGTCGGATGCGCCAGTGCCGGCGCCGCGAGCACAAGAACGGCCACGCCCGCAAGCGCGGCGGCGTACCGAGAAATCGAAAGGGTCATAATTGCGTACCTCCTAGGCGACATTCTGTCAGCCCGGGACGGCGTTCGCATGATGGGGGCGTGAAGCGCGTCGGAAGGATTGTGAAGGCTGCTACTTATCGTGCAGCCGGGACAAGCCGGCGTAGCCGCCGGCCACTAGCTCGTACAGCGCACTACCACGAATTGCAGCGCGCCCACCCCGTGCGCGTCACCACGTGCGTAGGCCGGGCGCTCCATACGGATGCATCGCGATCAGCTCGTGCACCGGGCCGATGTATGCGAGAACCGCTAGCACGAGCGCCGCGCCCGCCCAGGCGGACAGACGATCGAACGCGGGCGGCGTCGGCATCGCTTCGGGTTCCGGCTCGGCGAAAGCGACCGGCTGGTCGTTCGGCTGAGCCGAGAAACGTGTGCCGATCGCGACGGTCGCGAACATCAGAATGCTCAGGAACAAGATCGTGCCGCCGACGGCTGCCATGATCATCTCGGGCATCCATGCGTGTGCGGCCGCGACGCCTGCGTATGAGACGTCATCCGTGCGCCGCGGCGATCCCAGGATACCAGCCCAGTGCATCGCGGTCGACATAACGAGCATGCCGATGAACCACGCCCAGGTCTGTGCAAGCGCCAGTTTTGGCGCCCACAACTTGCGGCCGGTCAGCGCGGGAACCAGCCAGTACGCGGCGCCGACGAACGTCAGCGCGACCGGCCCGCCGACGGTGACGTGGAAATGCCCGACGATCCACATCGTGTTGTGCACGAGCGTGTCGATGCTGTACGACGCGTTGACGATGCCGCCGGCACCGCCGAAGATGAACAACACCATCGCAAGCGCTGGCCCGCAGAACGCGGGATTGCTCCAGGGCAGCGAGCGGATGACGCCGATAAAACCGGGCTGGCCTTTGGCGCGCGCGGACATCTCGAACGACGCGAAGATCGCGAACGCCGTCATGATCGAAGGGATGACGACGCCGTAGGTCGTCATCGTGTGCACCCATTTCCAGCCTGCCGCGATACCGGGCTCCATGAACTCGTGATGCAATCCGACGGGCGTCGAGAGGATGAGCAGCAGCAGAAACGCGAGGCGCGTCAGGCCATCGCTGAACACCTTGCCGCCATAGAACACGGGCACGACGTTGTACCAGATCAGATACGCGCCCATGATCCAGAAGTACACGAGCGGGTGTCCGAAATACCAGAAGAGCATGCGCGTCATCATGACGTCGACGGTCGGCACCCAGTTGAGCGACCACGGAATGAGGTAGAAGAGCATTTCTATCGCGACCCCGATCGTCGCAATCGTCCACATGATGAACGTGCACGCCGCCCCGTGCACCACGAGCGGCAGCTTCATGCCCGGTTGCGTGCGCCGGAAATAGACGACGTTCTCCAGGATCTCTGCGAGCACGAACCACGTCGCGACGACGAGCAGCGTCGCGCCGATGTAGAACGCCGGGTGCGCTTTGAGCGGCGCATAAAACGTGTAGAGCACCGACGCGTTGCCCGACAGGATCGCCCACGTCGCCATGAGCGTGCCGAACAGCATCACAAAAAATCCGGACCAGCCGAGGCGCAGCGAGCGCTCGCGCGGCACAGCCCTGTAGACCATGAACAGCGACAAGCCGCAGATGAAGAACGTCGTGAACACGATCGCCATGAGCACGCCATGCGCCGTCAACATGCGATAGTAATCGAACCAACCTGGAGCGACGAACGCCTTGGCGCGAGAGTAGGATTGCAGCAGTCCGAAGATCGCGCCGACCACCAACGCGCCCGTCGCGGTATAGACGTAGGCGAGCGGCAGGCGGTTCTCGCGTTCGACTTGTGCCAGCGCCACCGTGTTATTGGACCTCGATCGTGCCGTACATATAATGATGCTCGCGCCCGCAATACTCGTTGCACAGCAGCAGATGCTCGCCCGGCGTGCGGAAGACGTGCGTCGCGGAGCTCACCCAGCCCGGCACGACCATCATATTGACGTCGGTGTTCGTGATGAAAAAGCCGTGCACGACGTCGGGGCTGGTGACGAAGAACGTGACGTTGGCGCCGGCAGGGACGCTGATCAGCGGCGGCCTGAACGCGGGATAGCGCGCGACGACATAGACCTCATACTCTTTGTCGCCCACCTTGCGTACGCCGGGGTTGTCAAAGGGCGGGGTTTGCGCGACTTTGGCCGGATCGATCGTTTGGATGTGGCTGGGCGGAATGATGCCCTCGCTGATGGCGGCGGTGGCCAGCACGCCGAGAAATAGCACGAGCGCCACGATGCCGAACGTCATCCAAATGCGCTCGACGCGATTGATGTGCACGCTCACCACCTGCTCGTCATGAGGGCGAACATCGCCACCCAGACGGCGACCAGAAACACACCGAGGATGGTCACGAACAGGGCAGTCGCGGGAAGCGGCTGGTCTTTGCGATCGTCGCTCACAGGCCCATCGTAACAACGGGTCGGCGAGAAGCGTGTGAAGATTCTTTGAACTTAGCGGGGGACCGCTGCGCGGGCCGCGGCCTCGCGCAGGCGTGCGCTTTGCACCGCGACGCTCGCCAGTTGGGCGAAGACTTCGATCGTGCGCACGGTTTCGTCATCGGGAACCATGTGATCGCGCGGCTCGTCGGGCGACAGCACGCCGATCAACGTCCCGTCCGAGTCGAAGAACGGGAAGATCAACAGGTCCTCTTCGTGCCATTCGCCGGGCGCGTTGCGCGGCAGCTTCGAGAGCTGCGGGTTGCGCGTCACGCCGCCCGGGGCGTGCAGCTCCATCGGCGTGTAATAGTACGTGTCGCGCACGCGCGCACGCGGTGACATCGAAGCCTGCAGCTCCGCGTCGCTGAGCTCTTGACCCACGACCGCGGACGAATATCCCAGGGCCGCGCGGCGCACGAAGACGTTGCGCACGGGATCGCGCACGACGATCGTGCCGGCAGTGAAATTGAACTGGCTGACGGCGACCTCGAGGATGGTGTTGAGAACGCGATCGAGGTCGCGCTCTTTGAAGATCGAGACCGATAGGTCAAGGATACTCGACAGGCGCGCGGCCTGCTTGCGGCGCCCTTCCGCTGCGGTCTCCGCTTCGCGATAGAGGCGCTGGATCTGCCGGTTCGTCTCGGAAAGCTCTTCGGCTTTGCGCTGCTCGGTCGAGAACAGGTGGACGTTTTCGATGGCGGCGGCCGCCAGATGTGCGAAAAGCGCGACGTTATCTATGGTACCGCGCGACGGCACGCGGTTGTCCGCGGGCGCATCGGGCACCAACAGGCCGATGACGTCGCCTGAGGAGGAGTGCAGTTGAAAGATCAGGGTGTCCGCTTCGTTCCAGTCGTCTTGTTGCGCGCGCGGCTCGCCCAGACGCGTGCTGTCATAGACGACGGCAGGGTCCGTGTACCAGCTCTGCTGCTCGACCGGCGCATAGTACACCCACGTCCGCACGGAGAAGCGCTTGTCCATCTTGAGGTCGGCCTGGGCGAACGCGACTTCGCGGTGGCGCAGCATCAGCTCGACGGCCGGCGGATAGCCGCGCACCGCGCTGTAGCGGTACGTGGCACGATCGCGATCGGCGACCAAGATCGAGCCGCAGCGGAAGCCGAATGCGTTGATCGTCGCTTCGAGAATGCGGTCGAGCAGCGAGCCGAGGTCGCGCTCGCGCATGAGCGTCACGCTCAGTTCGACGACTTTTCGCAGGGTCGCCGCCTGCGCTCGCGTCTCCGCAAGCATCGCCTCTTCCACTTCGGCCGCGCGGCTCAGCTCTTGGCTGCGCTTGGCGAGCGCTTGATTGCGTTCGTCGATCTCGCGGACGAGCAGTCCGACGTTCAGGACGTTGAGCCAAAGCACCGCGATCTGGAACAGCAGATTGACGATCATTTGGCCGGGCGGCGCCGGCGCGATATGCATGAGCTGCCCGATCGCGATGATCAGCGTGCCGCCCGCGCCGGAGATCAACGCGCCTGCGTAGCGTTCGCGCGCCGCGGCGATCGCGGTGAAGATGACAAGGCCGACCCATGTGTTCGGGAACTGCGGCTCGTACGCCAGCACGACTGCGGACAGCGCGATGAAGTCGACGACGAGAAGCGCCCGTGCGTTCCAACGCACGAGCCCGACGCTGTTCGCGCGCGAATTGATGAGATACGAGACGAGCGTCGCGAGCAGCCACACGACGAGCGCGGTGGGCTGAACCCACGGGGGCGACGACTGCGGCAAGCCGATGGCGACCGCCGCGCCGATGAAAACCGTGATCAGCCGGACCCGCAGGATGCTGGCCTCGGTCTTACGCGCTTCCTCTAGAGTCGGTGTGGACGTGTACTGCAACATCAAAAAACGGGCTCTTTAGAAGTATCGGCAGGTCCCTGGCAGGTCCACCTGGCGCCGCAAGGGCAAGCCCGCGTCATGAAGCAGATATCGACGCCTGAGGCGCCTCGCCCCGTCGCCGCCTATTCCCAGGGGATCGAAGCGGCGGGCTTTATCTTCACGGCCGGACAGGTCGGACTCCATCCCGTGAGCGGCACGCTGGCAGTCGGCATCGATGCCCAAGCCGAGCTCGCGTTCGGCAACGTCGCCGCGGTCGTGCGCGCGGCCGGCTTGAAGACGGCGAACATCGCCAAGGTGACGATATTTATGACTGATCTGACGCAATTCGGGCGCGTGAACGTCATTTACGAGCGCTTTGTCGGCGAGCACAAACCGGCGCGCACGACGGTCGGCGTCAGCGCGTTGCCGCTCGGCGCGCTCATCGAGGTCGAGGCGATCGCGATTCGACCTTAGCGCTTGACCTGCGATTCGATCGTGGCGAGCTCCGACGCAGCCTCGGGATCTTTCGGATCTTCCTGCAGCGCGATCTTGAATTGATCTTCGGCGAGCGGCAGCTTCTTTTGCGCCTCGTACGTCAGACCCAAGCCGAAGTGCAGGCGCGGGCTCTTGGGCTGCAACGCGAGTCCCTTGATGAACGCCGCCTCGGCGAGGTTGAGCTGATTGTGCGTGTAGTACAGCGAGCCGAGGTTGATGTACACGTTGCGCTCGTGCGGATCGAGATTGATCGCGCGCTGAAATTCTTCGACCGCTTTCGTGAACTGGTTGAGATGGTCGTAGGCGACGCCGAGATTCTCATAACCCAGCGCCAGCTGCGGCTCCAGCTCGACCGCGTGATTGAACTTCTCGATGCCGGCGTCGTACTGGCCCTCATTGACCAACTCGACGCCCCAATTGTTCCATGCAAACGCATAGTGCGAATCGATGGCGAGCGCGGTCTTGTATTGATTGATCGCGTCGTCGTAACGGCCTTCTTCGCCGTACACGTTGCCGAGCAGATTGTACGCGTCGGTATAGCGCGCGTCGCGGTCGAGCGCGTATTGCAGCTGCGCGATCGCCGCGTCGTACTTCTTTTCGGCTTTATAGATCGACGCCAGATTATAGTGATTCGACGGCTCGTACGGATTGCGCGTCTCTTCAAGTTTGTACTCGGCTTCGAGCTCGCCTAAGCGCCCTTCGTCTGAATAGAGCAGCACGAGGTTCGCAAAGCCCTCTCTGGAGGGCAAGCTCTTGCGAAAGGCGCTCACCGCGTCGTCAAACCTGTCTTCGGCGGAATACACGCCGCCGATGCGGTTCCATACATCGCGGTTGTTCGGATCCACTGCGAGCACGGCGTTGTAGGCGGCTTCGGCGGCCTGATAATGCTCCAACCGGTACTCGACGTCGCCAAGCAGACGCTGGATCTCGATGTTGCGCGGCTCGAGCGTTGCGGCGCGATGCAGCTCCTGCGCGGCCGCTTCGTTGTCGCCCTTATCTGCATCGGCGCGCGCGGCCGCCAACAACTGCGCGCTTGCTGAGGGATGCGCGTTTGCCGGAGAGGCGACCGATGGATAGGTTTGGCCGGGCGGCGCGGAGCTATCGGCGCTCGCCGGAAGGTTGACGCAAAGGACGCCACATGCGCACAGCGCTGCGGCGGCCAGGCAGACGGAAAATCGAAACATAGCGTGACTCGCTGACTACGCTCTTTTTGAACGCCCGTGTACGCTCAAGTATACCGCGCCGCCACGCGCCATGCAACGCAGGGAGGCTCACACCAGGGCTCGGGCTGGCCTGAGCGAAACCCGCGGGGCGGTCCACCCTCGGCGACCTGAAAGCGGAGCGACCATCCATGCGGTTTGCGCTTTTCGGAGCCGTCTGCGCAGCGGCGCTGGCGCTTGGCGGCTGCCCGAACCCGAACCAGATCGGCGTGCAGCAGTTTGGCACGATCACGGCCACCGTGCTGCTCGCGAGCAACAACCAGCCCGTGGCGAACGCATTGGTTGCGGTGAACACCGGGCCTGGTGGGCAGTGCAAGACCGGCGCTGACGGCACGTGCACGCTGAATCAGGTCCCCGTCGGCCCGCAATCGGTGACCGCCAATGCGACGGGACTGCAAGGTCCGCCGGTCGCGGTCAACGTCGCGCAGCAGAACCAGAACTACCCTGTCACGATCCTCATGTATCCCTCGAGCTGATGCCCCGTCCGCATGCCTGAGCTGCCCGAGCTCGAGCTGTTGCGCGAGCAGCTGGGCAAGCACGCCGGCGGCGCCAAGATCATCAACGTCGTCCTCGATCCGAAACGCGCATTCATCATCCGCTATCCGCCGATGGATTTCGCGCGCGAGCTCACCGGCAAACGTATCGCCGGCGTGGGCAGGCGCGGCAAGTTCTTGATGGTATCGTTTGCGGACTTCGACAAGCAGCTGATCGTCAATCCGATGTTGGGCGGCCGATTTGCGATTGCCAGCCGCGCGGCGCCGGCGCTGGCGTCGACGTGTTTTACGCTGCAGCTCGAGAAAGCGCTCGACGTGCGCTTCTTGGACTCCACCCAGATGGCGCGCATCTATCTGACGGCGACGCCCGAAACGGATGTCCCCGCGTTCGCGCAGCTCGGCCCCGACGCGCTCGATCCCGCTTTGACCTACGACGTCTTTGCGGCACGTCTGCGCAAGCACCGCGGCGAGCTTAAGAACGTGCTGCGCAATCAGGCATTCGTCTCCGGGATCGGCAACGCGTACGCGGACGAAATCCTCTTCGCCGCGCGGCTGCGGCCGCTGCGCCGAGCCGGCACGCTCGACGATCGAGAGCGCCATGCGTTATACGATGCGATGCGCGCGACGCTGCGCGAAGCGATTGAGATCACCGGTGCGCAGTATGCGGCGGGCAAGCATCCGCTGCATAAACAAGAGCGCAGCTTCATGAAGATCCATGGCCGCAAGAAAACGACGTGTCCCCGTTGTGGCCACCGCATTTCCGTGGTGCATCCTGGGGGCGAGGCGACGTACTACTGCCGCGGCTGCCAACTGTAGAATCGCGCAGGCGCTGCGCCGCTCGAGGTGAAAGCGCGGCCCATGAGACGCACGAATTTCTTCATTATCTATATGGCTTGGGTGCTCGCTGCTGCCACCATCGCCGTGGGCGCGGGTTGTGCCGGCGGCGGCACGACCGGCGGCGGCGGCGGAAATCCCACGCCCGCTCCGATTCCCGCCGCCGACTATTACGTCAATGGCGGGATGAACGTCAACGAGATCTTCGGCTTTTCGACCGCGCCGGTCGGCGTGACCGGCACGCCCGCGCCGCTGAACAATTCGCCGTACAGTACGGTGGGCGCCAATGGTTCGGCCGGCGCGCCCTTCGGCATCACGCTGGCCAAAGGCGGCTCGGTCCTGTTCGCGGTCAACAATCCGCAGGGCAGCGTCAGCGCGTTCACGGTCAACGGTGACGCGTCGTTGACACTCGTGTCATCCACGAACACGCAAGGCGCAGCTCCGTCTGGGGTTTGCGCGGCGCCAAACGGCACCGTCGCGGCCGTCGCGGACACCGGCTCCAACCAATTGGAGACGTTCACGATCGCCGCCAACGGTACGCTCGCGCAAGCCCATGTCACCGCCCCGTCGCAGAACGGTCTTGATGCGCCGCTCGATTGCGCGTTTTCGCCCGACAGCGCGCACGTCTACGTCACGGACAGCGCAGGCGCCAGCGGTATCTCTGCGTTCAGCGTCGATGGCGCCGGCAACATCACAACCATCGCTACGTACTCGGTTGACAGCGGCATGCCGGCGCAGGGCATCGCGATCTCATCGGCTGCGACGCCGCTGGTCTTCGCGACGACGCAAGCCGGCAACGGAATGGGCGTCTACGCGATATCCAGCGGCGGCGTGCTCTCACCGCAGGCATTTCAGCCCACTGCGATCGCGCCGATCGGCGTCGCCGTCGCGCCGAACGCGCAGTCGGTCTACGTCGCGGCCGCGGGTGCAAAAGCGGTTGACGGCTTCCACATCAACGGGTTCTCCTTGTCGGAGCTTTCGGGCGCGCCCTATACGACGCAAGCGACGCAAAGCGCGTATCCAAGCATCTCCTCGGCCGGCAGCTTGCTTGTGGTGATGAGTCCGCCCGACAAGGCGGTGACGTTCTTCGCCGTCAACGCTGACGGCACGCTAGGCTATGCGTCGACGAACCTGTACGGGATACCGGGACTTTCGGGCACAACGGCCGACGCGGTCGTCGTGCGCTGAGCGCCGCAACGCGCGCGAACGCACGCATCGTACCTAGTTATCCACAGCGCGCGCGTTTATGCACATCCCGACGCTAGGCCAACGGCCCGCGCGAGCGCCTACACCAAAGGCTAAATGCGCGGGCATGTCACGCGCCGCACGCTTCATTCCGGGACTTTAGAGTCCCGGATTTTTTTCGAATGGGATGGGAGGGCTACAGTGCCGCCACGCAATCCGAGCAAGAGCGCGCTCGACCTCATCAAGAAGCACGGCGCGAAGATCGTCGACTTCAAATTCATCGATGTACCCGGCATGTGGCAACACACATCTGTGCCAGCCGATGAAGTCGACGAAGGCACGTTCCAATACGGCATCGGCTTCGACGGCTCGAGCATTCGCGGGTTCCAAGAGATCCAGGAAAGCGACATGGTGCTCTTGCCCGATCCCGACAGCGTGCGGCTCGACTCGTTTTGTTCGATCCCGACCGTTTCGTTCATCTGCGATGTCTTCGACCCGCGCAAGCAGGCGCTGTACGACCGCGATCCGCGCAACATCGCAAAACGCGCGCAAGACTACATGCGCAGGAGCGGCATCGGCGACACCGCCTATTTCGGACCGGAGCTCGAATTCTACATCTTCGATCACATCAGTTACGAGAATCTGCCGTTCACGAGCGGTTTCTCGATCGATTCTGAAGAGGCGCACTGGAATTCGGGGTCCGATGATGGCCCGAATCTCGGCTACACCTTGCGGCCGAAGGAAGGCTACTTCCCCGTTCAGCCCTCCGATAAGCACATGGACATCCGCTCGGAGATGGTGCTTGCGCTCAAGGCGTGGGGCGTGCCCGTCGAGATGCATCACCACGAAGTTGCGACCGGCGGCCAGACCGAGATCGACATGCGCTACGCCACGCTGCTGCAGATGTGCGACAACGTCATGATCTACAAATACGTGACGCGCAACGTCGCGCGCCGTCACGGCAAAACGGTCACGTTCATGCCTAAGCCGCTGTTCGGCGACAACGGTTCGGGCATGCACGTGCACCAAAGCATATGGAAGGCGGGCAAGAACCTCTTCTACGATGAGAAGGGTTACGCGGAACTTTCGAAGCTCGGCCATTACTACATCGGCGGCCTCTTGACGCACATCGACGCACTGCTCGCCTTCTGCGCGCCGACGACCAATTCGTACAAGCGCCTCGTGCCGCACTACGAAGCGCCGGTCAACGTCGCGTTCTCGATGGGCAATCGCTCGGCCGCGGTGCGCATCCCGATCTTCTTCAAAGGCCCGCGCTTTTCGAAAGCCAAGCGCATCGAGTTCCGCCCGCCCGACCCGGCAGCGAATCCGTATCTCGCGTTTTCTGCGATGCTCATGGCGGGGCTGGACGGCATCAAGCGCAAGCTTGACCCGACGAAAGCCGGCTTTGGACCGCTCGACAAGAACATCTACGAACTTCCCAAGGCTGAAGCGCGGCGCATCAAATCGGTTCCCGGCAGTTTGGATGCGACGCTGGCGGCACTGGAGCGCGACCACGCGTTTCTCACCGAAGGCGACGTGTTCTCCGAGGACCTGATCGAGACGTGGATCGACTACAAGCGTACGAAAGAGCTGCAAGAGGTGCGCATCCGGCCGACGCCATACGAGTTCTATCTCTATTACGATCTGTGAGGCAGCGAGCGTAACGACATGAAACCGCCGGCGGCGGCAGTCACGTTACGGCGCGCGACGGCAGCCGATCGCGACGCGGTCGTCGCGATCATCTTCGGCACGCTGCGCTCGTTCGGCATCGAGCCCGAGCCATTGCGGTTGGACGCCGAAGCGATGCATTTCGGCGAGGCCGACGCCAGGGTCGCCGACTTCGTCGCCGAAATCGAGGGCGCGATCGTTGGATCCGTCGCGCTGCGCGATCGCGGCGACGGCAGCGGGCGCATTTCCAAGTTTTTCGTGGACGAACGCGTGCGCGGCCAAGGCGTCGGCAAGGCGCTGTTGACGCTGGCAGTCGATGAAGCGCGCGCCCGCAATCTACGCGAGGTCGACCTCGAGACGCGAACGGTGTTCGAGGCCGCCGTGCACATCTACGAGTCCAGCGGGTGGAAACGCGGGCCCGAGCCCGAGAACGCCTGCGACCGGACATACATCCTCACGCTCTAGGACAGCACGCATAAGGAAGTCGAACGTGGTGGCACGAGGTCATCGTGCGATGAAGCTACGGCGATTTGCGTTTCTCGCATTTGTCATTGCCGCGTTACCGCTTGCGGCCCGCGCCGATCTTGACAGGCGGATGGGACCGCCGGATGGCATCGCGGCGACTGCTACGACGCTTGCCGCGGTCATGGCGCTCAACGCGCGCGCTGAGGGCAAACAGCTCGACACGTTCTCCAGCCGCATTGAAACGTGGTCGCACAACTCATATGGGCGTGATTCGACTTCGACGACGATGTGGTCGGGCAGCGACTACAAGACGATCGACCATTTCGGACCGTTTCAAGAACTCGAAGGCCGCGTCGCCGGCGTGCGCTGGCGGCAAAATATCAACGGCATCGTCGTCATTATGGGTGGCGTGCATCAAGAGGACGACATTGCGGAGCAAGCGATGAAGTTGGCGCGCTCGGGTTCGCCGCCCGCGTCCGTCACGTTGCTCGGTGAGGTCGCGAGTCCGGTCGCCGCCTACGTGATACAAATAACCACAGGTCCGGACACCGCGACATGGATGTTCATCGACAAGTCGAGTGGGCGGGATGTACGCGAGGAATCCGTGTGGGATGCCGTTCGCACGACGACCACCTATAGCGACTTCGAGAATTTCAACGGGGCCATCGTCGCGCAGACCGTCCGCTCGACGAACGGACAGCCGGGTGAGAGCGTCGATCGGCTGACGTCGCTGCGGCTCAATGTTCCGATCAGCGCGCGCGACCTCAACCTGCCGGCGTCGCGTCGCGATCTCGTCCAGTTTCCTGCGGATGCGACGAGCGTCAAGCTGCCTGTCTCAATGCCGCTGAGCTCAGACACCCGCATCTTGAGCGATCGCTACGGCGAAACCATCGCCGGAACGGGCAAGAGCCACATCATCGTACGCGTCACGATCAATGGTCGAGGATTGGACCTCGCATTGGACTCAGGCGCGAGCGGCATCATCATCGATCGCGAAGTCGTGGCACAGCTCGGTTTGACCGGCTGGGGCGCGACCGAAGAAGATACCAACGGCATCAGCCACGCCGCGGTCGTCGACGTCCCTGAATTGCATGTCGGTGACCTCGTCATGAAGCACGTCGCAGTCTATCCGACGTCGTTCAAGATGCGCACCAAGGAAACCGAAGAAGTCGTCGGCCTGCTGGGCTTCGACTTCATCGCCAGCGTCGGGCTCAAGGTCGACTACGACAAAGGCGAGGTGACCGCGTATCCGAGCGGCACCATGCCGATGCCGTCGACCGCGATCACCATCCCGCTGATGCTCGACGACCTCGTGCCGGACGTAAGCGTCTCCGTCGGTGACGCAGCGAGCGACCACTTCATCGTCGACACCGGTTCCGGCGCCGACGTCCTTCCGGTCCGCCGCGGCGGGCAGTACGTGCCCATCGTAACAGGCGGCGTCACGGTATTCCCTCGATTCGCCGCTGCGCATCCCGCAGAGATGCGCGATGAGGGCCTCGGACACGAAGTGCAGATCATCATCCCACAATTGTATTTCGGCGTGGTTGGCGGCGTCGCCGAAGGGTATCCTGTGCAGCTCAAGCAGGTCGTCTTCGGCGTGGCGTTCGACAATTTCATCGCGACCGTCATCGATCCGACCTCGCATTCGGGTGGCGAGGATCTCGACGGGCTTATCGGCTACGGACTGCTCCACTACTTCAACCTCTATTTCGACTATCCCAATTCGCGCATCGTCCTGCAGCCGAATGAAGAGTTCCGAAACGCGAAGCATACCACGGAGACGCAGGCGACGCATTGAACAGGGCCTCGCGCGGGCCGCGTTCAAGCTGAGGTTCTATGGAAAAGCCGCCGAAATTATGGCGACTGCTCGTGCTGCTCGCCCTCGCGATCTTCGCGATCTGGTGGCTGCACCGCTATGCCGTTCTCAACGGTGCCCATTGAACCTCGACATCTTCAAGAGCTACGACATCCGGGGCATCTATCCGAGCGAACTGAACGAAGATGTGGCGCGGCGCATCGGTCGCGCGTTCGCGGACTATCTCCGTGTGCCCGCCGTCGCTATCGGGCGAGACATGCGCCTCTCATCCGAGCCGCTGTTCCGCGCGCTCGCGGACGGCATCACGATGCAAGGCACCGATGTCGTCGACCTTGGACTGACGACGACGGACGAACTGTATTTCGCAGTCGGCCATTTCAAGTATCAAGGCGGCATCATGATCACCGCCTCGCATAATCCCAAGCAGTACAACGGTTTCAAGCTGTGCCGCGCCGACGCCGTGCCGCTGGCGAGCGACACGGGTGTCTTCGCCATCCGCGATCTCGTCCAAGCCGACCGCTTCGTGCCGTCAGCAACGCGCGGTCAGATCACCGCCAAAGATCCGTTGCCTGCTTTTGCCGAGCACTGTCTGTCGTTCGTCGACGTCAATTCGATCAAACCGCTAAAGATCGCGATCGATGCGGGCAACGGCATGGCGGGCCTGGTCGTGCCTGCCATCTTCAAACATCTGCCCGTGACGCTGATCCCGCTGTACTTCGAGCTGGACGGAACGTTTCCCAATCATCCCGCAAGCCCGATCGAGCCCGAGAACATGGCCGACTTGCAGGCCGCGGTAGTAAAGCACGGCGCCGATCTCGGCGCCGCCTTTGACGGCGATGCCGATCGCGTGTTCATCACCGACGAGCACGGGGCGCTTGTGGGCGGCGACATGGTGACGGCGCTGGTCGCGCGCAATCTGTTGCGCGGCAAACCCGGCGCCACCATCCTCTACAACCTCATCTGCTCGCGGTCCGTCCCCGAGATCATCGAACGAAGCGGCGGCGTGCCGGTGCGCACGCGCGTAGGCCATTCATACATCAAGGCGATCATGCGCGAGCGCAACGCGATCTTCGGCGGCGAGCACTCGGGGCATTTCTATTTTCGCGACAACTACTACGCCGACTCAGGGCTCATCGCACTGCTCGTCGTGCTCGAGGTGATCTCGCGCGAGAATAAACCGGTGAGCCAGCTGCTGCGCCCGCTGGACACGCGCGTGCGCAGCGGTGAGATCAACAGCCACGTCGCCGATGCGCCCGCCAAACTTGCCGCGCTCGAGCAACGGTACGGCGACGCACAGCTCGACCATCTCGATGGGCTGACGATCCAATATCCGACGTGGTGGGCCAATGTGCGGCCCTCGAACACCGAACCGCTGCTGCGCCTGAACGTCGAGGCCGACGATCCCGCGACCCTTGCCGCAAAGCGCGACGCGCTGCTCGCCATCATCCGCACGTAACCCGGGATGAGCCTAGGACGCTATCGCGCGCTGTTCGCGAATCGCGCCGTCGCGCTCTTGGTCGTCGCGCAGTGGTTCGCTCGTCTCGGCGACCAATTCGTGGCGATCGGCCTGCTCTGGGCAGCGCTCGATCTCACGCACAGCGCGGCGGCGACCGGCCTTGTGCTCATGGCGTACACCGGCGGCGTGATCGCCGCTGGGTTCTTCGCCGCGTCGCTGCTCGACCGCTATCCACGCAAACCGCTCATGCTCGCAGACAACGCCGTGCGCGCGCTGTGCATCGGCGCGATCGCCGTGCTCGGCTACGCGCACGCGCTCAACGTCTGGGCGCTCGCCGGACTCGCTGCGCTTGCCGCGATCTCGAGCACGATCACGATCGTGGGCATGCGCGTCTACATGCCGACGATGGTGCCGGAAGAGCTGATCGTCACCGCCTTCGCAGTCGATTCATCCTTATACCAGCTCGCGGGCATCCTTGGTCCCGCCGTTGCGGGTATCGTCACCGCGACACTCGGTTGGCATGCGGCCATGGCGATCGCGGCCGTCTGTTTTGCTATGTTCGTCGCGATCGCGTCGTTCATCCAAGCCGGCGCGATCGACAGCGGCATCCCGCCGGAAGCGCGCGAGCTGTCGATCTCGCAAGAACTGGCGGGCGCGCGTTACATCTACAACAACCCGCTGCTGCGCGGATTGACGCTGATGATCTCGATGGGCAACTTCTTCTTCGGCATCGCGGTCGTCGCTCTCGCGTTCTTGAGCAAGGATGCGTTCGCGGCCGGTGCGCGCGGCCAGGGCTACATGCTCGCCGCGATCTCACTCGGATCGCTGTTGTCGAGTATCGCGCTTGGCGCAGGGCGTTGGCCGTATCCGCGCGGCATCTCGCTCATCCTCGATTGCGTGATCCTCGGCGTGCTCGTCGCGGCGGTCGGGTTTGCGCCGACGATCACCGCCGCCTACCTCGTGCTGTTCGTCGTAGGCGCTGTGGATGCGGCGTTCTTCATCTGGATGTCGGAGCTGCGCCAGCGCACGCCGCCGCCGGAGCTGCTCGCACGCACGATCAGCGCCTCGATGATCCTCAACACGGTCGCATTGCCGTTTTCCAGTGCGATCGCGGGGCTCGCCGTCGGCCTGCTCCATGTCCGGCCGACGTTTGTGCTCGCGGGCGTGCTGACCGCGCTCTATTCGGCGCTGTTCTTTGGCAACAAGCCGCTGCGCGAGGCGCCGTGAGCGCGGAATCGCGCGCGTCAATCGCAAAGCTTGACGCATGAGCGGTCGGACGATCGGTCACGCGTTGCTCGCGCTCGGCGACGGCACGTCGCATCAGGGCTGCATCCGCATCGAGGACGGCCGCATCGCGGCGCTCGATGACGGTCCGCATCATCTCGACTACGAGTTGCCGTTCGGCAGCACGGTCACTCCGGGCCTGATCGATCTGCACATCAATGGAGCCGCCGGCCACTGGTTCAATCGCGAGCCGCTCGAGGCGATGCGCGCCATTGAAACGACGGGAACGCGTTCGGGTCTCACCGCGTATCTGCCGTCGATCATCACCGGTCCCTGGAATGATATGCTGCGCTCGGCGCGCGAGATCTATCGTCAGATGGAGATGCCGTCAGGCGGGACGCGAGCGCTGGGCGTGCACTTCGAAGGCCCCTTCCTCAATCCGGAGTACCGCCGCTTTCATCCGGCCGAGCACCTGCTCGCGCCGACGCCCGCGCGCATCGAAGCGCTTCTCGGAACCTGGACGAGCGGCCGTTGCCGCGTGACGATGGCCCCCGAGATCGACGAAGCGAAGCCGGCAGCCGCGGAGTTGCGCCGGCGCGGCGTCGTGCTTTCCGCCGGACATACGGCGGCCAATTTTTCGACCGGCCTTGAAGCGATCGAGGACGGCTACCGCATCCTCACGCACACGTTCAACGCAATGCCTGGCATGCATCACCGTTCGTCGTCGATCCTCGTCGCGTATCTGCTCGACCCGGCCGCATTCACCGAAGTGATCGCAGACGGTGTGCACGTCTCGCCGGAGCACGTCGCGCTGCTCTACCGCCTCAAAGGTCTCAACCTCGTGCTTGCGACCGATGCGATGCCGGTGACGATTGGTCTGACGGAACAAGGCGGCGTCGTGCGCGATCTAGACGGCGTGATCGCGGGCAGCAAACTGCTCCCCGATGAAGCGGTGCGCAATCTCATGAACGCGACCGGGCTGACGCTAGCGGAAGCGGTCGCGTGCGCGACGTGGGCGCCTGCGCGCGCGATCGGTTTGGATGGCGAGCTGGGGATGTTGGGCGAAGGGTTGCGCGCGGATCTTGCCGTCTGGGACCGGCGCAACCGCATCTCGCACGTCTTCATCGGCGGACAACTCGTATACGCGAACGACTAAAGCGCGCTGATCTCCCCGACGACGACCCCGGCGTGGTTCTTGATCGCTGGATGCGCGTGGCGCGAAAGCGCTTGCGTCTGCGCGCGATCGAGCGCACCCGCGCGCCCGAGCGCCGTCACGACGTACGGACCGACCGCGCGATAATTGCCGTCGGCGACTTTTGCGGCCAATCCCATCGCGGATGACAGCATACTCGTCGCGTGATAGCCTTCGGCGCCGCCCTTGCACGCGATCGCGCCACCGCCGGCTTCCATGAGATCGGTGTCAAAGCGGCCGGTGCCGGCGACGTAGCGCGGAAAAGCGGTCATCGCGCCGACGACGCGCCGCAAGGGCTCGCGCCATGCGGCCGGCAGCGCGTCTAGATCGCCGAATCGCGCGAAGCAGACCGCCGCCGCGCGCATCGGCACGCCGATGACGGGGATGCCGCAGCCGTCGACGCCGATCGCCATCGAGCGTGTGTCGATCCCGAGCAGTGCCGCGCAGCCTTCGATGACCTCGCGCTGCGCCGGGTGATCGGCCGCGAGATATCCTTTCGTCGGTGCGCCGCGATGCACCGCAAGCGCAAGAATGGCCGCATGCTTGCCCGAGCAGTTGTTGTGGATGCGCCCGAACTCGATGCCCGCCGCAACGAGCGCTTTTGCCGACGGCTCGTGCAGCGGCGGATGAGGACCGCAGGCGAGCGCGTCTTCGCCTAGCCCGATCTTCTGAAGCATGCTTGCGACGGCGGCGACGTGATACGATTCGCCGCCGTGCGAGCCAGCGGCGACCGCGAGCTCCTGATCGGTGAACCCGAAACGATCGGCCGCACCCGACGCGACGACGACTGCGCAGATGAGCGGTTTCGCAGAAGAGCGCATGAACGTCGGCCCATCGATGTCGCCGCTCGACGAAACGATCGTGCCGTCCGCGCGCGCGAGTGCGTGGCGGATGAAATGTTCGCTCTCGGTGATGCCGGCGCGCGTGACGATGACTGACGGGGTGCTGCCCGTGTCGAACGGCGCGGGCGAGTGACGTGTATCGCTCAAGGCTCGCGTCGTTCGCAGCGGACGCGCGCAATGCCTCGATGCGCGAAGGTCGCTTTCACGGGGCCAAAGAAGGCAAACTCGCCATGTCGTCGTGGGATCCTGTAACGAACCCCGCGCCCGCGTCTGCGCCGGCGGCGCCCGCATTGCGGCCGTTGAGCATCGGCGAGCTGTTCGACCGCGCGTTCAGCCTCTATTTCAAGCACATCTTGACGTTCGCCGCCGTGCTGTTCGTCGCGACGATCCCGTATGCGGTGTTCCTCTTGCTGCAGTTGTACTTGGTCCACGACGTGCTCGGGGCCGAGGTGAACCTCATCGATGCGATGATCAAGAATCCGTCTGCGCCGCCCGATCTCACGTCGCTGCAAGCCGCGATGTCGAAGGAAAGCGTTTCGGCGATGCTCGGCTCGTACGTGCTGACCATTTTGTCGTACTTGGTCGCGCTGTTCACGCTGCCGCTCGCCGGCGCCGCCGTTGTTTCGGGCGTATCGCGGGCCTATCTCGGATTACCAGTGCGCTTCGCCGATTGTTTTCGCGACGCGTTCAAACGCTGGGGTTACGTGCTGCTGCTCACGCTGCTGTGGGTGGGCGTGATGATCCCGATCAGCCTCGTCGTGTTCGCCGTCTTCATGTTCGCCGTCATCGCGATCGCGCTCTTGGGAGCCGCGCTGCACACGTTCGGACTGATCGTCGGCGGCCTTTTCGGACTCGCGCTCTTCGTCGCGCTCATCGGGCTTAGCGTGATGGGATACATGTCGTTCGCCGCGTCCTTCGTGGCCTGCGTGCTTGAAAGGGCAGATCCGGTCAAGTCGTTGACGCTCGGCCTATCGCGTGTTTTCGGGCGCGACCTGTTCACGCGCGCGATGTGGGTGGCGCTCGCGCTGGTGGCCCTCTACATCGGGTTTGTCATCGTCGCGACGATCATCGCGGGCTTGTCGGTGTGGCTGACCAAATCGTTCTTCCTCTACTTCGCGGTCGCGCACATCATCAACATCTTCTTCATCGCATTCGCATTCGTCGTGATCTCCGTCTACTATTATGACGTCCGTATCCGGCGCGAGGGATTCGACATCCAAGTGCTCGCCGACCAACTGACGTCGTCCACAGCACGATGACCCGCGCTCGGGGAAGATGTGCGGCGGCCGCTGTCGCATGCGCATTGGCGGTCGTGCTCGGTGCGAGCGTTGCGCGCGCCGGCCAGACGCCGGCGAGTGTGGCTTCATCGCCGGCGACGTACGCCGCAGCACTCAATGCCGCGGCGGCACGATTGGAAACCGCGGCGCGAGGGGGCGATGCGACGCATACGGTCAGCGTCCCCGACGTGCACGTGCCGCCGGCGCCGCTTCCTGGACCGCCGCGCTTCTCTCCGTCGCTCGACGACTGGCTGCAAACCGGCCTCACGGCTGCGCGCGAGACGAAAAGCCGAAAAGTACGCGCCCAGATGCTGCGCGACATGGCGTCGTCCTTACGTGATGCGGCCATTGCGTCCGACACGTCTGCGCGCGCTGCCGATAAGGCCATCGGCCCGACGCTCGCCGCGATTCTCGCGCAGCGCGCGTATCACGAAGCCGAATCCTCGACCGAGGCGCAGGTCAAGAAGACATGGTGGCAGCTTTTCCTTGAGTGGCTCGCCGGCTTATTCGACCGTCTTTTCGGCGGTCTGTTCTCGGTAGCGTCCAATGTGCCGTGGGTGGGCCAGATCATCGTGTGGGGTACGCTCGTCGTGCTCGCGGTCGTGCTTGTCTTCGTCGCGACGCGACTCGCGCGCTACCTGATGGCGCGACGACGGATAGCGCGCGACGAGGACGCGGGCGAATTGCTCGCCCAGACAACGCCCGCCGACGAACTGGTACGCGCCGCGCGTGCCGCTGCGACGCGCGCTGACTACGCACTGGCGATATCGTTGTTGTTCCGCGCCGCCTTGCGGCGCTTGGATGCAGGCGGCATCGTCGATTACGACGCGGCGCGGACCGCCGGCGAATACCGGCGCGCCGTGCGCCGAGCCTGCGCGCCGGCCGCGTCGCCGTTCGATGTGCTCGCACTGGCCTTCACGCTTGCGACCTACGCGCAGCGGCCGGTCGCCGAAGGGGACTGGACGGCAGCGGGCGATGCGTACGAGCGCTTCGGGCCGGCCTTAGGCGCGCCGCGGCGCGAGCGAGCGGCATGAGACGTTCGTTTCCGTGGACGGAGATCATCGTACTCGCGTTGGCGGCGGGGGTCGTTTTGGCGATCACGTACGCCGCGTATCGGCACCAGCAGGCGACGGCGCCGCACTTCGCCACCTTTTCTTCTTACGACGCGCATAGCGGCGGATATCGCGCCTGGTACGAACTGCTGCAGCGCGAGGGTTTTCACGTCGTGCGCTTCGGGCAGCGGCCCGCGTTCCTCGATGCCTCTATCGGAACGCTGATCGCATCGCCGAACGAAAAAGAAGTGGCGCTGCGCGCGCAGCAGACGCAGGACGTGACCGGCGTGCCGCAAGACATCGATTTCGAAAACCTGCGCGCGTGGGTGCATGATGGCGGACGGCTCGTATGGGTGACCGACGGTTCGTGGGACGATCCGCTCGACCTCGACACCGATAGCGCGGGGCCAAAAGATGACAACGCGATTCCCGTCGCGCTCAGCCCGCAAACCGACGGCGTCAGCTCGGTCGTTGGAGTGGACTCGCTGCGCGTGCGCCCCGGAACATCGCCTTTATACGTTCCGCTGCTCGCAGACAGCGCAGGCGCGGTGGTGGCAGAACGTCGGTATGGCAAAGGCACGATCCTCGTCGTCACAGATCAAAGCTTGTTCGATAACAAGCATATCGCACTCGGCGATAACGCGAAGCTCGCCTACGGCCTGGCCGCCGGTACGAGCGGCACCGTCGCATTCGACGAATACCTGCATGGCTACGTCTCCGGGTCGTCGTGGTGGACGATTTTGCCCGCGCCCGTGCGCGCCGCGCTTATCATCGCCGTGGCCGGCTTCACGCTGCTGCTCGTGGGCACGGCGCTGCGTTTCGGTCCGACCGCGCGCTTACCGGAGAACACCGAGCGCACCTCAGCGGAATACCTTTCATCCATGGCGCAGTTGCTCGCGCGCGGGCGCGCGGCGCGCAAGGCGTTGCGCGATCTGGCCGGCGTGACGCTGCGCGACGTCGCGTCGTCGCTCGGGCTTTCCGACCGTGCGACGGCCGCGCAGATCGCTGCGAGCGCGCGCAACGGAGAGAACGGCGAGACGCGCGCGGCGCAGATCGAAGAACTGGGCCGGCTGCAGATGCGCAACGAACCGGCCAACGTCGATTTGCTGCGCGCGGCGCAGCTTTCCGCATCCTTACGAAAGGAGTACTCGCGATATGGCCGCATCGGCTTCGGTCGTCGCGCAGCGCCTATCGGGCGGACTGCGTAAGGTCATCGTCGGCCAAGACGAGGCGCTGTTCGCGCTGCAGGTCGCCCTGCTCGCATCGGGTCACGCGCTCATCGAGGGCGTGCCGGGCACGGCGAAGACGCTTATCGTGCGCGTGCTGGCTCTGCTGCTCGGCGCGCAGTTCCGCCGCATCCAGTTCACGCCCGACCTCATGCCGTCCGATGTCGTCGGCACGACCGTGTTCAATCCCAAGTCCGGCGAGTTCTTCACGCGGCAAGGACCGATCTTCACCAACTTGCTGCTCGCCGACGAGATCAATCGCACGCCGCCCAAGACGCAAAGCGCATTGCTGGAAGCGATGGAAGAGCGCCACGTGACGATCGACGGCGTGACGTTCCCATTGCCGCCGCTGTTCATGGTGTGCGCCACGCAAAATCCGGTCGAATACGAAGGCACATACCCGCTGCCGGAAGCGCAGCTCGACCGTTTCATGGTCAAGTGCCGCACCGAATACCCGAGCGCAGATGAAGAGACGAGCCTTCTCAAGCGCGTCGCAGGCGGTTTCGACTCGCGCTATCTCGAGCGCGAAGGCTTAAGCGCAGTCGTCACCGAGGCGGAGATCGCCGCTGCGCGTCAGGACGTGCGCGCGGTGCACGTCGCGCCGTCGCTGCAGCAGTACGTGTACGAGATCGTCAAGCGCACGCGCGATGCGGGCGACGTCAGCTTGGGAGCCAGCCCGCGCGCGGGCATTCAGTTGCTCATCGCGGCGCAGGCCGCAGCAGCCATAGACGGGCGCGACTACGCGACGCCCGACGATGTCAAGGCGACCGCGCCGCTCGTCCTCAACCACCGCCTGCTCGTCCGTCCGGAGGCCGAGGTCGAAGGCTTGTCCGCAAGCGATGTCATCAAGCGCGTGCTCGACGCCGTGCCCGTGCCGAAAGAAGCGACCGCGACGACGGCGACATGAAGCCGCGCCCGAAGCGTCGTTTCGAGCCCGCGTTTCCGTGGATCACGCCGCGCTTCGTCGCGTGGCTGGTCGCGGTCGCATTCGTCATCGCGCTTGGCGCTTTCTGGCAGCCGCTCGTCTACGCCGGCGCTGCCTGCGCAGCCATTCTCATCGGTTTCTTGATCGCAGATCTTGCATCAGGTCCCAACCGCGGCGAGGTCATCCTGGCGCGCGAGCCGGTCGAGCACCTCGCGCTGCGTGCGCCGGGAACACTGCGCTACTCGATCATCAATCGCAGTGCCGTGCCCGTGTGTTATGCGGTCGTGGACACGCCGGTCGACGTTTTGCAAATGCCCGAAGAACCGGTCACGGGCGTCGTCGGACCGGCCCGCCGCAAGGTCCTCGAGCTGCCGGTGACACCACTGGAACGCGGCGACGTGACACTCAAAGATCTGTATCTCAGCGCGGATAACGCGTTCGGCCTCATACGCCGCCACTGGCGCGTCAACGCCGACACCGCCGTGCGCATCTATCCGGACCTGTCGGCGGTCGAGCGCTATGGCATGTTGGCGCGCCGTGGTCGCCTGATCGAAGCGGGCTTCCGCAAACTGCGCTTGCGCGGCGGCGGCGGCGAATTCGACAGCTTGCGCGAATGGCAGCCCGGCGACGAGTTTCGTGCCATCGACTGGAAAGCGACGGCGCGGCGCAGCAAGATGATGGTGTCGCAGTACGACGTCGAACGCAGCCAAACGGTGATGCTCGTGCTCGACGCCGGCCGTCTCATGATGCCGCGCATCGGCGGACAGCGCAAGTTCGATTACGCCGTCACCGCGGCGCTCTCGGTCGCATCGATCGCTTCGATCGTCGACGACAAAGTGGGCGTGCTCGCGTTTGCCGGCGACATCATCGAGCATATCGCGCCGCGCGCGGGAGCGCGCCACGTCAGCGGTCTCGTGCAGCGGCTGTACGACCTGCAGCCGCGTTTCGAAGAATCCGACTACGCCGGCGCGTTCACGTATTTGCGCCGCCGCCAGCCGAAGCGCAGCCTCGTCATCTTCTTCACCGACATGTTCGACCCGGTCGCCTCGGCCGGCGTTCTCGCAAACGTCGCCATGCTCGTGCCGCGCCATCTCGTCGTTTGCGTGCTCATGAACGATGAAGCGATCGCGGACGCGCTGCAGACGGTGCCGGCCACCGCCGAACAAGCATATCGCGCCAGCGTCGCGGCCACGCTGGGCGCCGAGCGGCGCAAGGCGGCGGCCATGCTGCAGCAGCGCGGCATCGCCGTCATCGATGTGCCGGCGGCGCAGCTGACCGTCTCGCTGATCAACGCGTACATCGACATCAAGGCGCGCGACCTGATCTAGCCCTCCGGGAACTGGCGAGCCGGGGCTTGCTTTGCGTACGATATCGCACTATAATTAGGTGGAACTACGATATCGGAGTTAACGCAAGTAATGGCCCTGCTCGCTCCCAGCCCTACGCCTCCAGCCGAGGCGCTCTCGCCGGCCCACCTGCTGCCGACGGTTTTGCGCATCCTCAACGCATGGAAGCTTAAGGACGCCGAACAGCAGCGCGTCCTCGGCTTGGATTCTGCCAGCACGCTGTACGAGTGGCGCCGGCGAGCGCCGTCGCGGCTCCAAGCGCAGACGCTCGAGCGCATCTCCTACATCTTGTGGGTCTACGAATATCTGCACGCGCTCTTTGGCGAAGGCGCAGCCTCCGACGAGTGGCTCGCCCGGCCCAACAGCGCTCCGCTCTTCGCCGGCAGACCGCCCGCGACGATCTTCTGTTCCGGTTTGTTCGGCGACGTCTTTCGCGTCTACGATTACTTGTATGGGCAGACACAGGGCTGGCAATGAAGATCCCGACGACGCCGATCGCGGGGCGCACGTGGCGCCTCGTGTCACCTCCGCTTGGAGCGGTCGCCCGCATCGCGATCGACGAAGACGCCAAACGCGCTGCAGCCGCGACGATGGAGCTTGCGCAAGCCGACGTCATCAAACGCGCGCATGCTGATCCGGAATACCGGCCGTTGCTGCGTCGGCCGGGCTGGGAAGTCATCCTGTATCCGTTCGTGCGCCTTGGCAAATACGGCAGCCGTTTTTCCGACGGTTCCTACGGCGTGTTTTACGCGGCCTTCGAACGGCGCACGGCGATCGCGGAGACCGTGTACCACCGCACGCGCCTGCTCGCGCAGTCGTCAGCGCCGCCGGCGCTGATCCCGGTGTCCGCGTACGCTGCGCGCATCGCCGGCGAGTATGACGACATCCGCGACGCGCGCGCTGCGTACCCCGGCGTTTACGCCAAAGACCAGTATCACGACTCGCAGCGTTTCGGACGCGAACGCAAGGGAGCGGGCAGCAACGGCATCGCCTACACGAGCGTGCGCATCGCCCGCGGGTCGTGCATCGGCATCTTCGCAGCGCGCACGATCAGCTCGTGCAGCCTCGTCGAACGCTTGCGCTATGAATGGGATGGCGCGCGCATCGCGCGCGTTTACGTGCGCTCCGCCGCCGCGGGCGCTTCGGCGCGTCCGGCAAAGCCGAAATAGAATATCATCAGCAGCGCCGTCATGGCGCCCACCGCGAGACGCAACTCGGGTGAGACGCGCTGCGGCGACACGAATCCTTCGATCAGCGCGGCGCACGTCAGCATGGCGACGACCCCGATGATCAACGTGAGCGCGCGCCGCGCGTTGCGCTTGAGCGCGTCGACGATGCGCAGGCGCCCGGGGTTGAGCACACTGGCCGCGAGCAACAATCCCGCTGCTGCCGAGATCTGGATCGCGGTCAGCTCGATGACGCCGTGCGGCGCAATCGTCGCCCAGAAGTCGTAACCGAATCCGGCGTTGGTGTACAGCGCGCCGAGTCCGCCTACCATCAAGCCGTTGAAGAACACCAAGTAGACCGTCAGCGCACCGGGCAGCGGAAACGGAATGATGCCCGCGCCGAAGGCGTAGAACGCGATGCGGATATTGTTGGACATGATGGCGGCCGACATCACCGACGAGAGATCGCGGTTGAAGCCGAAGTTCGTGTCGTGGATCTTTTCATGGATTGGCCGGATGTATTGGTCCGGCAGAATCACGTACGCATCCGTCGGCACCGCTCTGATGAGCGCATACGCCGCGATCGCCGATATCACGAAGAGTGCGGCGCACGCCAAGATATACCAGCGCGAGCGGCGCACCTCTGCGGGGAAGTCGTGTCCGAAGAAACGCGTGACGCGCGTCCAGCCGCCTTCGACATTGCCCGCGTACACGTACGAATGCGCGCGCGCGGTGAGCCGGTGCAGATACGCCTGCAGATTCTCGTCATACTTGCGGCCGGTGGCGAACGCAAGGTCGGAGGTCACCCAACGATACAGCCGCCCGAGCTCTTCGATCTGCTCGGGCGCCAACGAACGCAAGCCGCGGCGCTCCGCGCTATCGAGTAAGGCTTCGAGCCGCTGCCATCCCTCACGACGCCGCTCGACGAAGACGGATTGGCGCATCTGCGGGCGATTTCTCGCGTTTGCGCGAAGGTGCCTTTGTGGAGCGGACCGTCACCGTACGAACGCCTGAGAGCGTCGCCTTTCAATACGAGCTCGCCGGTCTGGGCAGCCGCTTCCTCGCGGTCGTCATCGACATCTTGCTGCAGACGCTCGTCGATGTCGTCCTCATCCTCATCGTCACGGTGCTCATCCCCGGCATCATCGACGTGCCCAAAGCGCTGCACATCAATCCCGCGAAGTTCGCGGCGTTTTTCGGTGCGATCGCGCTCGTCGTGTTCCTGCTCGTCATCCCATTCGGGTATTTCATCGTGTTCGAAGCAGCTTGGAATGGCCAGACGCCCGGCAAACGGCTGCTCGGCATCCGCGTCGTGCGCGACGGCGGTTATCCGATCGATCTCGGCAGCGATGTGCTGCGCAATCTGATCCGCATCGTCGAAGCCGCCTTCGGATACATCCCGTCCGCGATCAGCGTGCTGCTGTCGTCGCAGAACAAGCGCTTGGGCGACTACGCCGCGGGCACGATCGTCGTGCGCGACCGCGCCTTTGAAGTCTTGAGTCCGCAGACATGGCTGCAGGGTGACGGCATCCCGGACGCGCCGCCGCTGACGCCCACGACAGCGCTGACGCCCCAAGAGTGGGAACTTCTCGATCGCTACGTCGAACGCCGTTCGACGCTGCCGCCGTCGATCGCGGCGGCGACCGCCGCGCGTGTCGCGGCGATGCTGCGTCCGAAACTTGATGCGCAGAGCGCATCGCTGTCCGACGACGCCGTCCTCATGCGCTTGTTCGCTTCCCGGCGTTGACGCTTTTCGCATAAGAGCACAGGTCGCCGCGGCGCGCGCGCCTAACCCGCCACGCCTATGAGCCTGTGCGTCGTTTTCATTTGGGCGATGTTGCTGGCAGATGCCGCACCGGCGACGCCGGCGCCGGCACCCGCCGCGATGGCGCCCGCGCCCGCGCCGACGATCAAGCCGGATCAGTGGCAAGGCGTCACGCTCGGCGAGAGCATCGATACCGTGCGCACTCGGCTCGGCCCGCCGGATTTCAACCGCAAGGTCATCTTAGGATCGATGCTCGTCGAATATCCGATCCACGGCGGCGAGGGCTCGCTCGTGCTGGAGACGAGCGGCAAGGCGGTGACGTCGATCCGCGTCGAGGCGCCTGCGCCCAAACAGCTGAGCTTGCCGATCGGCGATCCCTTCGGCGTCAACTTAGGCGATAGCGTGACGCGGTTGCTCACGCTGCGCGGTCAGCCGAGCCGCATGTATGACGACGGGCCGGACGACTCTTCGACGATCTACGGCGCGTCGAACGAGAACCGCTGGATCTATTCCATCCACTCATCGACGGTTGTGGCGATCACGCTCATCGCGCCGAAACCACCGCAGCCGCCTGCAACGCCCGGACCGCCCGGTCTGGTGTTGCAAGGGACGCCAAAACCGCATCACGGCACCGTGATCAAAGGCACGCCTGCGCCGGCGCGTCCTGCGGTCGCATCGCCAGCATCGCCAGCCGTCGCGGCTGGCGCCACACCGAACGCCGCGATGTCGCCGACCCCGATCCCCGGCATCGCGTTGCCCGCGCCGAACCCGACGTCCGGACCGGCTCGTCCGACGCCGCGGCCGACACCCACTCCAGTCGCTGCGGCAACACCCACCCCGCGCCCCGCCGCAGCCGGCAGCTCGACGCCGAACGCGATCGCGCTCGCGAGTCCCGCGGCGATCGAGATGACGCCGCGCCCGGTGACGGCGCCCGTCGCCAGCGCGCAGCCGGCCGACGGCAGCTCGGTCGAGACCGCGATCGTCGTGCGCGCGCCCGACATGGCCACCGGTTTCGACTACATCTATAAGTTCGTCGAGAACATCTCGTGCGGCGACGGCTCAAGCCAATATCGCATCACCGGCCAAGACATCACGTCGGAGCACCGTCACAACTACGCGAAGATCACCGCGGAATGTCCGACGACGCACGACCGGCGGCTATTCTATTTCGACGTGACTGCGATCTTCACCAAGAGCACCGAGCGCTGAGCGCGCCTTTGCGCAGTCGCTACGCAGCCACGTCGCCAAGCGCGCGGCGCGCGAAGACGCGCACCATGCGCTTGCGATAGGGAATCGTCGCGCTCGTGTTGTCGAGCGGCTTGCCGGCAGCGAACGCCGCATCCGCTGCCGCTTCAAGCGCTTCGTGTTCGAGCTTGGTGCCGATGAGCGCCTGCGCTGCGGCGGGCACGTCGACGGGTTTCGGCGCGACCGCGTTCAACACAAGGCGCGCGTGCACGCACACGCCGTCGTCATCGCAGCGCACGAGCGCGGCGACACTGAGAATCGGAAAATCGAACGAGTTGCGCAAGCGTAGCTTGCGATATGCGCTGCGCGTGTTGTCTCCCGGCGGCGGCACTGAGATGTGCGTGACGATCTCACCCGGCTGCTTGGCCCACGCGCGCATGCCGTCGTCCACGTAGAACTGCTCGATCGGGATCTCGCGCGCGCCCGATGGGCCGATGACGTGCAGCCGCGCACCGAACGCTTGGAGCAC
Source organism: Vulcanimicrobiota bacterium (assembly GCA_019235715.1). Taxonomy (GTDB): domain Bacteria; phylum Vulcanimicrobiota; class Vulcanimicrobiia; order Eremiobacterales; family Eremiobacteraceae; genus JAFAHD01. The sequence continues at coordinate 83,289 of JAFAKE010000051.1, forward strand.
CGGCGCCGTATCGGATGAGTTCACCGCCAGGCATTTCGGGCTTGACGTCGCGACACGGCAGATATCGCCGTCCTTTTTCATGCAATAGCCGAGCGCTTTGCGCCAGTCGAGGTTCTGATTGTAGTAATTGCAGCGCGTGTCGACGCAGACGTTGCCGCCGATGGTGCCCATGTTGCGCAATTGCGGTGTCGAGACGGCAGCTGCAGCCGCAGCCAGCGCCGGATAATGACGCCGCACGGCGTCGCTGGTGGCGAGCGCGGTTAAGGACGTGAGCGCGCCAAGCGTCAGGCCGCTCACATCGTTATAGCGGATATAGTTCAGGTTCGTGATCGGTCGCAGCCCTATGAGCACTTTGGGCGTGAAGAGACGCTGCTTCATGTTCGCATAGAGATCGGTGCCGCCCGATACGGGCAGCGCATCGGCTCCGTGCATCGCCAAGAGCTCGACGGCTTCGTCGGCGGTGCGGGCCGGGATGTAGGTGAACGGCGGCAAGCGCAGCACGGTGAAACTACTTCAACCCAAGCGTAGCTTTTCCGTTAGCCGTCTTGACCGCGTTTCACTTGCGCGTGATTGTGTCCGCCGGTTGGGGGTGGGTTGGCGCCGGAGCTGGTCCGTAAAACCGCGCTCCGCGGGTTCGATTCCCGCCGCCTCCAGCCCCGGGATGACCGGAGGGTCAAGGCGTCGGACCTCTTGACTCAAGCCTTGCTGTCCGGCGTCGCGCATGTTAAGATAGCGGCACGGACCAGCTTCGGCGCCACCCGACTTGGGTGGTTTTTTTTTCGACCGCTCTTGCAGAAACCCTTAGAAATACAGATCCTGATAGTAGATGGAGCTGTCGGGTGAGGGGACGTACCCGTGCACGTCTCTGCGAAACACGATGGGCGGCGTCGTGTGCGCGATCGCGACCAATGGCGTTTGTTCCGTCACGATTGCCAGCGCGTCGCGGTAGAGGATGCTGCGCTGAGATCGGTCATCGACCCGGCGCGCCCGCAATACGAGCGTGTGGAAGCGATCGTCCGACCAAAACGTGACGTTCGAAGCACCGGGCGGTTGAGCATTGTCTTTGTCGAGCGGCATGTAGATGAAGTTATCCGGATCGCCGTTATCGCCAGTCCAGCCGATGACGCACATGTCGTGTTCGCCGTTCTGCACTTTTTGGATGAAGGTTCCCCACTCGAACCCCTGCAACCGGGCGCGGACGCCGATCGCGGCGAGATCGGCCTGGATCGCCTCAGAGACGCGCTCGGGCTCGGGCAAATATGGCCGCGGCGCGGTCGGGAACCACAAGGTCGTTGAAAAGCCGTGTGGATAACCGGCGAGTGAAAGCAGACGCTGCGCGTGAGCGGGATCGTAGGTGCTGTCAAGCTCGACGCCCTGCGGCCATACCGCCTGCGGCAAGAACTGGCGCGCGATCGTCGCGGTTGGATCGTAGAAATGACGGACGAGCGCCGCTCTGTCCACCGCAAGATTCAGCGCGCGGCGCACGCGCACATCGTCGAACGGATGCTTGCGCGTGTTGAGCGCCAGAAACACGACGCTGTTGGCTGGTTGGTGGTACACGCGCACCGACGAGTCGTGCGCGAGTTGGGCGAGTCCGCCGGGTGTCGGGAATTCCCAGCCGTCGATGTCACCGCGCAGCAGGAGTAGGGCCGTGGTGGCAGCGTCCGGGATGTCGCGTAAGATCACGGTGCCGATGCGCGGCTTGTCCCCCCAATATCCGTCGAACCGCTTCAGTGTGATATGGTCGTCATGCACCCACTCCGTCAAGCGGTAGGGACCTGTGCCGACGGGCGCTTGCGAGAATCCGTTGCGCTCACGGGCGAGCGCCACCGGCGATGCGATGCCGAATGCGGGCATCGCAAGATCCGCGAGCAGCGGTGCGAGCGGTTCGCGCAGATCGATTTCGACGACATCGGGGTCACGTGCGATCACGCTTGCGATCCGTCCGGGAAAGCCGCCGAACTGCGCTCCGTAGTACGTAAAAATGCCCCACGCGTGATACGGATTGTGCGGATCGCGCCAACGATCGAGGTTGAACTTCACAGCTTGCGCGTCCAACGGCGTTCCATCTTGGAAGCGAACGCCGTGCCGTAGATGAAATGTCCATCGTCGGCCGTCGGCACTGACGGCCCACGATGTCGCAAGAGACGGCTCGATATCGAAGGTGCCCGGTTTATATCGCGTGAGACCCTCGTAGATGGCGCGTGTCGTCATGAGTGAGATTCCGTCAAATGCGATGGCGGGGTCCAACGTGACCGCGTCGTTGTTGCGCCCGAAGACGAGCGTATCGGCTGGACCGTGCGGCGGATGCGCGCCGCACGCGACGCACACTGACGCCAGGACCGTGCAGGTGAAGAGCCGTAGTGGCCCGCTAGGAGACATCGCGTGACACTTCTCTTGTCAGGCGGCCGGCTCATTGACGGCACGGGCGCGGACCCGCGCACGAACGCGACGATCGCCATTGAGGGCGAGCGTATTTCTGCGGTATCCACCAATGGTCAGCGGCGTGCCGGCGACGCCATCGACTGCAGCGGTCTCACCCTTCTGCCCGGGCTGATCGATGCGCACGCGCATCTCGGCCTGGTGTTTGATTTCACCGCCGACCCCGGTGCGATGTCGTCAGCGGAGATCGCGGCGCGCACGTTTCGCAACTGCGACCTGTGCCTCGATGCCGGCTTCACCACCGTGCGCGACATGTGCGGAGTGGACGGAGGCTTGGCGCGCGCGATCGAGAGCGGACTCGTACGCGGGCCGCGCGTCTTTCCGTCGGGGCCGGCGATCGTGCAGACCGGCGGCCACGGCCACACGACCGGACCGTTCTGTTTCCAAGATCACTCCATCGAATTTCCGGGTCTCGTCCAGCTCATCGCGATCTGCGACGGCGCCGATGAGGTGCGTCATCAAGCACGAGTGAATTTTCGGCGCGGCGCGACCCAGCTGAAGGCATTTATCAGCGGCGGCGTCGTGTCGACCACCGACCGCCTTGAAGATACGCAGCTCACCGTCGAAGAGCTGCGCGCTGCGGTCGTCGAGGCCAAGGCGCGCGAAACGTACGTCGCCGGCCACGCGCATAACACGCGCGCGATCCGCAACGGGCTTGAAGCCGGGCTCGAGTGTTTCGAGCATGGCACCATGTTGGATGAAGCGACCGCCGCTGCGATGGCCAAGGCCGGTGCGGCGCTGGATCCGACGCTTGCCGTGACGCATTTGATGGTCGACTCGTGGCAAGAATGGAAGCTGCCGCAAAGCGTGGTCCCGCGCGTGCAGGGCTGCGAGCGTATGATGGGCGAGGCGACGCGCATGGCGCGCGCAGCCGGCGTGCTCATCGGGTCGGGCTCTGACCTCCTGGGTTCCGAGCAAAACCGGCGCGGTCTGGAGCTGACGCTCAAAGCCGCCGTGCTTAGTCCGATGGAAGCGATCGTGTGCGCGACGCTTTCCAACGCGCGCATCATGCACCAGGAACAGGATCTCGGCTCCGTCGCCGAGGGCAAGCTGGCTGATCTCATCGCCATCAACGGCGACCCGCTTGACAACCCGGCGCTCTTCGACGACCCCTCGAGCGTCGTGCTGGTCATCAAAGGCGGGAAGGTCGTGAAGAACGCGATCGGCTGACGTCGCGCTGCTAACGTCGAGCGTCCCGATCTAGGAAGCGAATTTTCGGTACCGCCACGCGCCTACCATCAGTACTCTCCACGAGGCCCGAGTGCCGGCCCCTAGGTTAGGCTGTTATCAGAGGACGCGCATAGCGCGCGATACCTCACGCCAGACCATGGAGGGTCATCTCATGCATAACCGCTCGATCCACAGCGCCGTCGCCGCGGTTGCCGTCGCGCTTGCGGCAGCGATCAGCCTCGCGGCCCCAGCCCATGCGGCCGGAACCGTCGCGCTCAGTGCGCTGACTCCGGCATCCCCGCTCTACGAGCTCGGACCGGTCATCGCGACCGGAAAGTGCGATCTCGCCGACGCTCCCGCTCGCGTGTCACGCGCATATCCGGCCGAGTGGCCGGAAGTCGCGGCGGGCCAGGGCATCGACGCCGCGCAGACGACCGTGCTGATCAATCTCGATTCTCGGGGCACGCTTGTCAACTCGGCCATCGCGCAGTCATCCGGCAACATGCTCCTCGACGACGAAGCACTCGTCGTCGTGCGCAACTCCAGCTACACGCCTGAGATCCACGAATGCAACCGCTACGCGCGCGCCTACTTCATCGACGTGATGTTCGAGTGACGCTCGCTGCAGCGATGCATCGTTTTCCAGGTGTTCATCGCCGCCGGTCAGCGCCGGCGGCGATGGACTTCACACGATCCTTGAGCCGGTAGACGAACTTCAATCCCGACCACATCTCATCGATCGCGCAGATCTTGACGTCGACCAGACCATGTGCAAGGACGTAATCGCGAATCGAACTTTCACCGACGTCGGTGATCACACCCGAAGCACGCTTGCGCCAGCATATCCACAGCGCGCCATCGTTGGCGAGCGCACGCTTCCACGCAGAAAACCCGTTCTCAAGTTCGGAGGTGTCGCGGACAAATGCGATGACGAGTGATGCCTGCCGCGTGAGGCGGCGTGCGATGCGCGCATCCGCGGGCAAGGGACGTAACATCGAAGGGAACTTCGCCGGCGCGTGTATCAGCGAGATTCGGGAGCCGGCTTTGATGCCAAGTTTTGCGCCAAGCGGCGTGCCTGAGTAGCCTGCGGGTCTTATCGGCGCTCCGCCGCGCCGAAGCGCTCCAGTTCGGCATCGAGGTCTAAGTGACCG
>JAFAKE010000079.1 GCA_019235715.1 Vulcanimicrobiota bacterium
GACCACGTCGCGGTGGGGATACGGCGACTTGGTCGTGCGCCTGGGCTGGAATCTGATCGGCGATCCCGCGCTGACTCCCGCGCAGTTCGCGCAGCGCCATGCGACAACCACCTTTGGAACAAGTCTGACCGTGCTTGCGCCCACGGGCGCGTACAATCCGCAATTGCTCATCAACGCGAGTTCCCACCGCTGGGCCTTTGTGCCGGAAGCCGGCTTCGAGGCGCCGCTGCACAACTGGTTCCTTGACGGTTCGGCCGGCGCGTGGCTGTTCACCGATAACGCCAATTTCTTCGGCGGTCACGTGCGTAGCCAAAATCCCATCGTCAATCTTCAAGCGCTCGGCGGATATGAATTCCGACCGGGCTTTTGGGTAGCGCTGGGCGGGGTGTATTATGGCGGCGGGCAGACGAGCGTAGACGGCGTGCCCAATCACGACGTGCTCGTCAACGGACGCTACGGCGTCGATCTGAACGTGCCGATCGATAAGCGCTTCGCTGCTCGCGTGGAATGGACGAACTGGTTGACCGCAACAGCCGGCGGTCAGTTCAGTACGGTTGCGCTGAAGCTGCAGTATCGGTGGTTTGATCGCTAAACGCGGTCCGGAGGCACTTGCGACTGCGTGCGCGAAAAACACTGCGCGGTCCGCTTTCGTCACCATGCCTCGGTAGCTCAGTGGTAGAGCAGGGGACTCATAAGCCCTTGGTCGCAAGTTCGAGTCTTGCCCGAGGCACCGCGCGCCCGTAGCTCAATTGGATAGAGTGTCGGCCTCCGAAGCCGAAGGTTGGTGGTTCGAGCCCACTCGGGCGCGGAGATGTTTTCTCCAGTGAAGCGGACGTGAGAATGGAGCGGTCGGCGAACTCGGCCGAAGCCGAGCACACGCAAACGGCGGCAGATACGGAGTTCATGCGCAAGGCGCTGGAGCTTGCGCACAGCGCGCAGCGCCACGGCGATGTGCCCGTGGGCGCAGTGATCGCGATCGAAGGCGAGGTCGCAGCCGTCGGCTTCAATCAAAAAGAAGCCAACCACGATCCGACGGCACATGCCGAGATGGTCGCGCTGCGCCAAGCCTCCGCACGCCGCGGCGGCTGGCGCTTGACTGGCGCGACGTTGTACGTCACCAAAGAGCCGTGCCTGATGTGCGCTGCGGCGTGCGTCGCGGCGCGCATCGAGCGTCTCGTGTATGCATGTCCGGATCCCAAGGGTGGCGGCGCCGGTTCCGTCTACGACATCGTCGACGACGCGCGGCTCAATCACCGCGTACGGGTGACCTCGGGCGTGCTTGCCGAGGAAGCCGCTCAGATGTTGCGCGCATTTTTCCGCGCGCGCCGCACGCAAGACGACTTTTAATGCCGCGTTGACGTCACGGCAAAGGTGCGCGACTGAAAGCGCGCTGCAAAGGGCGGTCAGGCGCGCTGGAAGAACGTGCACTACGACCATGGAGAGGTGGCAGAGTGGTTGATCGCGCTCGCCTCGAAAGCGAGTAACGGCTTATACCCGTTCGTGGGTTCAAATCCCACCCTCTCCGCCAGCATTTTGAACAACCAGCATTTCTTGTCACGCGTGCCTATGAAGCTCGCGCTGTCCGCGTGCCTGATCGCCGTCGCCGCGTGCGCGGGGGGATGCGGCACGCACGCACGCAGCGCTGCGCTTGCAAGTCCGTCACCGCTTGCGACGGCGTCGGCGCACATCGACATCCACGGCGTCGTCTCGTTCGTCCACGATGCCGGCGTCAAGCGCTGTTATGTCGGTAAACCCGGTTCGACGTTGCTCAACGGGTATAGCGTGACGTTTGCGGGCGACGCGCGCCTCGATGGCGGCGAGGTCTTGGTTCCGAGCTACACGACTGACGGCAGATACGATCGCGCTGCGGTGATCGTCAACGTCGCGCCTGGACCTGGATTCAAATACGGTACGACGCTGGAAGAGAGGCCGCAGACATTTATCGAGGTGACGATAAAGGATAGCGGGCGCAGCGGAGTGGCGCGCTTCATGGATTTCCGCAGCATCTACGGACGAAACGGCGATGCGCGCGGCGGTCGTGTCGACGGTTCGATATCGTGGACATGCGCACAAATCGTGCGTGACAGCGCAGCGCAGTGAGCGCGCACCTGCTTTCTTGGCAAGGATGGGCGCGGCACGACTTGAAGGGACTTCATTCGAGCGGCGCGTCACGCCGCTTCGATGCATGGAGAGGTGCTGGAGTGGTCGATCAGGCACGACTGGAAATCGTGTAGGCGCTAAAACCGTCTCGAGGGTTCGAATCCCTCCCTCTCCGAGCCGCGTGCGGCTTCGTGGGGGCGTCGACGGCCGCGGGACCCGCGCGACGAAAACCCGCTAACCCCGTCAGGACCGGAAGGTAGCAGCGGCATGTGGGATCTTTCGAGTGCCGCGGTCATCTCGCGGCCTGAGCCCCCTTTCTCAAACGTGGGTAGCTTGCGATGTGGGACGAATCACACATCCGGTGCGTGGTTCCCAGGAGGACCGTTATGGCTGCGTTCGAATGCCCCCGAGTGCCGATTCCATGAACGACGCTGCGGCGTCATTCGCGGGCGGCCTGGGCAGTGCGGCGATACTTTTCATCATTCTTATTTGCGCCGCGTGCTCGATCGTCGTGCTGACGATATATCATGTGGCCGTTGCGCGGCCGAGATTCCGGGCCGGGGGCACCGCTGTCAAGACGGGCCCGGCTCCTGATGTGAGGAGTCTCGATGAGCTGCGCAGCCGGATCGCCGCCCTTGAGGCAGCGTCCGTAGGTGCCTTGCAGTACGTCGGGTTCGTGCGGTTCAACGCGTTTGCCGACGTCGGCTCCGATCTCTCGTATGCGCTGGCGGCCATCGACGGCCGTGGAAACGGTTTTTTGATCTCCAGCATCTACTCGCGCGAGGAGGTCAGAAGTTATGCGAAAGCCGTGCGGGATTTCGTCACCGACAAGGATCTGAGCGAAGAAGAGCGGCGGGCGCTTGACATGGCGGTGGGACAAAGCAAACGCCGCCGCAACTGACACGGAGGAGTCGTTTGGCGAAAAGCTCGGACGCGTGGAGCAAGCGGGTGCTGATCAAGATCATCCCGCACGATGCGCGATCGATCTACAAGCTGGAGCTTACCCACGGTCATCTCGCGCTGTTCGCGATCTGCATCGTCGTGCTCGTCGCCGCGTTCGTGACGATGCACGTCGCACAGGTGCGCGCGGAAGAGGCGAAGGTGCACGCGCTGCAGCGCTTGACGGCGACGCAGCAGCAGCAGCTGCTCAATTTCTCCGACCAGACCAACCATATGTGGCAGCAGCTGAACAAGATCCAGGCCGAGCACCAGCAGTTGCAGCGCCTGACGGTGCCGGCCGGCGGCGTGAGCACCGATGTCGAGCCCGCTGGCAGTGTGCCGGTCAACGGCGTGCCGCCCAACGGCGTCCCAGCGAACGCCGCGCCCGCCAAACACGATGATTCCAAGCCGAGCAAGCCGACCGCGATGATCATGATCGAGCCCTCGATGCAGTCCCTCCCCGTACATGGTCCGTGGTGGACGCAGGCGGTCGGATGGTTGGGCATCGGACGCGGCGGCGTGACGTTTGAAACCGAGTCTGCGAGCCTGGCGCTGCTCGATGTCGGCATGGACAGGGTATACTCGGATACCGTTCGGCTGAAAGATGAAGCGCAGCGCGCGGAGCAAGTGAGAGAGGCCGCGTCGCTCGCGTATCAGCGCATGCTCGAGGCTATTCCGTCGATCTGGCCCACCGACGGCGCGATCTCCTCAGGTTTCGGTTTTCGCTCGTATCCCGATTACGGATTCCATTCGGGTCTCGACATCGTGAACTACTATGGCGCGCCGATTTTGGCGACTGCGGCGGGAACGGTCGTGAGCGCCGGCTGGGATGGCGGTTTCGGCATCAAGGTTGAGATCGATCACGGCAACGGCTATATGACGTGGTACGCGCACTGCTCGGAGGCGCTGGTGTCGGCCGGTCAATTCGTTCGTAAAGGACAGCAGATCGCGCGCCTGGGCTCGACCGGTTTCGCGACCGGCCCGCACGTGCACTACGAAGTGCACGAAGATGGGCGGCCGATCAACCCGGTGCCATTCCTGTCGGGCTCCGTTGGCCCGACGCCCGCGCAGCTCGCGTCGCTCAGGTAAGGGAGTTTTCGCTTATCCGCGAACGCGGGAGACGTGAAGCGCGTCTCCCGGTTGATTCTCTGATGAGCCATCATCCGTCCATAGAGCTCTGCCATTGAGCCATCGTCCGTCCTTAGGCCACCGCCACCCGGCACAACGCGTCAATGCGCTGGTGCGCAATTTTTGCATCACCGCGCACATCGACCATGGCAAGACGACGCTTTCCGATCGCCTGCTTGAGATGACGGGCGCGCTTGCGGCGCGCGAGATGTCCGACCAGGTCTTGGACTCCATGGATCTCGAGCGCGAGCGCGGCATCACGATCAAGGCGCACCCGGTCACGCTGCAGTACCGAGCCGATGACGGGCAGATGTACGAGTTGAACTTGATCGACACGCCCGGGCACGTCGATTTCACCTACGAGGTGTCGCGTTCGATGTCGGCCTGCGAGGGCGCGTTGCTGGTGATCGACGCGGCGCAGGGCATCGAAGCGCAGACGCTCGCGAATTTTTATCTGGCCGACGAGGCGAAACTCGAGATCATCCCGGTGATCAATAAGATCGATTTGCCGGCTGCGGACCCCGAAGCGGTCGTGCGCGACGTCGAGGAGACGCTTGCGATCGAGCGCGCGCGCTGCATTCTGGCGTCGGCCAAGGAGGGCATCGGTACCAAGGAGGTGCTCGAGGCGATCGTGCGCTGGGTTCCGCCGCCCAAGGGATCGTCGGATCACCTGCGCGCGTTGGTGTTCGACTCGCAGTACGATGCGTACCGCGGTGTGATTTGCTACGTGCGCGTCGTCGACGGCGAGATGCGCAGCGGGATGAGGATCCGCTCGATGGCCGCGGACAAGGTGTTCGAGGTCAGCGAGGTCGGCAAGTTCCGGCCGGCGATGACGCCGGCGGAGAAGCTCGATTTGGGCGAAGTCGGGTACGTGATCGCCAACATCAAGTCGCTGTCGGAGATCGGCGTGGGCGATACGCTCACCGATGCGGCGTCCGCAGCGCACGTTCCGTTGCCGGGTTACCGTAAGGTCACCCCGATGGTGTTCTGCGGATTGTATCCGAATGAGGGCGCCGAGTACGGCGAGCTGCGCGAGGCGCTTGAGAAGCTGCAGCTCAACGACGCATCGCTGTCTTTTGAGCCGGAGTCGTCGATCGCCCTCGGGTTTGGTTTTCGGTGCGGGTTCTTGGGGCTGCTGCACATGGAGATCGTGCAGGAGCGCTTGGAGCGCGAATACGGCATCTCTTTGATCGCGACGTCGCCGTCGGTGGTGTATCACGTGTTCGCGACCAGCGGCGAGGAGACGTCGATCGACAATCCGGCCAAACTGCCGCCGCCGACGGAGATCGCGCGCATCGAAGAACCGTACGTGCGCTGCTCGATCATCACGCCGGCTGAATACGTCGGGACCGTCATGGACTTGTGCCAGTCGCGGCGCGGCACGATGGTCTCGATGGACTATCTGTCGCCGCAGCGCGTCTTGTTCTCGTACGAGCTGCCGCTGGCTGAGGTGATCATCGATTTCTTCGATCAGTTGAAATCGCGGACCAAAGGGTATGCGAGCATGGATTACGAGCTGGTCGGATATCGCGAGGGCGATCTGGTCAAGCTCGACATCTTGCTGAACAGCGAGTCCGTCGACGCGCTTTCGTTCATCATCCATCGGGATAAGGCGCCGGTGTGGGGACGGCTGCTCGCGGAGCGGCTGCGCGAGGTCATCCCGCGGCAGATGTTCGACGTGCCGATCCAGGCGGCGATCGGAAACAAGATCGTGGCGCGCGAGACGGTGAAGGCGATGCGCAAGAACGTGCTCGCCAAGTGCTATGGCGGCGACATCACGCGCAAGCGCAAGCTGCTCGAAAAGCAGAAAGAGGGCAAGAAGCGCATGAAGCAAGTCGGCAGCGTCGAGCTGCCGCAAGAGGCGTTCATGGCGGTGCTGCAGTTGGAGCGCGGATCGTAGGTGCGCCTCGCTCTGGACGTACCGGTCGCGGTTGCGACGAAGAACCTAGATAAGTATAACGAGATCGTGCAGCTGTGGGGCGATACGCCGCCGCACTTGCTGTTGCCGGGGTCTGAGTATCCGGACGTCGATGAACGCTTTGCGACGTACGAAGAAAACGCGGTGTTAAAAGCGGCGGAGCTCGCGCGGGTGCGCGGCGGCCCCGCGTTGGCGGATGACTCAGGGATAGAAGTGGAAGCGCTCGGGTGGGCGCCTGGCGTCTTGTCGGCGCGCACGCCGTCGGCGTCAGCGACTCCGCAGGAGCGCAATCAGGCGATCTTAGCGCAGCTCGCTGCGCTGCCTGGAGCGAGCCGGCGCGCGCGGTACGTCTGCGTGTGCGCGTTGGCCGTGCCGGGGCAGCTGCCGCTGACCGCGCGCGGAGAAGTCGAAGGTGAGATCGCGCTCGCACCGTTGGGCACGCACGGATTCGGCTACGATCCTATCTTCTATTATCCGCCGTATGGGCACACGTTCGGCGAAGTGCCTGCAGAACAAAAGCATGCGGTGTCGCATCGCGGCCGCGCTGTGCGCGCCCTGCGCGACCGGCTCGAGTTGTAAGAATAAGTATATTCACGCTTTTCGCCCTCTAGACAACCGAACGTTAGTGCGTGATTTTGCCCATCGGCAGGCTCGTGTGGAATGGTATGCCGTAGTGGAATCACCACGTACAAAGCTCTGTCCAAGGTGCCGGACATGGAAGGGCGTTTCCGAGTTCCCGCTGAGGATCAAAAATCGTCCGCGGCCTAACGCCTATTGCAAAGAGTGCCAACGGGTGTACAGTCGGGAACATTACCGCAAGAACGCGGCTAAGCATAATCAGCGAAGAAGGGGAAACCAACAGCGATACAGATTGCGGAATCGGCAATTAATGGATCACTTCTTGGATGAACACTGTTGCGTCGATTGTGGTGAAAGCGACCCAGTCGTGCTTGAATTCGACCACGTGCGCGGGTCGAAATTGAGTGACGTGTCCACGCTAGTGAGGCGCGGGTTCCCCTGGAAGAGAATCCAGCAGGAAATGGAGAAATGTGAAGTACGATGCGCCAATTGCCACAGACGTAAGACGTCAACCCAGCTGTGGCGACGCGGCATAAGCGTCGGGCGGTAGCTCAGGTTGGTAGAGCGCTCGGTTTGGGACCGAGAGGTTCGCAGGTTCAAATCCTGTCCGCCCGATTTTCCACACGCGCGCCTGTAGCTCAACTGGATAGAGCATCGGCCTTCTAAGCCGGAGGCTTTGGGTTCGAGTCCCAACGGGCGCGAAGGACTATTTCGTCGCCTGCGCCGGCACCATGTCGCGCGAATCCGAAATCCGATCGAAACGGACGGTGATGCGCATTTCGTCGTTGCTGTCCATCGTGCCGCGCGCGCCGTGCTCCTCGAACGTGCCGGTGATGGGTATCAACAGCGATGGTTTGTACGTGAACTTACCGCTCCCGCTGAAGTTCATGCCGTGCGCAGACGACACCGTGATCGATTCGTGCTCTTCGAGCAATAACAAGGGACCATCTTGTCCAGTCACCGTAAACGCGTCGTCGACGTCGGTTGCATCGCCCTTCAGCTTGACGTGCCAGGTGCTGCCGGCGTCGTAACTGTCAGGCGACGCAAACCGGATCGCGAAGAGTGGTAACAGGAAACGCGCCGTCGGGCTTGGGTCTGGCACGTTGAAGCTGACCAAGCCGTTTGGAGATACGAGCGCCGCATACGTTCGCGGAATAGATTTACCGCGCAGATTTTCGGTGACGTTGGCTCGGACAACGTCCTGATCGACGCTGAGCACATCGACGACCAGCGTACCGTCCTCGCCTGTCGCGTAACGCTGTGACGTCGGCTCTGGTGCGTAAAGCGTGTTGGGCACGCCCGGTGCGACCGGCTGGTCATTGACGACCACCGACCCACCGAACGTTTCGATAGAAAGCGCGCGAGTGCTGACAGACGATATCTTGTAGACCACTTCGCGCAACGGACCAGTCGAGACCGCCGCAGAGTCGACGAGAAACGCAAGCGTGACAGCGACAAGCATGGCACACAGCCTCCACTTGAGGGCGTCATGTTCGGCGGAGGGCTTTCGGTCCCCTCAGCCTTTTCAGGTTCAGTTCCAACATGCAGCTTCAATGTCCACGTCAACGAAAGCTGACTCAGTCGGCCCAGCCCACCAGGGAACCCGGTTAAGTCATTGACGAGCTCTCTCATGTCTTGAGGCTGGCATTGACGGTCAAACGCACGTGAGTGACAAACAGAAGCATGAAGAACTGTCCAAGGTGCGGTCAACGCCTGCCAACTTCTAAATTCGACATGCGAGGGAAGGCGGATCGAAGACTGCGCGCATACTGTCGGCCCTGCAACACGGCGTATCAGCGTCATTATTATCGACGGCACGTGGCGCAATACAGCGCCCATCGACTCAAGAATATGCGGTTGTACCGAGCCCGAAATCAACAACTGGTAACTCGCTATCTAAGCATGCACCCATGCGTTGACTGCGGCGAAGGCGACGTAGCAGTTCTGGAGTTCGATCACGTTCGGGGCAAGAAAATATCAAACGTGGCGAATATGGTTCGAGATGGCGTGCGGTGGATAAAGATCGAGCAGGAAATCGCAAAGTGTGAGGTCCGGTGCGCGAATTGTCATCGTCGGAAGACAGCAAAACAGATGCGGTACAAAGCGGGAGCAGCGCGCCTTCAATCTGAGCTGGCGCTTCTTGACCCGGCGCTCAGTCGGATGGGAGCCAGTTGAGCGATTGTGTGGTGATCGTGGTTTCCTGACAGGCTGGCTGCTCGCAAGCCGAGAAACTGTCGCTTCTCGGTGAATGTAGCTCAGCTGGTTAGAGCGTCTGCCTGTGGAGCAGAAGGCCGGGGGTTCAAGTCCCCTCATTCACCCCAGATGCGCCTGTAGCTCAACTGGATAGAGTTCCAGACTTCGAATCTGGCGGTTGGGGGTTCGAGCCCCTCCAGGCGCGGAGACACTTGCTCCGCTAGCTCAATTGGTAGAGCATCGCCCTTTTAAGGCGAGGGTTGACGGTTCGATTCCGTCGCGGGGCAATTTCTTTTTGCGATCCGGCCGCTACAACGCCAGCCCCAGCTCGTTCGCGAAAAAGATGTACATCGCGGAACGATCGCCCAAACGCTGAGAGAACGACGCGCCGATTCCGTGCCCCGCATTGCTCCGCGTGACCAGCATGACCGGTTGGCCGCTCGAGCTCGCCGCCTGCAGACGCGCTACCATCTTGCGCGATTGCCACGGGGGCACCCGGGGATCGTTGGCGCCGGACAGCATCAAGACAGCGGGATACGCTGTGCCTGTTCTTACATTATAATAGGGCGAATAAGCGTACAGCGCCTTGAACTGCGCCTCGTCTTTCACCGTGCCGTACTCGGTCACGTTGTAGCGCCCGTTGGGAGAATCCTCGACGCGCAACATATCGTAGTCGCCCGCGAAGCTAACGACCGCTCGATACAGCTCGGGGTGCTGCACCAGCGCCGCACCCATCAACAAGCCGCCGTTGCTGCCGCCGACGATGCCCAAGCGGTCGCGCGCCACCCAGCCCGAATCGATCAAGGTACGCGCACACGCTGCAAAGTCGTCGTAATCGTTCTGTTTCTTCGTCAAGCGCCCGTTGAGGTGCCAATCCTCGCCATACTCACCGCCGCCGCGAATGTTGGCCTGCGCGTACGTGCCGCCGTGCTCGATCCAGAACAGCACGGACCCGAGAAAGAACGGCCGTTGTGAAAGGCCATACCCGCCATAGGCCGTGAGGATTCCGGGCGCATCGCTCTTGGCTGCCACACCTTTCTTATGGATGACCGACACCGGGACGCGCGCGCCGTCCTTCGAGGTCGCATACAATACCGTGAACTCAACGTCGGAATAATCGGCCGGCGGTTTCAGCGCGTAGATCTGCGTGAGCGCACCGCTGCCGAGATCATAGCTCACCCAACGCTGCGGGATAACCCAGCCCGAATACTCGATCAGCGCCGCCCCGCTGACCGAGTCCGACGCGACCGCGGAGACGCCAATGCCATGCTCGGGCAACGCGACGGTGCGCACCAGCGAGCCGTCCGCGTTGAAATGCCGCACGCGCCAATCCGCACCGCGCACCTCTGTCGTCAAGAACCCGCCGCGCACCGCTGCCACAGCGCGCACAGCCCAGTCGCCCTCCGGCACGATCGTCTGCGGTCCGCTCTGAAGCACTTCGACGATCTTGCCCTTGGGCGCATCCGCCGTCTCGATCACGTAGAGTTTGCCCTCGACGATCGCCGCCGTGGTCACCGCCGTCTCGTCATCGCCGACGAGCACACCCGCATTCGAATCCACTACTTTTTGCCAGGCACCGCCGTTCTGCGTCCACACCGCATTGTACGAGCCGTCGCCGTAATGGACGAGCGCGACGACTTGTCCATTGGCTGCGCTCATCGCGTTCCACTCGGCCACTGGCGAGAACCCCTGCCCAAGCGACGGCGTATCGCTCGACGCCGGATTTCCCAGTGTGTGATGGTAGAGACTCGAGTTGAAATAAAACGCTGTCGGATCAGCCGACGTCGGCAGCGGCATCCGCGTGTACACAAAGCCGCGCCCGTTCGCATCCCACGCGAGCGCATCGGTCGACGTGCCACCGCCGACGTTCGGCAGCACGTCGGAAAGCGTGCGTCCCTGCGCATCGACCACTCGAATGGTCGTGCGCTCCGCGCCGGCCTCTTGCGTCGCATACGCCACGTGCGAACCGTCGGGCGACGGCCAGTACCCCTCGATGGCAAGCAGGCCACCGGCGGGATTAGGATCGACGAGCACGCGCTGCGTGCCGCCCGCCCAAGGCTGCGCGACCAAAACGGGCTGCGCCTGCGGCGGCGTTTCGCGCAAGTAGAAGAGCGTGCCGGCGACGAGCTTGGGATCGGACTGCTGTGGTCCGGTGATCGCCAATTGCTTGAGTCGCGCGTTGATGACGTCCGCATGCGTGAACGTCGCGAACACGTGCGCAGCGTAGTCGTTCTGCGCGCTGATCCAGCGCTGCACGGCCGGCGTATCGCCTTCGAGCCATCGGTACGGGTCTTGAACCGTCACGCCCCAATACGTCGTCGTAACCGGCTCGATGGTAGTTGAGGGAGCCTTGAAAGCTGCCGCACTTGCCGCTTGGACGAGCGTTGCGAACAGCGCACAAGCGATGAGAAGACAGCGCACGCGTTGATCCTCCACTCCGAACGCCGTGCAACGTCCGTCAACGAAGATGGACTGCGTGCGTTCGGCGGCAAGCGTTCTGCGCCGTTGCGACGGACCCCCCGGGCCGGGTAACAGGAGATATGCGCCGGCTGATGCGAACCCAACACCTCCGCGCGTCGTTAGCTCAATGGTAGAGCAGCAGACTCTTAATCTGTTGGTTGTGGGTTCAAGTCCCTCACGACGCACGCCATCCTCTCGCTTTCGCAAGGGTGAACCGTGGATCAACGCCTCGGCAGCGGCGTGGCCGCAGCCGCGCTCCTTGGTGCCTTCACCGGCCTAGCTCTCTCGCCGGCCGCAAATCGTAGCGAATTTATCCGTCGTATCCAGCGCAGCTGGCGCCGTCTCGAACACGTGCTCACGAACGATCGCGAGCGCATCGGTCTCTCGGTGGGCCTCGCCGCGACGAAAGTGGCCGATCTCGCGCACTACGTTCTCGACCGCATCAGCGAAGCGGTCGCAGCGTCGGGCTCACCGATCACGCGGATTCGGCGTGCGCTCTCGCGCCACGAGCGCCTCGCGACGCGCGCGATCTCCGTCGACGCGATCGCCGACATCATCATCATCCAAGGCGCCGTCGAAAGCGAAGAAGAGTGGCAGGCCGCCGACTTCCTCGCACATATGACGTATCCCGAAGGATCGATCCGCAACCATCTGCGCATTCAGCGCTCGAGCGCGACGGAATAGCGCCGCGCATGGCTCAATCGGGCGCGGGCGCCGCCGCCCAAGCGCGCGGCATCTTCGACCAGTCGCGTCCGCTGTGGCAAGTGATGGGCCTCTTCCTCGTGCCGTTGATCCTCGGGAACATTCTTCAGTCGGCGGCAGGCACCATCAGCAGCGTGTACGTCGGCCGCCTCATCGGCGTCAACGCACTGGCCGCGATCAGCGCATTCTTTCCCGTTCTCTTCCTTTTGATATCGTTCTTGATAGGCGTCTCCAGCGGCAGCACCGTGCTCACCGGCCAAGCCTACGGCGCTCGCGACGAACACACGCTCAAGAAAGTGGTCGGCACCAGCATCACCTTCACATTCCTGCTCGGCTGCCTCGCCGCCGTGGCCGGCATCCTCTTCACGCGCGAGACGCTCGTGCTGCTTGGTACACCGTCCAACGTGCTCGCTGATTCCGTCGCCTATGCGCGCATCATCTACCTGATGCTGCCGGTCATCTTCGTGTTCTTCAGCTATATCGCGTTCATGCGCGGCACAGGCGATGCCAATAGTCCGTTCATCTTCCTGCTCATCAGCGCGCTGTTGCCCGCGCTCTTCACCCCGGCGTTCATTCTCGGATGGTTCGGGCTCCCGCACTTAGGCATCGTAAGCGCCGCGCTCTCGGCATTGCTCTCGAACACCATCTCGTTCATCTTGTTGCTTATCTACCTGCGGGCGATCAAACACCCGCTCGCTCTCGACGAAGAGACGATCCGCGACCTCAAAGTGGACTGGCGTATTCTCAAGCAGATCGTGCGCATCGGCATACCAACCGGCGTGCAGCTCATCCTCGTGTCGCTCTCCGAGCTTGCCGTCATTTCATTCGTCAACCGTTTCGGCTCGCACGCCACAGCAGCGTATGGCGCCGTCAACCAGATCGCGAGCTACGTTCAGTTTCCGGCCGTGAGCATCGGCATCGCGGCCTCGATCTTCGGTGCGCAGGCCATCGGCGCTAACCGCGACGACCTTTTGGGCAAGGTCGTCAACAGCGCAGTCGGTCTGAACTACGTCGTCGGCGGAACGCTCATCACGCTGTGCTATATCTTCAAGCGCGACATCGCCGGATGGTTCCTCACCGACCCGGGCACGCTGGACATCGCCACCAGCCTGCTGTCGATCACGCTGTGGAGCTACCTCTTGTTCGGCAACTCTGCGATCCTCTCGGGCATCATGCGCGCGAGCGGCAACGTCATCTGGCCGACGACGATCGGCATTCTGGCGATTTGGGGCGTCGAGGTTCCAACCGCATACATCCTCTCCCACCGCATCGGCCTTCCCGGCATCTGGATCGGCTATCCGGCCGCGTTCGTCACCGGACTCATCCTGCAAAGCTGTTACTACTTCTTCGTGTGGAGTCGCCAGCGGCACCAACGGCTTGTCTAAAGCTGCTCTGCAGATCTACTTGAAACATCGGGAGCGAACTCGCGCTCGAGCGGCGAACACAAGGCACGCGGGCAAGTGGCGGAACTGGCAGACGCGCCGGATTTAGGTTCCGGTGGGGCGACCCGTGCAGGTTCGAGTCCTGTCTTGCCCACAGCAACTCCCGCACGCGCAGGGGCTTGCCGCTCTACTGAACAATGCATCGCAACCCCTGGACGCCCTCGCCGCCAAAGGCTGGGGCTGTTGCCCTTTTTTCGCAGGAGGTTCACCGTGGCTGAAGCGATGGGTCAACGCGTCGGGCATCATACGATCTCCCAAGCCGAATGGGAAAAGCTCTCGCAAGATTCGGATTTCCAAGAGCTCTACAAGGAGAAGGTGAGGACGATCGTGCCACTCACGATCTTCTTCATCGTCTATTACTTCGCGCTGCCGGTCAGCGTCGGCTATTTCCCAACCGTCATGGAGACGAAGGTCATAGGCGACATCAACATCGCGTACCTCTTCGCGCTCTCCGAGTTCGCGATGACCTGGATCGTCACGGCCATCTACGTCAATCTCGCGAAACGCTGGGATGTCGAAGCCGATCGCATCGTCGCCAAGGTGAGAGGGGGAGCCGTATGAGCACCCAACTCATCCTGTTCATCGTCATCATCGCCATCACGCTGGGCATCACGGCGTGGGCGTCGTCGCGCAACCGCACCAAAGAGCAGTTCATGGCGGCGAACCGCCAGATCACCGGCTTCCAGAACGGCTGGGCGGTCGCGGGCGACTACATGTCGGCCGCATCGTTCCTTGGCATCGCCGGACTCATCGCGTTCAACGGCTACGACGGCTTCATGTACTCGGTGGGCTGGCTCGTCGCATATCTGACCGTACTGCTGCTCGTGGCCGAGCCGCTGCGCAACATCGGTAAGTATACGATGGCCGACGTCCTCGCATTCCGCCTGCAGCACAACTCGGTGCGCGCGGTCGCGGCGATCTCGACGCTGACCATCTCGATATTCTACATGCTGGCGCAGATGATCGGCGCCGGCTCGCTGATCAATCTGTTGATCCCGCAGATCAGCTTCACCGTCGCCATCGTCGGCGTCGGCATCCTGATGCTGGTGTACGTGATCTTCGGCGGCATGCTGGCGACCACGTGGGTACAAATCGTCAAAGCCGTGCTGCTGATGTTCTCGGCGATCGTCATCTCGGTGTTGGTGATGGCGCACTTCCACTGGTCGTTTCTCGATTTCTTCTCGGCGATCGCTTCCGTGACCGGCACGATCAAGAACAAAGCCGGCGAAGTCGTGCAAACGCTGAACTTCACGCAGCCGGGTCTGCTGTACCATGGCAAATACGGCGCGCTCGGGCTGATATCGCTGGGCGTCGCGCTCATCTTCGGCACCGCGGGTCTGCCGCATATCCTCATCCGTTTCTACACCGTACCGTCGGCGCAGGCCGCGCGCACGTCGGTCGTCTGGGCGACGGTTCTCATCGGAGCGTTCTACTTGATGACGACGTTCCTGGGCTTCGGCGCAGCGACGATCGTCGGCAAGGCGAACATCGGCGTGCATACCACGGGTGCGAAAGCAACGGAGTACATCGCCAGCATCCAAGCCGAAAAACCGGAAGAAGCCGCAAAGCTGCAAACGCAGCTGAGCGAGAAAGGCTATATCGTCAAGGCACCCAACACGAACCTCGCGGCGCCGCTGCTCGCAGGTGCGCTGGGAGGCGACTTCTTCCTCGCGTTCGTGAGCGCGGTGGCATTCGCCACGATTCTGGCGGTCGTCGCCGGTCTGACGATCGGGGCATCGACGTCATTTGCGCATGACGTCTGGTTCAACGTCGTCAAAGGCGGCGTCGAGGACGAAGGCGAGCAGCTTGTGGTCGCGCGCATCACGGCAGCGGTCGTCGGGGTGATCGCTATCTTACTAGCGATCGGCCTGAGGTCGCTCAACGTCGCGTTTTTGGTGGGCCTCGCATTTGCGGTGGCGGCCAGCGCGAACGTGCCGGCGATCTTGTTGTCGCTGTACTGGAAGCGCATGAACACGACGGGCACGATCGTCGGCATGATCACCGGACTCGTGTCGTCGCTCGTGCTCATCGCGGTCAGTCCGGCGGTGATGGGCATCGATCCGGAAGGTGCGGCCACGCGGCACTTGATCCAAGGCGAGCCGCTCTTCCCGCTCGACAATCCCGCGCTAGTGACCGTCCCTCTCGGCTTCATCGCGGCGGTGGTCGCGGCGCTGCTGACGCATGAGAAAGAGTCGGAGGAGACGTTCCCGGAGATGGCCGTGCGTGCCAACACGGGCTTGGGAGCCGAGGTCTAGTGGTCTAGGGCGCAAACCCCCACGCGCCAACAGCAACGCCGGCGGGGTCCGCAAGACCCCGCCGGCGTACTAGACAGCCGTCCCCGCCAGAGGAGTTGCGACCGTGCCTGAAGCGACCACGCAAGCGATCGAAGCGCTTTTCGCAGAGCATCGCGCTTTTCCACCGAGCGACGATTTCAAGCGCCACGCGAATTGGAACGACCCGGCGATCTACGATCTCGCAAGCCAGGACTACGAAGCGTTTTGGGCGACGCAAGCCGAGCGCCTCGATTGGTTCTCGCGCTGGAAAAAGGTCCTGCAGTGGGATGACAAGACCAAAACCGCGCGCTGGTTCGACGGCGGCACGCTCAACGTCAGCTACAATTGCCTCGATCGTCATGTCAAGTCCGGCCACGGAAAGCAAGTCGCGTTCTATTGGGAAGGCGAACCGGGTGACACGCGGGCGCTCAGCTTCGCGGATCTGCTCGCCGAGACGTGCCGGCTTGCCAACGCGCTCAAAGAGCTCGGCGTGAAGAAGGGCGACCGCGTCGCCATCTACATGGGCATGGTGCCCGAACTCACTGCCGCCCTGCTCGCGTGCGCGCGCATCGGCGCGATCCATTCCGTCGTCTTCGGCGGCTTCTCGGCGGACAGCTTGCGCGACCGCATCAACGACGGCGAGTGCAAAGTCCTCATCACGCAAGATCAGGGCTGGCGCCGCGGCGGCAAGATCCAGCTCAAACAGATCGCCGATGACGCGATCAAAGAGACGCCGTGCATCGAAAGCTGTATCGTGCTCAAACGCGTCGGCGACCCGGTCGAGATGAAGAGCGGCCGCGATCACTGGTACCACGAGCTGGTCGCAAGACAAAGCGACCAGTGCGAGCCCCAGAGGATGGACGCCGAAGACGAGCTCTACATCCTCTACTCGAGCGGCACGACTGCGAAACCCAAAGGCATCGTCCACACGACGGGCGGCTACCTCACCGGCATCGCCTCCACGCACAAGTACATCTTCGATATAAAGGAAGACAAAGATATCTATTGGTGCACGGCCGACATCGGCTGGGTCACCGGCCATTCGTACATCGTCTACGGCCCGCTCGCCAACCGCACGACCGGCGTGATCTACGAAGGCACGCCGGATTTCCCGGACAAGGACCGTTTCTGGGCGATCGTCGAGAAATACAAGATCAGCGTCATGTACACGGCGCCGACCGCGATCCGCACGTTCATGAAGTGGGGGCCGCAGTATCCGGAAAAACACGACCTGTCGAGCCTGCGGCTGTTGGGAAGCGTCGGCGAGCCGATCAATCCCGAAGCGTGGGTGTGGTACTACGAGTACATCGGCCGCGGCAAGTGTCCGGTCGTCGACACGTGGTGGCAGACGGAAACCGGCATGATCCTCGTGACGCCGTTGCCCGGCATCACGCCTGCAAAACCTGGTTCTGCGACCTTCCCGTATCCCGGCGTCTTCGCCGACGTCGTCGACAACGAAGGCAACTCCGTGCCGCTCGGCGGCGGCGGCTACATCGTGATCACGAAACCTTGGCCGGCGATGCTGCGCACGCTATGGCGCTCGCACGACCGATACTTGCAGACCTACTGGAGCCGCTTCCAAAAGCAAGGATATTATTTCCCCGCCGATGGCTGCAAGCGCGACGAGGATGGATATTACTGGCTGCTGGGCCGCGTCGACGACGTGATGAACGTGTCCGGCCATCGCATATCGACGACAGAAGTGGAGAGCGCGTTCGTCGACCACCCCAAGGTCGCAGAAGCCGCGGTCGTCTCGAAGAAGGACGACATCACCGGCGAAGCGATCGCCGCATTCGTGACGCTCAAAGGCGGCGGCATCGGCTCTGAAGACGAGGCCAACGAATTGCGCAAACACGTCGCCAGCAAGATCGGCGCCTTCGCACGGCCCAAGTACATCACGTTCACGCCCGACCTGCCCAAGACGCGCTCGGGCAAGATCATGCGCCGGCTGTTGCGCGATGTGATGGAAGACCGCCCGTTGGGTGACACGACGACGCTCGCGGACGCGACCGTCGTGAAGAACATCGCGGATCTTGCGCGCAGCGCGCCGAAAGAGGAATAGAAAGAAGAAGCGTTAGTGCTGTCCGGGCGGCGGCTTTGGCGGTCCTAGTTCGTTGACGCGCTGCACGGTCACCCAGAAGAAGATCGTCAGATAGATTGCGCCGCCGGTGACGAGGACGATCGCGACCAATGCGGCACCGCTCAACATGTGCGTCACGTTCTGCGGCCGCGCTCGAATCCTTGCGGATAGAGCAACTGCTCCCGCAAGGGAAATGCGGCGCATCGGTAAAGTAAGCCGTTCCCGCGCGGAAGTAGCTCAGCGGTAGAGCATCGCCTTGCCAAGGCGAGGGTCGCGAGTTCGAATCTCGTCTTCCGCTCCATACCTTCAAAGGGCTCGAATTTCTTGACCGCAATACTCCGTCAACTCGCCCCCACGCAAGTCCAACTCGACATCGACGTGCCCGCAGACGATCTCGATAAGGCGCGCGCACGCGCCGTCAAACGGCTGTCGGAGCGGCTGCGCATACCCGGTTTTCGCAAGGGGCACATTCCGCGCCGCATCATCGAGCAGCACGTCGGCGCCGAGCACATCGACCATGAAGCCATCGAAGATGTCATCCCCGATGTGTATTCGAAGGCGCTTGAAGAGCATGACCTCGATCCCGTGGAGCAACCCAAGATCGACCTCGAGCGTGTCGATGACGGCCGCGCGCTGAAAATCACCGCCACCGTCGCAGTGCGTCCGCAGATCACGCTCGCGCCGTACACCGACATAGAAGTCACGTCGCCGTCGACGAACGTGGACGAACGCGAAGTCGATGAAAGTCTCGAGGTCCTGCGCAAGCGCGCAGCGACATTGGAGCCCGTCGCGAACCGCGGCGTGCAAGCAGGCGATGTCGTGACGCTCGATTACACTGGGCGCATCGACGGCGAGACGTTCGAAGGCGGTACGGCGACGGATCACACGACTGAGATCTCGCCCCAGCGCTTCATCCCCGGCTTCGCAGAACAACTCTATGGCGCGCGCGCGGGCGAGCGGCGCACGGTGACCGTCACGTTTCCGCAAGAATACAAACCCGCTCACCTCGCGGGCAAGATCGCCGTCTTCGACGTGCTGGTGCGCGATGTCAAACAGCCGGTGCTCGCACCACTCGACGACGCGTTCGCGAAAACCGTCTCCGATCTCGAGACGCTCGCAGCGCTGCGCAACGAAGTGCGCCGCAGGCTGGAGCGCGGCGCGCAGGCGCGCGCACGCGAAGCGGTCGAAAGCGCGCTGCTGCGCACGCTCAACCAGTCGAACGATTTTCCGCTGCCCGGCGTGCTCGTCGATCGCGAGACAGAAAGTATCCTGGCCGATATGCAGCACCAAGTGGAACGCGCCGGCGGAACGTGGCAGGAATACCTGCAAGAGCGGAAGCTGAACGAGGAGCAGGCACGCGCCAACGCGCGCGCAGATGCGGAACGGCGCGTGAAGTCAAGCCTGATCCTCGAACAGATCGCCAAGCAAGAGAAGATCCGCGTCAGCGGCGAGGACGTCGACCGCGAACTCGACAGCTTGGCGCGCGTGCGCGGCGCCACTGCACGCGCGACCCTTGACGACCTGCGCTCGTCAGGCAACATCGACCGTTTCCTGAATGCCATCAGACGTAACAAGACCTTGGGCTTCCTGGTCGAAAAGGCGAAGGTCGCTGAAGCCCCGCCAGCGGAAAGCCCGCCGCCGCAAGTGACGTCCTAGCGCACGCGGCGCGACACGATGAATCTAGGATGACGCGGTCGAATCTCGTGGACCGCTGAAGTAGAAGGAGATCAATGGGACATCTAGTGCCGATGGTGGTCGAGCAAAGCTCGCGCGGCGAGCGCGCCTTCGACATCTTTTCGCGTTTGCTCAAAGACCGGATCGTTTTCGTCACGGGTGGCATCGACGATAACATGGCCAACCTCGTGATCGCGCAGCTGCTGTTCTTGGAACGCGAAGACGCCGACAAGGACATCGAGGTCTACATCAATTCACCCGGCGGCAGTTTGACCGCCGGTTTGGCGATCTACGATACGATGCGTCTCATCAAACCCGATGTCGCGACGTTGTGCGCGGGCATGGCGGCCAGCGCGGCTTCGATTCTTTTGACTGGCGGAACGAAAGGCAAGCGATTCTGCCTGCCTTATTCCAAGGTCATCATCCACCAGCCGTGGGTATCACAAATCGGCGGGCAAGCCTCAGACCTAGAAATCCACGCACGCGACCTCATAAAGAGCAGGCGCGTTCTGGCCGATATATATGTGGAGACAACGGGACAACCCCTGGAACGAATCGAACGGGACCTCGAGAGGGATTACATCATGACGGCCGAGGAAGCCGTCGCCTACGGGATCGTCGACTCGGTGATGAACCGAGAGAGCAGAGCGGCGGCCGCGCCGAAGCCGTCGGCCGCCTAAAAGCAGCGCTCGAGCGACGCTCGAGGAAGGGGATGGATGTTTAGATTCGGGGACGAGAAGGGGCAGCTGAAGTGCAGTTTCTGCGGCAAGTCGCAGGAGCAGGTACGCAAGCTCATCGCCGGACCCGGCGTCTACATCTGCGACGAGTGCATCGAGCTCTGCAATGAGATCATTGAGGAAGAGCTCTATAAGAACGTCGATGAGAGCCTGCGGCTGCGCAACATCCCCAAACCCAAAGAGATCAATCACATCCTCAATCAGTACGTCATCGGCCAGGATCGCGCCAAGAAGAGCCTGGCCGTTGCCGTTTATAACCACTATAAGAGGATAAATTCCGCCGGCGGCGCGAGCGACGACGTCGAGCTGCACAAGAGCAACATCCTGCTCATCGGCCCGACAGGCTCCGGCAAGACGTATCTCGCGCAGACACTCGCCAAGATTTTGGACGTGCCGCTGGCGATGGCGGACGCGACCTCGTTGACCGAAGCCGGGTACGTCGGCGAAGACGTCGAGAACATTCTTCTCAAGCTGATCCAAGCCGCGGACTACGACGTCAAGCGCGCCGAGAAGGGCATCGTCTACATCGACGAGATCGACAAGATCGCGCGCAAGAGCGAGAACCCGTCGATCACGCGCGATGTGTCCGGCGAAGGCGTGCAGCAAGCGCTGCTCAAGATCTTAGAAGGCACGACCGCTAACGTGCCGCCGCAAGGCGGACGCAAACACCCGCATCAAGAGTTCATCCAGATCGATACGACCAACGTGCTGTTCATCTGCGGCGGCGCGTTCGACGGGTTGGAGCGCATCATCGAAGGCCGCGTCGCCAGCCAAAGCCTCGGCTTCCGTGCGATGCCGGAGACCAAGGGCGAGAAGAAGACCAGCCGCCTGCTGCAGTCGTTGCTGCCCGAAGATCTGCTGCGCTACGGATTGATCCCGGAATTTATCGGCCGCTTGCCGATCGTCGTCACGCTCGACGCGCTCGACGAACTCGCGCTGCGCCGCATCCTCACCGAGCCGCGCAACGCGCTCGTGCGCCAATACCAGAAGATCTTCGCGATGGACGGCATCGAGCTCACGCTGACCAAAGAGGCGCTCGCCGCCATCGCCACGCGCGCGCAATCGCGCAAGACCGGCGCACGCGGACTGCGCTCGATCCTCGAAGAGGTCATGCTCGACATCATGTATGACCTGCCGTCGCTGACCAACGTCAAGAAGTGCATCATCAGTAAAGAAGTCATCGACGGCCTGCAGCAGCCTGTCTTGATTCCAGGCGCCCAGCAGAAAGACGTCCCAGCCTAACTCGATAAGCGCCGCGGGTTGACGAAGGCTCGTCGAGTCTTATTCGTATTTTGATCATCACCCGCGTCCCTCGCAGGGCAGTCTAGGCGAAACATCCCGCCGATTCGGCCTACGTAGTTTCACGGACAACCCCGCCGTAGTTCCACGGACGCGCGGGCGACTCTGTGCACGCTACCCTAGAGCCAGAGGTCGGTGCCGCTGTGAACCAGCCGCTTGACGACCTCTCCGGAACGATGGAGCCCGTCGCTTCGGCATCAAAAGCCTAAGGAGACCATCATGTACGAGCGCACACGGATCACACCCGCAGTGCTTGGTGTCCTGGCAGCGGCGCTCATCGGCTTCACTGTCCAGCTACCGGCAAATGCGGCAACCCACGTGTTCTACAGCAACCTCTCGCCGGTGGCCATGGCCGCCGAAACCACGATCCCGAACTCCGGTTCGTGCCCGGATCCGGACTCCAACGCTGGCATCACGAGTCCGTACCCGGCGCAGTGGCTCAAGCTCATTGCCGCCCAAACGGGAAGCTCATCGACGCAAGTCATGATCGATCTGGACTCCGTCGGCAACGTGCTTGGCTCGCGCATCGCGAAGTCCTCAGGGAACACGTTCTTGGATGAGCAAGCACTAGTCGCCGCTAACGGCTCGAAGTAC
>JAFAKE010000011.1 GCA_019235715.1 Vulcanimicrobiota bacterium
AAGAACGGGCGGCGCACGTACTACGTCTTCAAACGCTACCTGAACACGACCAATGTGTGCTACGCGGATTGCAAATTCTGCTCGTTCGCGGCGTGGGAGAAAGATCCGCGCGCGTATCGCTGGAGCGCCGAGCAGATCGTCGACAAAGCTTGCGCTGAGCCCGCCGATTACGACGAACTGCATATCGTGGGCGGACACGATCCCAAGCAGACGAGCCTTGAGTTCTGGCTGCCGGTCATCAAGACGATGCACGAACGCATCCCGCACGTGCAGCTCGCGCTGTTCACCGCCGCCGAGATCGACTATATGTGCAAGCGCGCCAAGTGCTCGTACGAAGAAGGCTTGACGCAGCTGCGCGACGCCGGCGTCACATCGCTCAACGGCGGCGGCGCCGAGATCCTCGTCAAGCGGGTGCGCGATCTGGTCTGCCCGCGCAAGGCGACGGCAGAAGAGTGGCTTGAGGTGCATCGCGTCGCGCATCGCATCGGCATGCAGACCAACTGCACGATGCTGTACGGGCATGTCGAGACGCTCGCCGAACGCGTCGAGCACCTCGCGCTGTTGCGCGCACTGCAAGCTGAGACCGGCGGCTTCAAGTGCTTCGTGCCGCTCGCGTTCCATCCTGAAGAGAACGACCTGCACGAATACGGATGGACGGGCGGCGTCGACGATCTGCGCACGATCGCGGTTTCGCGGCTCATGCTCGACAACATCGATCATATCAAGGCGTATTGGATCTCATATGGCATCAAGATGGCGCAGCTCGGCCTGCATTTCGGCGCAGACGACATCGACGGGCCGGTGGACAATCAGCAGCGCATCTATCGCGACGCGGGCAGCAAGACCGACCAGAGCACGCCGCTCGAAGATCTCAAGCGCGCGATCGAAGAAGCCGGCTTCGAACCGACGCGGCGCAACTTGTTGTACCGCGTGCTGGAGCCCGCCTGACGCCATGACTCTGACTCCGGCGCTGCGCTGTGGGCGCATCCGTTACACGAACGACCTGCCCGTCTACGCGGCGTTCGACCTTGGCGTGCTGGATTTTCCGGGGACGCTGGTCGAGGCGGTGCCGAGCGAGCTGAACCGGGCGCTGCTCGCGGGCGAGCTCGATGTCAGTCCGGTCTCGTCGATGTTCTACGCGCAGCACGCGAGCCAGCTTGCGCTCTTGGGAGGCATTTGCATCGGCTCGCGGCGCGAGGCGAAGAGCATCCAGTGCATCAGCGCGGTGCATCCTCGCGAGCTGGCTGGGCAATGCGTCGCAGTCACCACGGAATCGGCGACCGGCCGCGCGCTGTTCGATCTGATCTGCCGCAGCGGATTCGGTTTCACGCCTTCGCTCGAGCCAAGCGAGAATGCGCCCGAGGAGTTCGAGCGCCACGGTACGCCCTGCGTGCTGATCGGCGATACGGCTATCGATGCCGCGCTCGCGCACCCCGCGCAGGCGCACGATATCGGTACGCTGTGGTACGGCTTGACGGGCGCCGACATGGTCTACGCGCTGTGGGCGATGCATCGCGACCTGGTGGCCGCGCAGCCCGAGCGCATGCGCGCTGCTTTGCAGGCGATCGTGCCCGCGCTGCGCGCTTCCGTTGCACACGGCCGCAGTCACATGGACGAGGTCGTGCGTCTGGCGCAATCGCAGCACGCGCGGCCCGACGGTTTTTACGAGAGCTATTACCACGCGCTGAACTACGAGTACGACGAGCAGGCGCAGGCGGGGTTCATGCGCTTTTGCGAGATGGCGCAAGCCTACGGCGTGCTCGACGCGAGCGCCGGCATCGCGCGTGCAGCGCAGCCGACGAAGTTCGTCGACCGTGTCTGAGATCGCCGCGCTGCTCGACCGCGCCGCCGCCGGCGGCCGGCTGACCCTCGACCAGGGCATTGCGCTGTACCGCGAAGCGCCGCTGCACGAGCTGGGCGCCGCGGCGCACGCACGCCGAACCCAGCTGCATCCCGGCGATGAAGTCACGTATGTGATCGACACGACGATCAACTACACGAATATCTGCGACGTGCATTGCAGCTTCTGCGCGTTCTTCCGGCCGCAAGGGCACC
Organism: Vulcanimicrobiota bacterium; assembly: GCA_019235715.1. Lineage (GTDB taxonomy): Bacteria > Vulcanimicrobiota > Vulcanimicrobiia > Eremiobacterales > Eremiobacteraceae > JAFAHD01. Next base: position 2,056 of record JAFAKE010000011.1, read on the forward strand.
CGGAAGGGTACACGATGACGCACGAGCAGGTCCTCGAGCGCGTGCGCTGGGCGGTCGACCAAGGCGCGACGCAGATCATGATCCAGGGCGGCGTCAATCCCGATCTGCCGCTCGACTACTACGTAGATCTGTTCCGCGCAGTCTCCGCGCGCTTCCCGAGCGCCGACATCCACTCGCTTTCGACGAGTGAGATCTGCGGCATCGCCAAACGCGAGCAGCTGTCGGTCCACGACGTGCTCGTCGCGCTGCGCGAGGCCGGATTGAAATCGCTGCCGGGTGCAGGCGCAGAGATCCTCGTCGATCGCGTGCGCAAGCGTATTTCGGCGCGCAAGATCGACGACGACCGCTGGATCGAAGTCATGCGCATCGCGCAGCGGTTGGGCATGCCGACGACTGCGACGATGATGTTCGGCTCCGTGGAGACCGATGCCGAACGCGTGCAGCATCTCGACGTGATCAGGCGCTTGCAAGACGAGATGCAGGGCTTCACCGCCTTCATCCCCTGGTACTACGTGCCGTTCAAGACGCCGCTGCGCGGCAAAGAAGCCAGCGGCTTGGATTACTTGCGCGTGCTCGCCATCAGCCGCCTCTATCTGGACAACGTGCCGCATTTGCAGTCATCGTGGCTGACGCCCGGTCTCAAGCTCGGTCAGCTCGGCCTCATGTTCGGCTGCGACGACATGGGCGGCACGATCCTTGAAGAGAAGGTCGTCACGCTTGCGGGCAGCACGAATGCCGCCAATCGTGCCGACCTCGAGCGTGCGATCAAGCAGATCGGCTATAAGCCGGTGGTGCGCGACACGTATTTCAACCGGCGCGACTATGCGCTGGCCACCGCGTAAGTAACCGTTTAGAGCGGCCGGGCGGCGGCCTTGAAGTATTCCACCAGTGAAGCGTAAGGCGGCGGCAGCGGCACGCGGCCGATCACCGCGTTGACGAAATCGTCGCGCTCCGCATCCGGTGCCAGCGCGGCCACTTGACGAATGAGCTCGCGCAGATTCATCTCGGTCGAATAGCCCGCGAGCGGCCCAAGCGCCTTGCGGAAGTTGAACGAATCAGCCACGAGATACAAGAGCTCTCCCGGTCCTACCGTGCGCAGACCGAAGACCAGCGTCGCCCCTTCCGATGAGAGACGTGGCCCCGTGTAGCGCCACGGCCGCGCCGAGCCGAGCGGATACATCGTCGCATCGATCAGCATCGTGTGCACGCTATGATGTTCCGCCTCTGGCGAGATCATCTCCGTGCGGATGCTGGCGCCGCTCAGCGCCGCGATCGCGATCTTCGAGATCACGCGCTCTCCGCCATCGGTGAAGCCGACGCTCAACGCGTGCGGTGCGGACGCAAGCGAAAGAGTCGCGAGCCGCGCGTGCGGCGGCATGTGGACGGAGAGTTCGCTTGCGCCCTCCTCGCTCTTCACGTCAGGTCCTTGCCGACGGTGCGGAAGAACTCGATGAGAGAATCGACGGGCGGCGGCAGCGGCAAGCCGCCGACGATCGCCGTGAAGAAGCTGTCTTGCGTCGCCAGCGGCGCGAACGCGGCGAGCTTGCGCACCAGCGCGCGCAGGTTGATCTCGGTCGAATAACCCGCGTCTGGCCCGAGCGCCTTGCGGAAATTGAACGAATCGGCGAGCAGGTACCACAGCTCGCCGACGCCGGCGACGCGCAAGGCCAGCGCGAAATGCAGATCTTCCTTCGTAGCGACGAGCTCGCCGGTTGAGCTGCGCGTCGCTTTACCGGTACTGCCCGCGACCGTCTCGGCGACGAACATCTGCGCGCCGCTGATCTTGCGTGGACTGCTGATGATCTGTTCGTGCCGGATCCGCCCGCCGTGCAGCGCGACGACACCGTCGGGTTTGACCGCGCGGTCGCCGCCGTCGGAGAACGAGACCTTCAACACTCCGGCGCCGTCATCGAATTGCATGCCGGCAAGACGCGCGTTCGGCGGCAGCTTGACGCCGAACTCTTCGTTCGCGCTGCTATCTTGTTCGTTCATAAGGACCACGGATCCGAAACGAAATTATCGATATGCTGGCCGGTGTACAGCCCCGAAACTTTCGCCTTTGTCAGGTTCTCCAAGAACGTGAACCCTTCGGCATTTGCAAGGTTGATGCCGATGAGATTGAACGGCGCGAGCGGATCGTTCGGGTTGGCCGCGGCAAGCTCGTACATCACATGACCTGTCTCGTCGTAATAGTCTTTGGTGCGAGTGTCCATCTCACCGACGACGACGTCGTATGCGTCGCGATGGCCCTTCGCCCTCGTGCCGTGCAGTGCTTTTAAGAGCTGGTCCTCAGGCATGCCCAGCTTGACGCCGTGCGCCCCTACGTAGCCGGGGTCGCCGGCCACCGTCACGACGACGACTTTGTCGTCCTGCAGCACGGCTTGGCCGAACGGGTATGCGAGGATCTGAGCCGACACGCCAGGCAGCGAGAAGGGAAGCGTGCTCGTCGGCTTACCGGCGATACCCTCGAGCTGCGCGCGGCTGATGCCCGGCACCGCTCCGGGCCGATAGCTCGGAGGCGGCGGCTTACTGCAGGCCGCAGCCGTCACGATCAGCGCAAGCAGCGCGACATACGCGGCTCGCCTCATCGCCATGCTCAGGACGCCGCCGCGCTTTGCGCATCATCGGGCTCGATAATACCCGACGCAAGCACTTCGCGGTCATCGTCGTCGTATATGACGAGCAGTTGGCCGGGCGACACGACGCTCACGGCGCGATCGAACTCGACGTGCAGACGTCCGCCGGAAACAAGCGTCGCGCGTGCGGGCACGGGCGCGCTGCGATATCGGCACACCGCCCGCCCGCGTGCCGAACCCGATGCGAACGCGCGCGTGACGATGATGTTCGCAGCGCTGCACAGCACTGCGCTGCGCGCGAGATCCTCGCGCCGTCCGATGACGACGGTGTTGCTGTCGCGCTGCGTGCGCACCACATACCAGGGCCCGTCGCCCAAACCCGCCGTCGGAATCCCCTTGCGCTGGCCGACGGTGTAATTGAGCAAGCCGTCGTGTCTTCCGACGGTGCGGCCGTCGAGCGTGAGAACCGCTCCCGGGGTTGCCGCTTGCGGAAAGCGCCGCAGGATGAATCCGCGGTAATCGTCGTCGACGAAGCAGAGGTCCATCGAGTCGGGTTTGTCAGCGACGCCAAGGTCCATTTGAGCCGCGAGCGCACGCGTCTCTTCCTTTGTATATGCGCCCAGCGGTGCCACGATTGACGACAGCTGATCCGGCCGCAGCCCGGCGAGCATGTAGGATTGGTCCTTGGACCGGTCGACCGCGCGCTCGAGATGCGGGCCATCGTCGCCGACGCGGATGCGAACGTAGTGGCCGGTGATCATGGTCGTCGCACCGAGGGCCTGGGCGAAGCGGAGCAGCGCGCCGAACTTGACGAGGTTGTTGCAGGCGATGCATGGGTTGGGCGTGCGCCCTGCGAGGTATTCGGCGGTGAAGTAATCGACGACGGCGGTCTGAAAAGCCGCCTCAAAATTGACCACGTGGTGGGAGATGCCGGCGCGCCCGGCCGCACGGCGGGCGTCCTCGTACGCGGTAGGCCCACAGCACTGCCTGACCTTCTGGGAAAGCTCCCCCTCACCAGGGCTCCATAACCGCATCGTGATGCCGACCGCCCGCACCCCGGCCCGCACGGCCAGCGCGGTCGCGACCGCGCTGTCGACGCCGCCGCTCATCGCGGCCAAAGCCAAGCCATCCGGCCAGGCGCGACCGCTCAATACAGACCGGCTATCGAGTGCCGGAGTCGTCAATAACGTCATCGTCGTCACAGAGGGAGGGGTTAGCGTCCTCTCCAATTCCAGCCAAAGGGTTAGTCCCCATCCATTTTGACCTTTTTTCGCCTCCGCCACGATGACGCGCGGAGAGGTGTGATGTCCGGTTTAAGCAAGCGATGACAGGCCTAGGCGAACGACTCGCTTTGGCACGCGAACAGCGCGGCATGACGGCGGTCCAAGCCGCGCGATCGCTCCATATCCGTGCGGAGTTCATCGCAGCGATCGACTCGGAGAACTGGACAAAGCTCGGCCCGGCGATCTACGCGCGCGGCTTTATCCGCAACTATGCCAAATTAGTCGGGCTAGACCCGGCCGAGGTCGCCGCTGCGCTTGACGAAGCGGTGCCGCCGAGCGGTCCCGACCTCAAGTCATGGCGCGAAGTGCCGCAGCTGTCGGCCGTGATCGAATCCGAGCCGCTGACGATGCGCGCGCACCATGCGGCGCAATCGCGCCCGACATGGTACACATGGATTTTGGGAGCGGCGTTAGCGCTTGCCGCCGTGCTCGTGTTCACAGCGGTGTATGTCGCGTTCGCGCCCGCGCCGCGCGAGCAATCCGGCACGGACAACGTTGCGGTGCAAGATTCGTCGCCTTCGCCGTCGCCGGCGCCGCAAGACGACGCGATCTTTAACGGCGACAGCGCGGGTGCGACGTCGATGTCGCGCCAAGGCGTCGATCTGCAGCTGCAGTTGACGCAGGATAGCTGGCTGGCCGTGACCGTCGACGGCAAGCGCGTCGTCTATCAAACGCTGCCCGCGGGCACAGTGCGCGATTTCCACGGCGTGCACGAGATCACGCTGCGCGCCGGCAATGCCGGCGGCGTGAACGCGGTCATCGACGGCAAGCCGTTGGGATCGCTCGGACAGCACGGCCAGGTCGAAGAGCGCAAGTTCGCCGCCAAGGACGCCTCGCTCACCACGGGGCCGCGTGAGTAGCGAGTACTCCTTCGACATCGTCTCGCGGGTCGAAAAACAAAACCTCGCCGATGCCGTGGTTCAGGCGCAACGCGAGATCGCGACGCGCTTCGATTTTCGCAATTCGAAGTCGCGCATCGAGCAAGATGAGAGCAAGATCACGATCATCGCCGACGACGACATGAAGCTGCGCAACGTCGTCGACGTGCTGCAGAGCAAATGCGTCAAGCGCGGCGTTCCGCTCAAGGCTCTCGACTACGGAAAACCCGAACCAGCCGCGCAAGGCACGATCCGCCAAGTCGTCACCATCCAGCAAGGCATCGCGACCGAGCGCGCCAAGAAGCTGACCGAAGCGATAAAACAATCGAAGCTGAAAGTGACGACGCGCATCCAAGACGAACAAGTCCGCGTGTCGGGCAAATCTAAGGACGATCTGCAGAAGGTCATCGAACTGGTCAAGGCGATGCCGCTCGATTTCGCCGTCCAGTTCGTCAACTATCGCTGATGGCGCTCACCGCTTCTCCCCGGCGCGCCTTCTTGGCGAGCCTCGGCTGTGCGAAGAATCTCGTCGACAGCGAGGTCATGCTCGGCCGGCTGGCCGGCGACGGCTGGCAGGTCGCCGCAAGCGCCGCTGATGCGGATACCATCATCGTCAACACCTGTGCGTTCATCGATCCAGCCAAGGCGGAATCGACCGAGGTCATCCTCGAGTACGCGCAGTCCAAGCGCGCCGATCAACGCCTCATCGTCGCCGGCTGCCTGGCTCAGCGCTACGGGGCGCAATTGCGTGAGCTCATCCCCGAGATCGATGCGGTCGTCGGCACCGGCGCGTTCCCGAAAATTGCGGAGATCATCGCCGAGGCCGAGCGCGGGATGCGCCCGCTGCATTTGGAGGACCGCGACGCATACGTCGAGCGGCTCGGGTTCTTGCCGCGCATGGTCACGACGCCGCGCGCAACGGCATATCTGAAGATCTCAGAAGGCTGTAACCACACCTGTTCGTTCTGCATCATTCCTACGTTGCGCGGTCGAGGCAAGAGCCGCACAATCGCATCGCTGGTCGATGAGGCGCGTGCACTCGCCGGCGGCGGCGTCCGCGAACTCGTGCTTGTGGCGCAAGATTCGTCCGACTATGGTCGCGATATCGGTCTGCGCGACGGACTCGCTCGCTTGATCGAAGCGCTCGAAGACGTCGACGGCATCCGTTGGATCCGCATCTTGTACTTGTATCCGACGTCGGTCACGCCCGCGATCATCGCGGCGATGCGCGCATCGAGCAAGGTGCTTGCCTACGTCGACATGCCGTTGCAGCACTCGCATCCCGACGTGCTCAAAGCGATGCATCGTCCGCCGCAGCCGGAGCGTTATCTAGAATTGTTCGCAGCGCTGCGCGCCGCGCTGCCGGACGCGACCATCCGCAGCACGTTCATTATCGGTTTTCCCGGCGAATCCGAAGCGCATTTTAAGCATCTTCTCACGTTCCTGGAGCGAGCGAGGCTCGATCGTGTTGGGTTCTTCGCCTACTCGAGAGAAGAGGGTACGCGCGCGTACGATGCCGCTGCACAGGTGCCGGCAAACGTCAAGCGGCGCAGGGTCGCGGAGGCGCGCGACGCCCAACGCCGGATCAGCAAGTCGATCGATGCGGCCCGCGTAGGCGAACGCGTGGACGTGCTGGTCGAGGGTAAGAGACTGCTATCGGCCTCGTCGGCGCTGCGAAAACTGGGTCTGCCGCGATTGTGCGCGGTGGGAAGGTCGCAACGGGAGGCCCCAGGGGTAGATGGCTTGGTGTACCTGCCCGGAGAACATCATCAAGGGGAATTCGTCGCCGCGACGATCGCCGGCCATACGGATTTCGACCGCGTCGCCATGCTTGGCGTAGGCGCATAACGGAGGCACGTTGTCCGATCAGTCCGGCGGCAAGACGCCGATCCCAGTCGTCAATTCGCTGCCCTTGCCGAACGAGCCGGCACCCGGGCCAAATCCGCTTAAGGTTTTCGTCGCGAGTGCTGTTGCCATTGCGCTGATCGCAGGCGCGGTGACGTTCGGCGTGTACCTCAAGCACAAGCACGGACTGCAGAACGCGCTTGCGAGCTTGAACCTCGCGCAGCCGGATCTCACTGAGATTTTTGGCAAGCAGAAATTGCGCGTGCTCGTGCTTGGTGTCGACGAGAACTATACGCAAAACGACATCATGTACACGGCCAATTCCCGGTCGGACACGATGCTGGCCGTGAATGTCGATCTCGCCTCCCATCAGGTCGGCATCGTCTCGATTCCGCGCGATTTGTGGGTGCACGTTCCCAAGAGCGGCTATGAAAAGATCAATGAGGCGATCGCCGATGCTGGCCCGATGCGCTCCGAGCAAGCGGTCATCGACAATCTCAACTTCCCGCCATTCGACAACTATGTCGTGCTCAAGATCGACGCGACCAAGAATCTGGTCAACGCCATCGGCGGCCTCGACGTCAATGTCGAAAAAGACATGGACTACGACGACAGCTGGGGCCACCTGCACATCCATTTGAAGAAGGGGCCACAGCATCTCGACGGCGAGCAGGTCGTCGGTTACATCCGCTTCCGCCACGATCCCGAGGGTGACTACGGCCGCATGCGGCGCCAGCGACAGGTGATCGGCGATCTTGTCAAGCAGCTCAAGAATCCGGCGATTTTTGCGAAACTGCCGGCGCTGATCGGTCTCGTGCAGGACAACGTGCGCACCGACATGACCTACGACAAGCTGTTCTATCTGGCGCTCGCGCTGCGCGATGAAACGCCCGCGATGGTGCACACCGTCCAGCTGCCCGCCGACGAAGGCTGGACGGACGGTCAATCCGTGCTATTCTACGACGCGGCGACCGGACGCCCGATCGTGCAGAAGTACATGGTTGCCGGCTTCGGCAATGAGTTCGATCCTTCGACCGTGCACGTGATCGTGCATAACGGCTCCGGGCAACCCGGCGCAGCGTCCGCGATGGCGGATTATCTGCGCCAACGCGGTTTCGACGTGGTATCGACCGGCAACGCGGCGACATTCAACAATCCGAAGACCATCGTGACCGGCAATGACAAGAACATCGCCGGCGAAGTCGCAAAGCGTCTGCCCGTCAAGGATGCGAACGTGACTGCAGGCTCCGTCCAAGGCGGCGACATCGAGATCGTCATCGGCCGGGACTACCGCACCCAGTAACGTGACCTGGCGGACCGCTGCGATCGCGATAGCAAGCATCGCGCTGCTGCTCGTGCTCGTCATAGGTTTGCGTCGTTGGGTCAATCATGCGCGCCTCGAGCTCACTCCGGTGATCGTGCCTGCCGTCATGAAGAGTTCAGACGTGCTCGACCCGCCTGCGCCCGCGATCGCGCGGCGCATGGCTGACGACGTGCGCGATGCGCTGCATACGCCGCAGCGCCCCCGCCTGATCGCGCTTACCTTCGATGACGGGCCGTATCCGGTGACGACGCCGGCGTTGCTTCGCCAGCTGCGCCGGCTGAACGTTCCCGCGACGTTCTTCCTCATCGGGCGCGACGCGCGCGAACAGCCGGCGATCTCGCAGGCGCTTGGCGTCGGACCCGACGATATCGGCAATCACACGTTCACGCATCCCGAAATGGCGACGATCGATGCGCCGGCGCAGTCCCTCGAAATCGCCGACGGCGCGCTCGCGCTGCAGCGCGCGACCGGACGAACGCCGCTGTATTTCCGTCCGCCGCACGGCAATTTCAATGCGCTGACGATCGACGCTGCTCGCGGCAATAATGAAACGGTTGCGCTCTGGGATATCGATCCAGGCGATTGGCGGCACATCAACGCAGCGTCGATCATCGACAATGTGACCACGCACGCACGCGCGCCGGCGGTCATCCTGTTGCATAACGGTTCAACGGCCACCATCGACGCGTTGCCTGCGATCGTACGCGCATATCGTGCGGCCGGTTTCGAGTTCGTCACGCTCTCCGAGCTCGCGCGGCGCGTGCCGCTCGAGCAAATCAACACGCCCGTCGCCGTCGAGGTACGCTCGTGAAGCGGCCGATCATCAAGACGCGACCGCAGCGCCCGTATATCGTCGCGCGCATTGTGATCATCGTGCTGCTGCTCGCGGCGCTGGCCTTCGCGGCCTACGAGATAGCTGCGCGGGCAGGACTTCATTTTCGCTGAACGGAATGCGAAAAGGACATTTTATGGGTCGGCGCCGGCAGCAATGAAAGTCTACATCAGGGGCAGGAGCGTGAAAGTCACCGACGAGCTGCGCGCGCACGTTCAGAAGCAGCTCGACCGGCTCTCGCGCCACTACGATCGCATTCTCGAAGCCCATGTGACGCTGCGTGCAGAGCGCCAGATGCGCATCGTCGACGTCACGCTGCACCTGCCGCACCGGATGGTGAAAGCTGAGGAGCGCGGCAAGAGCCTTGACGAGGCGATCGACCTCGTGCGCGACCGTCTCGAGCATCACATCCAGAAATTCAAGACGCGGCGGCTCGAACGGCGCCACGCCGCGCCGGCATCCTAGGAAAAAGGGTACACCACTCCTTTGTCATTGTTCTCAACCGTTAAATCGTGGGTCGACGGCAACGACCGCGAAGTCGCCCGGCTGCGCCGCAATGTCGGGCGCATCAACGCGCTCGAACCGCAGATGCAGGCGCTTTCGGACGAGCAGCTCGCTGCCAGCACTCCTGCTCTGCGCGAGAGGCTGCACGCGGGAGAGACGCTCGACGAGCTGCTGCCCGAGGCGTTCGCGCTTGTGCGCGAGGCCGGCCGGCGCACGCTCGGCATGCGCCACTTCGACGTGCAGCTCATCGGCGGCATGGTGCTGCATGAAGGCAAAGTCGCCGAGATGCGCACGGGCGAAGGCAAGACGCTTGTCGCCACGCTGGCAGTGTACCTCAACGCGCTGCAAGGCAACGGCGTACACGTCGTCACCGTCAACGATTATCTGGCCAAGCGTGACGCCGAGTGGATGGGCCCGATCTACCGCGCGCTCGGTTTGAGCGTCGGCATCATCCAGCATTTCATGCCGCCGGTCGAACGCCGCGAAGCCTATGCGTGCGACGTCACATACGTGACGAACAACGAAGCGGGTTTCGACTACCTGCGCGACAACATGGCGCCGCACATCGATTACTGCGTGCAGCGCAGGCTGTGGTATGCGATCGTCGACGAAGTCGATTCGATTCTCATCGATGAGGCGCGCACGCCGCTCATCATCAGCGGGTCGCCCGAAGCCGTCTTGGGGCCCGGCTATCGCGATCCGTCGCATTTGTACGAACGCTTTGCGCGCCAGATCATGCCGCAGCTGACGAAGGACGAGGACTACACCGTCGACGAGAAGATGCACGCGGTGCCGATCACGGAAAAGGGCGTCGCCAAGGTCGAGCGCCTCGTCGGCTTGCAGAACCTATATGATCCGGCGAACCTCGAGATGGCCCACCAACTGCAAGCGGCGCTCAAGGCCAAAGAGCTGTTCCGCAAAGACGAGCAGTACGTCGTCAAGGACGGTGAGATCATCATCGTCGACGAGTTCACCGGCCGGTTGATGTACGGACGGCGCTACTCGGACGGCATCCATCAAGCCATCGAGGCGAAGGAAGGCATCAAGGTCAAGAGCGAGGACCAGACGCTCGCGACGATCACGTTCCAGAACTATTTCCGTCTGTACAAGAAGCTAGCGGGCATGACCGGTACCGCCAAGACCGAAGAGCGCGAATTCCGCGAGATCTACGGATTGGATGTCATTTCAATACCAACCAACGTGGGGGTGCGCCGCAAAGATTTCGACGACGTCGTCTACAACCACGAAGACGGCAAATTCCGCGCGGTGATCAACGAGATCATCGAGATGAATAAGGCGGGCCGTCCCGTCCTTGTCGGCACGCGTTCGATCGAAAAATCCGAGCGTCTGTCCGGCATGCTTTCAAAGCGCGGCATCGACCACAACGTGCTCAACGCGAAGTATCACGAAAAAGAAGCCGAGATCATCAAGGACGCGGGCCTGTTTGGCAAGGTGACGATCGCGACCAACATGGCCGGACGCGGCGTCGACATCAAACTCGGCGAGGGCGTGCCCGAACTGGGCGGCCTGCACATCATCGGCACCGAGCGCCACGAGTCGCGGCGCATCGATAACCAGCTGCGCGGCCGCTCGGGCCGTCAGGGCGACATGGGCTCGTCGCGCTTTTACTGCGCGCTGGATGACGAGCTGATGCGCATCTTCGGGGGCGAGCGCATCCGCGGCATCATGGAGCGCTTCAAGATCGACGACGACACGCCG
>JAFAKE010000009.1 GCA_019235715.1 Vulcanimicrobiota bacterium
GACCCGCTACTGTCCGACACGATCGCGTTTGCGGGTGCGGGCGCGCTGCTGACGCAGCCTGCGCTGCAGCAAAGTATCGGCCTGTTCGATCAGACGCCGGTCGTCGAGGCGGTGCACGCGTCGGCCGCCGACACTCTGCTGCGTACGGCGCCCGTGCTGCGCGAACGCATCGAGCGTGCGGGCATGAGCGCCGTGCTGCGCAACATCGAGCAGCCGCTTGCGTTCGCGCTGGCCGATATCGAGCGCGCCGGCTTCCGCATGGATCTGGACGAGCTCGGGCGCATCCGCATCCGGCTCGAGCAGATCATGGCGCAGACGTCAGCCGCGATCTACGCCATCGCCGGTCACGAATTCAACATCAACTCGCCCAAGGCGCTGGGCGACGTGCTGTTCGAGAAGCTCGCGTTACCGCACGGCGGCAAGACGAAGACCGGTTATGCGACCGGTATCGACGTGTTGGCGCCGCTCGCAGCCGAACACGACATCGCGGCAAAGGTGTTGGAGTTCCGCGAGGTCGCTAAGCTCAAGGGGACGTACGTCGACGCGTTGCCGGCGCTCATCGACGCGAAGACCGGACGACTGCACACGACCTTCCATCAGCTCGGGGCCGCCACCGGTAGGCTTTCGAGCAGCGATCCGAATTTGCAGAACATCCCGATCCGCAGCGCCGCGGGCCGCGAGATCCGTCGGGCCTTCATGCCGCCGACACCCGGCAACGTGCTGCTTGCGGCGGATTATTCGCAGATCGAGCTGCGGCTGTTCGCGCACCTGTCGCAAGACCCGAATCTCATCGACGCGTTCGCGCGCGGCGAGGACATCCATGAGTTCGCGGCGCGCGCGGTCTTCAACGTCACCGCCGGCGAGGCGGTCGACCGCGAATTGCGCCGGCGCGCGAAGGCGGTGAACTTCGGCATCCTCTACGGACAAGGCGATTTCGGTCTCGCGCAAAGCGTCGGCTTCTCGCGCGAGGAAGCGCGCGAATTCATCGGCCGCTACTTCACGCGCTTCCCGCGCGTGCGCGAGTACATCGACGATGCCCTCGAGCGCGCACGCGACGAGGGCTACGTCACGACGCTGCTGGGGCGGCGGCGCTGGCTGCCCGATCTGCGCTCGCGCAACTACGGACAGCGCGCGGCGGCCGAGCGCATGGCCGTCAACGCGCCGCTGCAAGGCAGCGCCGCCGACCTGATCAAGCTCGCGATGATCCGCATCGCGCGCGAGCTGCGCGCCTGCAAGATTCCTGCGCAGATCGTGCTGCAGGTGCACGACGAGCTGATCTTCGACGTGCCGCGCGAGCACGTGAGCGTGCTGCGCTCGCTGGTCAAAGATGCGATGGAGCACGCGCTCGACGTGAGCGTGCCGCTCGCCGTCGACTTCAAGGTCGGGCCCACGTGGGGCGAAGCGGAAGCGGCGGACGAGGAGCCGGCCGCCTAACACATGCCAGAGCTTCCTGAAGTCGAGACGATCGCGCGCGATCTGGACCGCGCGGTCAGCGGAAGGCGTATTGTCGCCACAAGGCTCTTGTGGGCGAAGACGTTCGATGCGCGCGGACCGTCGCTGCGCTCGCTGCGCGGCGATCGCGTCACGCGCGTGCATCGCGTCGGCAAGTTCGTCGTTTTCGATTTGGAGAGCGGGCGGCACATCGCCGTGCACTTGCGCATGACGGGGCAGCTGCTTGCGGATGGGAGCTCGGGATTGCCAAAGTATGCGCGGCTCGTGCTCGCGTTTGAAGACGGTGGGCGGCTTGTGTTTGCCGACGCGCGCAAGTTCGGACGCTGGCGCATCATCGAAGGCGATCCGCGCGACGCGCTCGGCATCGGCATCGACCCCTACGATCCGGCGCTGACGCCCGAGCGCTTCCACGAATTGACACGCAAGCGCAGCATGCCGATCAAGACCTGGCTGCTTGGCCAGCGCTACATCTCAGGCATTGGCAACATCTACGCATCCGAGGCGCTCTACGAAGCGCGCATCAGGCCGACGCGCCCGGCCGGACGGTTGACCCGCGCGCAAAGCGGCGCATTGCTCGCCGCCTTGCGCAATGTGATGCGCAAAGCCATAGCTTATCGGGGTTCCAGCGTTGACGACTATGTCGATGGTGCAGGAATGCCGGGCGAGTTTCAGAAGAAACTGGCCGTCTACGGACGTAGTGGTGAGCCGTGTCGCCGATGCAAGACGGCGATCAGGCGGGTTGTCCTCGCGCAACGAGGGACGTTTTTCTGCCCCGTGTGCCAGCACTGATCCAATTCGTTCCACGCGACATCCAAGACGAAATACTCGGAAGAGGGATAGGTTAACTTTTGTTAATGACTGATACACCGGCGAACACGCAGACAAACGAACAAGACGAATTCGCGCTCGAGCAAGCGCTCTACGAAGCAAGCCTGCGGACGCTGGACGAAGGACAGGTGCTCACGGGCGTCATCGTCGCGAAGACGCATGACGAACTGCTCGTCGATATCGGCGGCAAATCAGAGGGCATCGTCACGGGGCGCGAGCTTTCGCCCGGCATGCGCATCGCCGATCTCAAAGTGGGCGACACGCTTGAGGTGCTCGTGCACCGCATCGACGGCGACGGCGACGGCGCGATGTACCTTTCCGAGCGGCGCGCGCGCGCGCTCAAGACGTGGGAGCGCGTGCTTGAAGCGCACCAGAACAATGAAGCGATCACGGCGACGGTCACGCAAGTCGTCAAAGGCGGCGTGCTCGTCGATCTCGGCATGCGCGGCTTTGTGCCTGCATCGCAGATCCGCCGCCACCCGGTCGGCAATCTCGAAGAGCTGGTCGGCAAGGTGCTGCGTCTCAAGGTGATCGATCTCGACCACAAACGCCGGCGCGTCGTGTTGAGCCAGCGCGTCGTGCTCGAAGAAGAGCTCAATCAGAAGAAGCAAGAGCTGCTCTCGACGCTGCAGCCCGGCCAGATCCGTGAGGGCACCGTCGTACGGCTCGCGGACTTCGGCGCATTCGTCGACTTGGGCGGCGTCGACGGCTTGATCCACAACTCGGAGCTGTCGTGGTCGCGCATCAAGCACCCCAGCGAGGCGGTGCAGATCGGCGACAAGGTCCAAGTCGAGATCATGAAATTCGACTCGGAGGCGCGCAAGGTCAGCCTCTCGCTCAAGCATTCGCTCGAAGATCCGTGGAAGACCGTTCCCGACCAGCTGAGCGAAGGCCAAGTCGTGCCGGCGACGCTTATCAAGGCGACATCGAACTACTTGCTCGTCGAAGTCTTGCCCGGCGTGACCGGCATGGTGCCCAAGTCGGAGTTCGATCCGAACAAGACACCGCAAGTCGGCGAGCAGCTGCCGGTGAAGATCTTGTCGATCAATGCGGCGTCGCGGCGCATCAACGCAAGCGCGCTCAAGGCCGACGGCTCTGAGGGCGACGGCGGCAGCGCCGAGCAGCCTGCTGATACCGCGAACGAAGCGACAGCCGACGCTACGACCTAAAGCTCAGGCAGACCCCATTCAGGGTGCGCTGGACTATGCGCGCGTGCACGAGCTGCACGCGCTCGTCGTTTGGCATGACGGGCGCCTCGCCGTCGGAGAATACGGCGGCGGCTACGGCCGCGACAAGCCACACGCGCTGTATAGCGGAACGAAAAGTTTTTGGGGCGTCGCAGCGCTGGCTGCGCAGCGCGACGGGATTCTCGCGCTCGACGAGCGCGTCGCCGACACGATTCCCGAATGGCAAGGCGACGATTACAAACGCCGCGTCACGCTGCGCCAACTGCTGCAGCTGACGAGCGGATTCGCGTTCGGCGGGTTGGGCGCGGCCGTGCCGCCATACGCCAAGGCACTCGCGCTGCCGCTCGCCAACGAGCCGGGCACGCGTTTCACCTACGGCGGCATTCCGTTGCAGGTGTTCGGCGCCGTGTTCGCGCGCAAGCTCGCGAGCCGCGGTCAGACACCGCATGAGTATCTGCGCGCGCGCATACTGGATCCCATCGGCATGCAGGTCGGTTCGTGGCGCACCTTAGCGGACGGCACGAACCCGCTGCCGACCGGCGCGTTCGTCGCTGCGCCGCAGTGGCTCAAGTACGGCCAGTTCGTCTGCGAACATCACGATGAATACGCCGAATGTTTCGCCGGCTCGGCCGCCAATGCGCGCTACGGACTGGGCTTCTGGCTGCGCGGCGCGGCCGGCCCTACGGACCTTGCGTACGCGAGCGGCTCTGGCGGTCAAGCGATGTACATCGTACCGTCACAGCGCATGGTCGTCGTGCATTTCGGCGGATCCGCGTCGTTCAAGCACGACGCGTTTCTCAAGCGCCTCTTCCCGCGCGCCGGGGTCGCCGCATGATCGTCGGTTTGACGGGTGGCATCGGCTCTGGCAAGTCGACCGTCGCGCAGCTGTTGGCCGCCCAAGGCGCCGTCATCGTCGACACCGATGCCGTTGCGCGCGAAGTGGTCGAGCCACCGAGCGCAGTCCTCGACGCGATCCGCTATGAATTCGGCGATACGGTGATCGGAGCAGACGGCAAGCTGGATCGCAAGGCGGTGGCCGCGATCGTGTTCGCAGATCCGCGCAAGCGCGAGCTGCTCGAGGGGCTTACACATCCGGCGATCCGCGCACGCACGCTTGAGTTGATAAACGCGGCGACGCCCGGCAAGGTCATCGTCGCAATCGTGCCGCTGCTGTTCGAGTCGGGTTTCGACCGCCTGTGCGACACGACGGTCGCCGTGGTCGCAGGCGAGGAGCAGCGCTTGGCGCGCGCGGCCGAGCGCGATCAGGCGCCGCGCGAGGCGGTCGCCGCGCGCATGCATGCGCAGCTGTCAGATGATGAATTCGAACGGCTGGCTGCGTACATCGTGCGCAATGACGGCGATCGAGCCCACCTCGAGCGCCAAGTCGATGCGCTCTGGCAAAAGCTCAGCGCTTCGTCGCAGTGAGCGCCGTTTCGCCGCTGCGGTCGGGCGCTTCGACGCCCTGATCGGCGATCAGCCGGCTCACGGTGACGAAGCTATAGCCGTTCGCGCGCAGCGCGGCGACGATCGCCGGAATCGCCTCGATCGTGTTGTACTGCCCGCTGTGCAAGAGAATGATGCCGCCTGGGCGCGCGTGCTCGAGGACGCGCTGCACGATCTCATCCACCGGCACGTCTGAGTTGTCGACCGGCGCGTCGTTAGGTGCATCGCTCCAAAGGACCGTGCGGTAACCGAGGCGCGCAGCGATCTCGACGACGCGCGTGTCGTAGCGACCGTGCGGCGGCCGGAACAGCGTCGGCACCTCGCCGGTGTCGCGCTCGATGAGCGCGGCGCACGCCTGGATCTGGTCCTCGATCTCACTATCCGTCAAACCGGTCAGCACGAAATGATTGTAGGTGTGGTTGCCGATCTCGCTTCCCGATCCGCGGATGCGCGCGACGAGCTCGGGATATTCTTGCATCGTGCGCCCGACCAGGAAGAACGTCGCGGGCGTGCCGTCGGCTTCGAGCTGGTGCAGCAGCAGCGGCGTGTAGAAAGGATACGGGCCATCATCGAACGTCAGCGCGATCTCTTTGCGCGCCATCGGGACGTACCACACGCGGCCGTCGGGCGCCATGCCGCCCGGACGCGGGCGCTCGTTGCTCGGCACCGATTCAGCCTCGGCCACTGCGCCCGCGGGTACGTCAGTTTTCGTCGACGCGGCGCCGGGCGCGCACAGCGCGAAACTTCCCGCCACTAACAAAAGCGCGATCATCAATGACGAGCGGCGCAACAAGTGTGTCATCGCGGCACCTGCGGCGCGAGCCACACTTTTCCGAACGCCGTCAGGAACTCGTCGTCGGCGAGGCCGCGATTGCGGATGGCGACATACGTCGGGCGATCCGCCGATACCGAAAAGACCGTGCTGTCGACGGTCGTCAGCTCGCTCTTCGCGACGGGCACCGTCGCCCAGACATCGAGCGTCTGCAGATCGGGGAAGCGCTCGAACGCGGTCTTGATTAGCAGAGCGGCCTCATGCCGCATTTCGCCCGCATCGATATCTTGCAAGCTGTGCGGCACGCGCGCCGAGAAACGGATGCCGGCCGCATCGTAGGCGCCGGCTTCAGAGACGTACACTTTAAGCACGTTGTGCGCGGGCAGTACCGGGTATATGGCGCGGAACAGCTCGTCCTCGCGCGTGGGCTGATAGCCCTCGATCCAGGGGCGCGCGGCGTATGGGCCGCGGCCCGCCAGTGCGGCGGAAGCGGATACGTGGACCGGCGCGTGGCCAACCGTGCGCTGAGTCGAACGGGCCACGGCCACCCCAGCTGACGCGCTCAAAAAAACGCCGGCTGCCAACGCACCGGCGCACAGGATCTTCACGTTAAAGAAACGTTCCGTCAAAGCGATTTGTCACCACGCATTGATGTCACGTGCCGCTGCGGGCCGTCAAGCGACGTCCCCGCTGGCGGATTAATTCCAGGTGAAGAGACAAAGCCCTCGGGTCGGCCCGGCACCTTTCAAGCGCCGCATGCGTTACCTATGCAGCAAGCGGCAGCCGCCCGATCGAGGTGCGCGACGACGTCTGCCCTCCAAACCGAGGCAAGGATGAAGAACGAGGAAGAGATCAGCTCGAACGGCTCCGCGAACGGCGCTGCGCAAGGCATGACCGTGCGCGAGGCGGGCAAGAAAGGCGGCGACGCCGTGCGCAAAAAGTACGGGCCGTCGTTCTATGAAGAGATCGGGCGCAAAGGCGGCGAGCGCACGAAGGAACGCCATGGTGCGGGTTTTTACGGCGCCATCGGCCAGAAAGGCGGCAACGCCGTCAAAGACAAGTATGGGACCGGCTTCTATGAAGAGATCGGCCATAAAGGCGGGCAGAAAGTCAAGCGCCTAATCGAAGAGGCCAAGAAGGCGGCCTCCTAAGAGCGGGTCGAAGCGCGGCGCGAGGACCGACGGGTCTTCGCGCTTTCTCTTTCTATAAGGGTATAAGGGTGCGCGCATGACGCTCGACTCGGTCGACAGCAAG
>JAFAKE010000027.1 GCA_019235715.1 Vulcanimicrobiota bacterium
TTTCGCGGATCGCATCGCGCTGCTCGCGGGCGGCATGCTCTCGTGCGGCCCGCCGGCCGGCATCCTGCAGCCGGACGCGCTGACCACAGCCTTCGGAATCAACGTCGCAACCCACATCGACGACGAGGGATTTGTGATATGCACGCCGCGCTGACCGCGGGGGCGCGAGCTTTTGCTTGTGTTGCGTTCGCCTTACTTACGTTAGTTCCGATCCGCGGGTTATCAGATGAAGCTTCACCGTCACCCGGCGCGTCGCCGAGCCCGACGCCCAAGCCTGGCACGACATACGAGAACTATCTCGGCAAAATCATCGCACACGCTTCCACACGCGAAGGTTACACGATTCCTATCGCAGAGCTGGAGCGTCTGGGGGCACGCACGGTCGGCGACGTGCTCCAGTTCGTACCAGGAGCGTTCTTGCGTCAAACGGGCACCGACGGATCGCTGCAAACCATTCAGTTGCGCGGCAACGGCGCGGCGCAGACGCTGGTGCTGCTCGACGGGCGTCCGGTGAATGAGGCAGACACCGGCGTCACCGATCTTACGTCGATGCCACTTGATGGGGTGCAGGCAATTTCGGTGGTCGAGGGAGGCCTTTCTTCGCGTTACGGTTCCGGCGCGATCGGAGGCGTCGTCAACATCACCACGAAGCGGCCGAACTCCATTCCAAGAGAGTCCGCATACGGACAGGTCGGCTATGAGGGCGCGTACGGCGCTGGGGCCGGCTTTACCGTCGGCGGCGCGCAAGATGGGCTTCGCGTGGACGCGTTCACGCGTTACGCAGAAAACACGTTCGACTATCCCGGCTACGAGGGTGTCGCTGCCGGCACCAGGACCAATAACGATGCGCGCGTCTGGGACGTCACGATGTGCGCGTGCTTTGAGTTCGGCGATAAACGCCAGTGGAACGCCGACCTTCATATCGACGACAACACGTCGCAAATCGGTGCGCCCGGCAGCGCGGCGTTTGGCCCTGAGTTCGTCAGCACGCTGGCGCGCCAGCAGCGCGACGTGCTTCGCAACACCTTGAACCTCGGATATGGCACCACGAATTCAGCGACGACGGCGATCTTGTACGTCGATGGCCGCCGTCTGCATTTCTACGATCCGACGCCCCCGTTTCCGTTCGATGACGAAACGACTGCGACGCAGCGCGGTTTCTCCATCGAAGAGCGCATCGAGACCGGATACAGGAACACGATCGCGGCGAAATACGAGCAAAACGGCGCGGTCGCCGACTTTGCGCCGCTCATCGCTCGGAGCTCGACGACGGACCTCTATGTCGGAGATACGTACACCTGGAAAGGAAGGCCCGAGATAGACGCCGCGGTTCAATTCGCACACACGCAGGGCAGCCCAGCCACGACCCTGCCGAGCTTTGCGATCAGCGAGCAGGTGGGCGGCGAGCAAGGTGCGGACGGAACGGCGGTTCGAGCCAGTTACGCGCGTGCGTTTCGCGCGCCGAATCTCGATGAACTTTATTTCCCGGGTTTTGGCAATCCAAGCCTCCAACCGGAGTATGCGACGACTTTCGACGTCGGAGCCCGGACGTACAACAGGGAAGTGGACGCTTTTGCGACGTTGTTCGGCAGCGACACGAACAATCTCATCGTCAATCAGGAGATCGATACGATGGGAGATTTTCTCCCGTTCAACGTCGGCAAAGCACGCGTACGCGGATACGATCTTCAGATCAGCAACGCATACAACTCACGCGTCGGGTGGCAGTTGGCTTATAGCGCGTATCCGGTTGCACAAGACCTGAGCACCGCACCTGACATCAATGGAGTCACCACTACAGGCAATCGTCTTCTGTACCGGCCGACGTACACCACCGGTCTCGAACTGTGGCGCCGGGCAGGTCACGATCCGACGCCAAAGACGGAGGTCGGGGAAGACGGCCTCGATCTGCTCATCATCGGACGGCAGTACGCGGACGAAGAGAACATACATCTGCTTCCACCGTACGCGACGGTTGGATTTCATGTCATGCGCAATCTCGACGAGCATCTCTCGCTGCTGCTGCGCGTGAACAATCTCATGGGCGCGCGCGTGCAGCAAACCTATGGATATCCCGTGCTCGGCACAACGTTCATGGTACGTCTCACCGCAAAATGAAGATCCTGGCACCCATCATCGTCGCACTACCCTTGGCGATGTGCTCCAGCATGCAGTACCATGCTGGCGGTCCAGGCGCATCGCACGCACCCTCGCAGACAAGCGTCATCTCGCTCGCGCCCTCGCTGACCGAGATCGCATATGCAATCGGTTGCCAGGATGTTCTCATCGCCGACACCGCCTACGACGACTATCCAGCCGCCGCGAAGCGCCTGCCGCATGTGGCCGACCTCGCGCACGCAGACTTGGAACGCATCGCCGCGCTTGCGCCGACGCTCGTGCTCGCGCTCCACGACCAAGAACACGAAGCGGCTCCGATCGCCGGCCGGCTCGGCATTCGCGTCGTATATCTCCCCAATCGCAGGCTTGCGGATCTCTATGCGGATATCGCTGGTGTGGCCGCCGCCTGTGGCAAGCAAGTGCAAGGCAACGCCCTAGCACGCAACATCCACGCGCAGCTCGGTCGTATCGCAGTGCGGAGCGCTCGGCGCACACCGCGTCCGCGCGTGCTATACCTGCTGGGATTACCCGGTTTCACCGTGGGCTCGAGCTCGTACATCAACGATTTGATCGTGCTTGCCGGTGGCGACAACGTCGCGGCGTCCTCGACCGCGCCCTATCCCGATCTCAGCGCAGAAGCGATCGTGAAATCCGATCCGGACATCATCATCGTGTCGAACGACACGCCGTTCGGTCCGGAAATGCGAGCGCGCGAGCCCTGGCGCAGCCTGCGCGCCGTGCGCGCCGGACGCGTCGTCCGGCCGCCCGACGATTCACTCATCGAGCGAAACGGACCGCGTGTCGTCCAGGGACTTGCGTGGTTATCGGATCAGTTGGGCAGATGACTGCCGCGAGCGCCGTGCTTTTTCGGCGCCTCACGCGCCGACTCGCGATCGACGTCGAGGTCGGCAAGCCGGAAGAAGACGATCTTGCTGCCGTCTTCGAAGCCCACTTTGATGAGCGGGTTGTCACGGTCGCCCGGCACGACCGCGTGCACGTGCCCGGTGCGTCCGATCCACGCGCGGTGGGCATCGGTGAAATATGCGCGATCGTCGCCGTGCACGCGCACGGTGACAGGTCTGCCGACAAGGACGCGTGATTCGTCGCGGGACTGCATGTGTGTGAGAGGGAATTACGCGCGACGATGCAGGCCCCTTCACCAGCGCCGGTGTTTGTCGCGTGCGCAGTCGCCGATGAAGATGCCGCGAAGAACGCGATACAGGCGCTGCTCGCAGCCGGCGTGGCGCCAGCCGACATTTCGATCGGCGCGCCGCGTCAGGCGAACGATGCGGCAGATGCCCTAGCCGCCGAATTCGGCATCCGCCATGACATTGAGGCAGACGATCCACTTGCGGGCGCTCCGGGTCTTGCCTCTGCCGAGGTCGGGTCGGCGAGCATCAATCGCGGCGCGTTGATCGGTGCTTTCGCTGGAGCGGCGCTCGGACTTGCGCTCGGCGCGTTCACGCGCCTCGATATCATCCCCGTCGGTCCAACGTACAGGGTGCTCGTCTACGCGCTGGTGTTCTTCATCGTGGGTGCGCTCGCCGGCGCGACGCTTGGCGGCGCGCTCGCTCCCCAGCGCTCGACGCACGCCGCGTTTCGCATCGTCGACGAGATCGAGCACCATGGTTTTGCGCTCGTCGCGCACCTTGACGGCGCGAGCGCTCCTGCTGCGAGCGAAGCGCTTAACGCACACGGTGGTTTGCACGTGATGAGCGTGCCGAGCGGTGACTGACGCGCGCTCGCCTGACGCGCCGTCGCCCAGTCCGTACGAACGGCTCGCGACGCCCGAAAACGTTCAACTGCTCGAGTCGCTCGCGTCCTTCGACGAAACACACGCGGCGCAAGCCGCAGCACAGGCGCGGCGCAGTGCAGACCACGCCGTCGCGAGCGCAGCGCTGGCGACGTCGTTTGCCCGCAGGCGCGCACGTGCCGCGCGCAAGTTCAGCCGCGCAAACGAGATGTTCTTCACGCGTGCCGGCTACGAGCAGTCGTCCTCAGAAGCGGTCGCGCGCCATCGGGCGGAGCGCTTTGCGCGCTACGACCGCATCGCCGACCTGTGCTGCGGGATCGGCAGCGATACGATCGCGTTGGCGACTGCAGTGCGGAGCATCGTAGACGCCGCCGATCTCGACGACGATGCCCTCGCGTGCGCGCGCCTGAACGCGCGCGTGCACGGCGTCGAACGCAAGATCCGGTTCCATCACGCGGACGCGCTGCGCTGGCCGCTTGACGGTGACGCCGCCTTTGCCGATCCCGCGCGCCGTTCCGCGCAGGAACGTACGCATGACGTTGCGCGTTATCAGCCGCCCTTGCACGCATTGCTCGAGCGTGCAGCCGAATTGCCAGGCCGAGCGCTGGCGGTCAAGGTCGCTCCGGGCCTGCGCGCGGATGTCGACTCGCTGCGCGAGGCCTGCGGCGCGCCCGTCGAGGTAGAGGTCGTCTCCGAGCGCGGTGTGTGCAAAGAAGCGGTATTGTGGTGCGGCGAGCTGGGTCGCGCCCATGGCGCGCTGCGTGCGACGATCATCGACGAGAGCGGTGTGCACGAACTTGATGGACGAAGGATGCGCGCGCCCATCTCATCGCTACGACGCTGGCTCGGTGAGCCCGATGCAGCCGTCATCCGCGCGGGCCTGCTCGGTGAGCTGTGCACGCGCTTGAGAGCGCACGTGCTCGATCCACATGTCGCCTATATGAGCGCTGACGAGCCGCAGTCAGGGCCGTATGCACGCTGGTATGAGGTGCTTGAAGTGCTCCCGTTCAGCGTCAAGCGAGTGCGCGCGGCGTTGCGCGTACGCGCCATCGGCCGGCTTGTGATAAAGACGCGCGCGTTCCCTATGCGCCCCGAGGAGCTCAGCGCGTTGCTCAAGGCGCGCGGCGGTAATGCAGCGGTTCTCGTCTGCGCAACGATAGGCGGGAGCAAGACCGCGATCGTGTGCAGGTCGCCGTCAGCGCCGCTGCCAACCTGAGCGGGTGCTTGACGCGGTGATCACGGCGGCCGGGCGTCTCGATCATGACGCCGCGCGCCAAGCAGGCGCACAGATCAAGGCGCTCGCGCGCATCGGCGGCCGCACGCTGCTCGCCATCCTCGTGGACGCACTGCGCGCCGTCCCCGCCGTCGGGCGCATCACCGTCGTCGGTCCGCAGCAGGTGCGAGATCCGCAACTGCCGGTCGACCGCTGGCTTGACGAGCGTGAGAGCGGCGAGCAGAATGTCATCGCCGCGCTTGAGACTGCAGAGAGCGAACGCGCGCTGATCTGCGCGTCCGATCTGCCCTTTATCACGGCGGCAGCGATCGCCGGTCTCATAGCGCTCGTGCCCGACGGCGTAGCATGTGCGTATCCTGTGTTCACGCGCGCTGAGTTTTGTGCCGCCTTTCCCGGCGCGCGGACCAGCTTTGCGCGTCTTGCCGACGGTGAATGGACGGGCGGCAGCGTGCTCGTGGTCGAGCCTGCGCTCATCTTACGCGACCGCGACCGCCTGCGGCGCGCCTTTGCGGCGCGCAAGAACTTGTTGGCGCTTGCCGCGCTGTTCGGGCCACGCCTGACGCTGCTGTTCCTTTGCAAGCGTCTGCGCATCCGTGACGTCGAGAGCCGCTTGCGATCGCTGTCCGCTGCGGATTTCCGCGCGCTTCGCGGAGCAGATCCGGCGCTCGCAATGGACTGCGATGATGCGGCAGACTTCGCATACGCCCGCAGCCGCTTTGCTGAGGCCTCGCGCGCAAGGATGGGTGCTTCGTGAGCGGACTGAGCGGCGCGAGCGCGCCGCCGTCGCGACCGGCGAACCAGTTCGCCCTCGCCGCGTACTGGTTCGCGTGGGAGATGCATTGGGCAGCGCTGCTCGGTGCGACCCTGCAGGCGGAGATCGCGCGCTTCATGCCGCCGACGATGTACGGCCGCGCGACCGCGGTATTGGGAGCGGTTGGCGCTCTACTCGCGATATTGTCGCAATACGGCGCTGGACGCTGGTCGGATCTTGCGCGGCGGCGGATGCCGTTCATCGTGCTTGGCACGCTGCTCGACATCGCGGCGCTGTACGCCTTCGCACTTGCGCCGAGCTTCGGCGCCGTCGTCGTCTCGTTCGCGGCGGTGCAGATCGCGCTCAACATTGCTGGTGGTCCGTACCAAGCGCTCATCCCGGATCGGATCGCCAAGCGGGCGCAGGGCAAGGCGTCAGCGTTCATGGGTTTGATGCGCCTTGCCGGTACTGCCGCAGGTCTGCTGCTTGCGAAACTTGTCGTGCACCAGCCGGGGCCCGGCGTGACGGTCGAGGCGTACACGCGCGGATTTCTGGTGCTCGTGACGGTCATCTCGATCGCGCTGCTGGCAGCGCTTGCCGTGACGCTGTTCGGCGTCGGCGAACAGCCCGGCGACGTCGCGCAGCCCGAGGCCGTGCTCGCCATGTGGCCTTCGCGCACGAGTTTCTGGTGGCTCATCATCTCGCGCGCGTTTGTCAGCGCCGGACTGTATTTGATTCTGCCATTCCTCGGCTTCTATCTGCGGTTCGCACTGCACGTCGAGCGCTATCAATCGTCGAGTTTATCGCTGCTCCTCTTGATGGTCGTGTGCTCGCTGGTCGGCACGGTGCCCGCCGGCATGCTCGGCGACCGCTTTTCGAAAAAATCTATCATTTATATAGCGCTTGCGCTGCTAGCCGGCGGGGCGCTCGCGTTGACCGTCACCAGCGGGCTGCTCGTCGTCGCCCTTATCGCGATGGTGCTTGGCGCGGGCTGGGGTTCGTACTATTCGGTCGACTGGGCGCTGGCGACGAACTTGCTGCCGGAAGGCCGGGCTGGTGCTCTTATGGCGTTGTGGAACCTCGG
>JAFAKE010000039.1 GCA_019235715.1 Vulcanimicrobiota bacterium
GACTTCGTCAAGTTCCCGCCGCGACAAAAACCTGCGTCGTTCAACTTGGACTCCGTACTCGCACAAGTAAAGACGCCGCACGGGTAGACAGCGCGTAGATCAGCGCCTGAAAAGCGCTGACGACACGGCAACCCGCGCCGCGACTGCGGCGCGGGTCGCTGAGTTTTACAACAACCATCCATACCCGCCGCCGGCTGACGATATCGATGCGTATCGTCGTGCATGGACCGACGAACGCCGGCGAGCCGACGCATATCTGTTTTGGCCGGATGAGCCCTATCGCGATGACCGCAGTATCCTCGTCGCCGGCTGCGGCACGAATCAGGCCGCGCATTATGCCGTCCGATGGCCGCACGCCCGCGTTGTAGGCATCGATGTCAGCGAAGCCAGCATCGCGCATACGCTCGATCTGAAACGCACATATACGCTCGAGAACCTCGAAGTGCGACATCTTGCAGTGGAGCGCGCCGGCGATCTGAAAGGCACGTTCGAGCAGGTCGTCTGCACCGGCGTGCTTCACCACTTGGCGAGCCCAAGCGACGGATTGCGCGCGCTGCGCCAGGTGCTCGCGCCACGCGGCGCGCTTCATCTCATGCTCTACGCGCCATACGGACGGGCCGGCATCTACATGATGCAAGAATATTGTCGCCGCCTTAGCGTCAGCGCGACCGCGTCAGAGATCCGGGACCTCGTCGCGGCGCTTCATGCCCTTCCACCGGGTCATCCGCTGGAGCCGCTGTTGAAGAACTCTCCCGACTTTGCAAGTCCGTCCGGCATCACCGACGCGCTGCTCAACCCGAATGACCGGGCATATTCGGTGCCGCAACTGTTCGGGCTCCTCGACGCTGCTGATCTGACCTTCGGCCGATGGCTACGGCAAGCGCCGTATGTGCCGGCATGCGGTGCGCCGGCGACGACGCCGCACGCCGGTAGACTCGCTCGCCTCCCGCGCAACGAGCAATTCGCGGCGATGGAACTGTTCCGCGGGACTATGGCACGCCACAGCGCGATCGCCTATCGCAACGAAGATCCGCCGCGCATGCCGGATTTTGATGCGGGCGCATGGCCTAGATACGTACCGGTCCGCTTGCCCGATACGATCGTCGTCCGCGAACGGTTGCCAGCCGGCGCTGCGGCGGTTCTGATCAATCGCGCCCACTCGTTCACCGACCTCTACTTCCCAATCGACGAATCGCAGCTCGCACTGTTCAACGGCGTCAACGGCATCCGCACGATTGAAGAGATCACAGCGCCAGCGGATAATCGCGAACGGGCGCGAACATTCTTCCAGCAGCTCTGGTTGTGGGATCAGGTCGTATTCGACGTTTCCAAGGCTTCGAGCGATTCAAAAGCGGGAACATGAAGAAGACTTGGGCACAACTGGGGCGGCAGGACGGAACGACGAGTTGGACAGGAAATATGTGTGCGGGAAATGCCACCAGGGCTTTGACGAACTGCAGGCGTTTGGCGACCACGCGTGCCATGGGGAGAATCAGGTCTTGCTGCGTCTGCGGCGCGTCATAGACATCGGGGGCTGCCGCGTCGACTTCGGCGCCATGATCGACAATGCGGTTCGGAAGAACGACTTGCGGCTCGCAGTCGAAGGATTAGAGGATAGTCTGCGTCGAGGCGATCTCTCGGCATAGAAGACGCGGCTATCTCAACGAACAGCGCGCGCGCCGGCTGAAAAGCGCGCCGCCGATAGTAAAGCTATCCCGTTAGATAGGGCAAATCGACGATCGTTTGGTTTACCAAGCGGTTGTTGCATTCTTGGCGGACGTCCGTATCCGCCGCATCAGAAAAAGAGCGGTCTAGCCGGAAGCGCTAGAGCCGCTCTGTGTGAGGACTGCGAAGACCCTCAGACGCTGATGGTCACGCTCTCGTGGCCGCCGTGGCAGTCGATGTTGTCGCCGGCGCGCCCGTTGAAGTCGAGCGAGAACGTCAAGTCAGTCGTGCCGTTCGCCGCTTCGTTCGAGCGGTCGAAGGTGTAGATGACTTTCTGCGACTGGCCGGGGTGCAGCGGCTGCAGGCCCATCTGACCGGTTTTCTGGCCGGCCTGGATCACATCGACGGACTCCAGCAGATCGCTCGGCTGCGTGACGCCGCCCCGGTTTTGAACGACGATGGCGATCGTATAACGGTTCAATGCGCCGTTCTGCGCCACCGATTCGACGCCGGCTGAAACGATGCTGGGGTTCGCGCACGACCCGGTATTGAGGGCTGCTGCGAGTAAAAGTGCGAGCATATGGTCACCTCTCTTCCGTTGAAGTGTACCCAAAAGCGTGCGCCGGCACGCCTGGCAGCGCGTTAGGGTTCGCCGCCCAAG
Organism: Vulcanimicrobiota bacterium; assembly: GCA_019235715.1. Lineage (GTDB taxonomy): Bacteria > Vulcanimicrobiota > Vulcanimicrobiia > Eremiobacterales > Eremiobacteraceae > JAFAHD01. Next base: position 2,327 of record JAFAKE010000039.1, read on the forward strand.
GCGAAGAAGGGACGGGCATGCAATGCGCCTGCTACGACGCCGGGCATTCGGGCGGCCAACACCGCGCGCCGATCACCGACGTCGAATTACCGACACAAGAAGAACAACGCGAGTGGATCCGCTGTCAGAACGAAGCCGACGACGATCAGTATTGTTCTGACTGCGACGCCTATCAGAAGACGAAGACGGGTTAGCGCACTCGCTGGTATGTTTTCACAGCGCCTTCGCTGCACGTGACGCGCCAACGGCCCGTCGCGATTTGCGCGTGCAGCTTCGGCTTGATCTCGCGCTCGAAGGTCGCGTCGTTGTAGTCGTCCGCATAGACTAAGTACTCGACGCCGTCGACCACATCGCCATTGGCGAGCGCACGCGTGCCGGCCACGTGAGTGAACCATTCGTCGTGCGTCGCAAAGGAAGCGTCGGGCGGCACGCAGGCGAGCGCTCGTTGCGCAGCGGCGAGGTCGCGGTAGGGCGCGCGCAGATAATAGCCGACATGCATCGGATTGAACGCGATCAAGAAGAGGACGCAGAGCGCAATGGCTGCGCTTGCCCGCTGTGCGGCCGCGCGTTCGCCGGCGGTCGACATGACCACGATCAATGCGAGCGCCGTCGCGATCAGCGGCCACGGTGCCCACAGCAGCGAGTATTGCGTGCCCATCGTGCGGATCGACTGCGCGGTGGACGCGAGGACGACGATCAGCCCGGGCAATGCGAGCAGCCACCAGCGCGTGACCAGCGGCAACAGCGCGAGCGGCACGAACGCCTCGATGAGATAGCTGATGCGTTGGAGGGCGGCGCCGATGGGCGTCGCTGCGGGATTCGGCGGCGGCGCCACAGGCGGTTGCGCGACGACGCCGGAACGCGGCCGCGCGCCATAATGGTAGTACAGCAGCGGGTACCATCCGTACCGCGCATTCGCCGGTTGGATAAATCCGAAGTACGCGATGCAGACGCCGAGCGCGCCCGCACCCAAGGCGACAAACGCGATGCCCGCCTCGTGCCGCCGTTGCGCATCCGAAAAAAGCGTGCCGATTCCCCTGTGAGCGCGCAGCAGCACGATGCCCGCAATCATGCCGATGACCGCCAACTCGAGTGCGACATCTTCACGCACGCCAAGCGCGGCGATAGCGAGCACGGCGAACCAACCCCAGCGCCCGCGATCGGCGGCCCCTAACAGGCCGATGATCAGCAGCGGCAGGCACGCGAGGATGTGAAAGTCGCCGAGGCCGATCGCCGCCAGCGGTGGATAGAGCAGCGCGATGAATCCCATACGTGTCGCCAGCGCCTCGTCGAGATGCGGACGAACGAGTGCGTACAGCGCACAGGGCACGGCCGCGATGAGTACGACCTGCGCCAGCAGCAACGCGAGCCCCGAATGTGTGAGCGCAAGTAAAGGATAGAAGACGATGAGCAGCGGCGAGAAGTGGACGGCGAAATCAGAACCGTTCTCGAATGCCGAGCGAAAACCGTGGAACGAGTTGAGCACGACCTGGGTGAAGATGCCCGTGTCCACGCCGGCCAACCACCGGTTCCAGTGTACGACGACGAGCGCACCGGCGACGAGCGCATACGATGCGGAGCCCGCGGCAACCCATACGAAGCCGCGCTCGATCAAGCGCCGTCGTTGCATCAAGCGCCGGGCGATGGACTACGAGGTTTTGGCAGCCGCTGCGAACTCGGCGTCGTCGGCCTCGAGCACGTCGAAGAGATTCGTGAGGCCGAGCCGCCGCGCGATCGGATAGCGGCGGTGGTAGTCCTCCTGATCCTTCATGTCCGACACTGTCTGACGCTCAAACTTCTGACTTAGCTCTGCGAACTTCGACGTGTCGGCGTGCGTGCGCAGCCACGCTGCGACGTCCGCGTCCGACGACGCCGTGCGGACCACCTCAAGCAGATCGTCTTCGCTGACCCCGATCAACTGCAAAAGGCGCGAGCTGAATCCCGGCACCTTATAGCCGCCGAGATTGCCACCCGGTAAGGAGGCGCGCATCTTATCGATGGTGCGGGGTATGAGGACGAGCCCTTCGAGTCGTTCGCGTGGGCCGCGTGGAGGCTGTTTGGTCAGATCGAGCGGTTCCATAATACAGAGCCTTTGCACGCGGGATAACTCGCCCCTGCGAATGCCGATAGTTAATGATAGAATGCGCATTCGATTCGCAGGGCCGCTGCTGGCGATCTGTATGGTTCTTACCGCCGGCTGCGCGCAAGGCGGTGCGATCACCAATCCGCCCAATCCGAACTCGGGCGGGTCGACGCCGACGCCCGTTCCGACCGGACGCATCGCGCTCACCGATTTGGGCGCCGGCACGTATTTGGGCTTTGAGGGCGGCCTCTATCCGAACGGTTCAAACAGCGCGCCGGCCGGTCACGACACCGATGGGATGACGTTTTCGAAGAAAGTGCAGCCGTTGGACGTCAACGGGAATCCGAGCGCGAGCGGCAAGATCGTGCTGATGTCGATCGGCATGTCCAACACCACTGACGAGTGGTGCGGCAACGGCGGCGGCTCGGCATGCGTCGCCTCGACGTTCACGACGCTCGCCACCGCATCCGGTGGTCTCAATCCTGCGCTCGTCATCGCCGACGGCGCGCTTGCCGGACAAGACGGCAAGACGTGGCTTGATTCTAACCCCGCGCACTGCTTGCCGGCCAATCCGCCCTGGTGCAACAACTACAACAGAGTTGCGAACACGATACTGCCGCCGCTCTCGGTGTCTGAGAAACAAGTGCAAGTCATCTGGCTCAAGGAGGCGGACGAAAATCCGGCGACGTCGCTGCCCGCCGCCGGCGCGGATGCCTACGTGCTCGAGGGATATCTCGGTCAGATCGTGCGCGCCGCCAAGCAACGCTATCCCAACTTGCAGATGGTGTTCTTGACAAGCCGCATCTATGGCGGTTATGCGACGACGCCGCTGAATCCGGAACCTTACGCCTACGAATCAGGCTTCGCGGTGAAGTGGTTGATCCAAGCACAGATCACGCAGCTGCAAGGAGGCGGCGTGGACCCCATCGCGGGCGATCTCAATTACAACGCGGGCACTGCGCCCTGGCTCGGCTGGGCCGCCTACGTCTGGGCGAATGGCACGTCCGCGCGCTCGGACGGCATGGTGTGGTGCAATGGGCAGAGCGGTTCGCCGTGCAACGGCGAGCAAGACTACCAGGCAGACGGCACGCACCCGCTCAACCCGACGGGCACGGCAAAGGTCGCCAATCAGCTGTTGAACTTCTTCAAGACGTCGTCTTATACGGCTTCCTGGTTCCTCTAGAGGTTTAAGCCCGGGCTCATCGGCCGCTCACGCAGTCCTCACGGGCGTCGCAGCCAAAGCGCGCTGGTTTCCACGTTTCACGGATAACAAGTCCTGTGACGGCGCGACGCGCCGCACGTGAAGCGAAGGAGACCACACTCATGAACCGCCTGATGACCCTTTCGATCGCGAGCGCGTTGGCAGCGACGATGATCGCCCCGTCGATGTCGCTTGCGATGTCCGGCCCGCAAAGCGACAGCAACCTGCGCTGGGCGCAGACGCGCGTCGAGCGCGATATCGACATGCTGCAGCGCGATCAGCACGACTACGACGGCCACCGCGTGAAGGCCATCGAAGACTTCCAAGACGCACGCGGGCAGCTCGCGCTAGCCCTGCGCTACGACCGCAACCACGACTACGCCATGCCGCTGGCGACGCCGCTGAGCGTCGAACCTGGCGGCTGGAACCGCAGCGATCGCAATCTCGCCTACGTGCGCGGCGACATCGAGCAAGTCATCGACGTCCTGCAACGCGACAATCACGACTACGACGGTCATCGCGTCGACGCTATCGCGCAGCTGCAGTACGGCCGCGAGCAAATTGACGCGGCACTTGCGTCAGATCGCGGTCACTAGATCTCAAGAGTTCCTGGGCGCGTGGCGGGTTCGAATGAACCCGCTACGCTTTTGCGGTAAAGCCTAAGCGCAAGCTTGCGTCGAGGTTTCTGAACCAAATGGTCTGCGCGTAATTCGCCGCACGCGCCCGATTGCGGATTTTGTCCGCCAGCGACTGTTGCGCGACGATGCGTGCCACATCGGCAAACGTGTCGGCCCACTGCGCACGCAGGCGCGCGATTGTGGCTCGCGCGGCCGCCGGATGGCTGCCGCGAAAAGGCAGCGCATCGCGCAGCTGCTCGCCCCACACGAGTTGCGGAGTGATCTGCTCGAGGCTCGCCTTGTCGAGCAGCGTGACCTGCTGGCCGAGCGACTTGTACAGGCGTTCGCGCTCGACTTCGTCGCGGGGCGTGCAGACATGACCGTAATGAGCGCCGACTGCCGGAACCGCGACGCGCCGCCCCAACGGAGCCAGGCGCTCGTGCACCCCACCTTCCCAGCGCCGGCCGGGCGCCAGCCGGAAGAAGCGTAGCCTGCGATGCAGCGTGTTCCAATAATCGAATGATCCGATGAAATTGCGCGAATAGCCATCGAGGGCATCGGCGTCGGCGGGCAGTCGTCCCAGCAGCGCAGCCATGTGGGCCAGCTCGCCGCCATGAACCTCGTCGGCGTCAGCGAACAGCGCCCAGCCGCCGGCAAACTCCGGGGGCGTGGCATCGATGCACGCGTTTCGCGCGGTGGAAAAATCGACAAAAGTGGTTCGCAAGTGTGTCAGGCGTCCGCTGCGCGCGAAGGCGCTGGCTCCGATAATGGTAGTATTGGAGCCGTCCGCGTCGCCAGAGTTGTCATTGATCACGGCGTGCGTGCAGACATCCGCGATCGATGCGAGCGCATCGGCGAGATACAACTCCGCACGACGTCCGACGATCATGTGAGCGACGACACCGGGAGCGCCGGTCATGACGCCCGAATTGATGGTTCCAAGGCAGCCACCCTCCGCACGAGGTGAATGACGTGGCCCTTCGCATTGGCGTCGACGCTTGGAATCTTCCCGGGGACCATCGTGGCATCGGGCGCTACACCCGAGCGCTGCTGCGCTGCTGGTCCAGCTATAGCCGCGACCACGTCGCGACGACGCTGATCATTCCGGAGTGGCCGCCGCTGCTGCACGCGCCGCGTTACCGCCAAGAGCTGGGCGGCCTCTCGATGCCGGTGATCCATCGGGCATCGGTCACGCCTAAGTCGTTCGACATCATCTGGTTCCCGTTCAACGGCATGAGCTGGATACCGCCCGGGTTGGGCGTGGCGACGCTGCATGATGCATCGCTGTTCGCCTTGCCGCCTGACAGCGCGGAGACGCGCGACCAAGAGCAGCGGCCCTTCCGCGTGGCGGCGGCGACCGCGACGCGCATCATCACAGACTCATATTTCTCGCGCGCCGAACTGGCGCGTCATCTCAACATCGAAACCGAGCGCATCGACGTCGTGCACCTCGGCGTCGACTCGGTGCGTGTCGCCCCGGGACCGCCACCGGTTGCGCAGCCGTATCTGCTCTTCGTTGGCGAGACGGAAGCGCGCAAGGGCATCGACGTGCTGGAGGCCGCCCTCGCCAAGATCGCAGAACCGCCGCTGCTGGTGATCGCGGGCAAACGGACCGGCGCCCACGAGACGATGAGCGAGGACCGCGCCACGACCGAGATGCGCACGCCCGTCCGCTATTTGGGCCACGTGTCGGAGAGCGTGCTCGCATCATTGTACGCCGGCGCGAAGGCGGTCATCTATCCCTCGCGCTACGAAGGCTTCGGCTTGCCTGTGTTGGAGGCGATGGCATACGGCGCGCCGGTGATCGCATCGGATGCCGCGGGCATTCCCGAGGCGGGTGGCGATGCCGCGCTCTATTTCCCGAGTGGCGACGCCGAAGCGCTCGCCAATGCGATCGAGCTCGTGCTCAACGAGGATGAGTTGGCAGACAATCTGCGAGAGCTCGGCCGCCGCCGTGCTGCGACGATGACCTGGGATGTGACGGCCTCGCAGACGATGGCGATTTTCGAGCGCGTGTTCAAGATCCGCCGGCGCCGGGCGGTTTCGACGCCGGGTTCCAGCGGTGCTCACCCTCACCTGATTCGTAGTTGACGTAGCGCGCCCAGGCGAACAGCGCATCCGATAACCGGTTCACGTAGGCCAAGACGAGCACATCGACTGGTTCGCTGCGCGCGAGCAGTGCGATTGTACGCTCAGCGCGCCTGCACACCGCGCGCGCGAGATGCAAGAACGCGCCGGACAGCGCACCGCCCGGATGGATGAACGCATCGAGCGCAGGAAGACCGTCTTGCGCTTCATCGATCGCGCCTTCCAATGCGTCGATGTCCGCCTGTCGTATTCGCGGGATCGACTCGCGCTTGTCCGCCGGCAGCGTGGCCAGGTCGCTGCCAAGGTTGAAGAGCATGTCCTGCGTCCATGCAAGCCACGCATCCAGCGCTGCGAGTCGCGGATTTTCGCGCGCCGCGTCGCGCAGCGCGCTGCGCGCCAGACCGATCGCGCTCGAGCACTCATCGATGTCGCCGAAGCTGCTGATGCGCAGCGAGTCCTTAGCGACGCGCTGGCCGCCGACGAGCCCGGTCTGGCCCGTGTCGCCCGCACGCGTGTAGATCCGCGTTCGCTTTGCCACGCCCTTGATGCGCTAGCGGCTGTACATGCCTGTCAGCGTCGCTTTGGCGAGGACGTGGCCCTCGATCGCTGCGACCAACTGCGGCCCGGTCATGTCACCCGTCGCGCCGGGCACCGTCGCGATGTCGAGCGCGTAAATCGTGAAGTTGTAATGGTGCGCCGGCCCAGGAGGGGGGCATGGGCCGCCATAGCCTTGCGATTTGAAGCTCGTCGTGCCGTTGATCCACGGTTGCACCGCGCTCTGGGCATTGAGATTGAGATCGCTGCGTGAAGCCGGGATATTGAAGACGATCCAGTGCCACCAGCCGCCCGGCGCGTGCGCGTCCGGATCGTGCATGGTCAGTGCGAAGCTCTTGGTCTCTGCCGGCGCACCCGTCCAGTGCAGCGCGGGCGCGATGTTCTGACCGCCGCAGCCACTCATATTGTAGGCGGCGGATTGCGGCAGTCTGCCGCCGTCGGTGAAAGCCGAACTCGCCAGCACGAGTGTGGCGGCAGCGAGCAGTTGTGCGATCATTGCGCGTGCGTCCTTTCAGTGCGCGCGCCCTTTCGGCTCGAGGTCGGCGTTCCCATCTCACGCATGCGCGAAGGGCATGCGCGACGAAAGCAGCGCCCCTGATGAGAGATTCAGCACGGTGAATGTCGCCATCACCGGCGCAACGGGCTTCATAGGTGCGGCACTCGTGCGCGCCTTGTCGGCGCGCGGCGATCGCGTGCGAGCGCTCGGCCGCTCGCCCGACAGGCTCAACGTTCCAGAGGGCGTCGACGTCGCGCGCTTTGATCCGAACGGTCCATCCGATCCGTCGCCATTCGAAGGCATGGACGCGGTCGTGCATCTTGCGGGCGAAACGGTCGCCGGCCGGTGGACGCGCGAGAAGAAGCGCGCGATCCGTGAATCGCGCGTGCGCGGCACGCGTGCGGTCGTCGATTCGATCGGCGCCTGCAAGAACAAACCGCGCGTGCTGGTGTGCGCTTCGGCTGTCGGGTATTATGGCAACCGGCGCGACGAACCGTTGCTCGAGTCGAGCGCGCCGGGCGACGATTTCCTTGCCCAAGTATGCGTCGAATGGGAGCGCGAAGCGCAACGCGCGCAAACGCTTGGCATGCGCACGGTGTGCCTGCGCCAAGGCATCGTGTTCGGGCCGAACGGAGGCGCACTGCGCGAAATGCTGCCGCCCTTTCGCGCGTTTGCCGGTGGGCCGTATGGAAACGGATCGCAGTGGATTCCCTGGATCCATCTCGATGACGATGTTGCGCTCTGTCTGTTCGCACTAGATAACCCGATCCACGGACCGGTCAACGCCGTCTCGCCGGACATCACGACCAGTACGCGGCTCGCGCGCGCCATCGGCGCCGCTCTGCACCGGCCCGCGTTTGCGTACGCGCCGGCGATCGCGCTCTACGCCATCTTGGGCGAATTTGCGTCGACGCTGCTCGCCAGCCAGCTGGTGCTCGCGGACGCCGCATTGCGCGCCGGCTTTGCGTTCGAACACGAGTTGTTAGAAACCGCGCTCGTCGACGTGCTTGCTGCCGGCAGCGACGTGCACGAACCGGTACACACATTCGAGGACACCGTGACCGTCAAAGCGCCGCTCGAGCGTGTCTTCGCATTCTTCGCCGACGCCTCGAATCTCGCGCGCATCACGCCGCCGGGTCTCGATTTTCGCATGAGGACCGCCACGCCGGTCGAGATGCAACGCGGCGCGGTCATCGAGTACACCCTTAAAGTACGCGGAGTGCGCATGCGTTGGAAGTCTTTGATCACTGATTGGCGGCCGCTGGAATCGTTCGTCGACTATCAGGTGCGCGGCCCCTACGAGCTGTGGCGCCACGAGCACATCTTCGAGGAACGTCCGGGGGGAGTGGCCGTGCGCGATCGCGTCGCGTATTCGTTGCCGTTCGCGCCGGTCGGCGAGCTCGCGTTGCCGCTCGTGCGCGCAGATGTGGGGAAGATCTTTGATTTTCGGCGCGCATCCGTCGCGCGCGTGTTCGCCGCCTGAGTTTCGCAGCGATAGCAGGAAGTTGAGGCGCTAGCCGATGCGCACGCCCCAACCTTCAAACCCGCCCAGCTCGTTCGCAGGGCTAAGAACCGTCGGATATTCGAGGCCGATGTTCGCTCGGATCGTCATTGGTCAGCTCCTTTCCAGCATTGACTACCAAGCGAGCGCTCGAAAGTTTCACTGCATTTCGCGGCGTTTCTTGGGACAGGCAGACGCAGGCAGGACGGGCATTTGAGCGGAATTGTCGCGAGCACCAAGGCGTCGCGCGTCATGCGCGGCGGCAATCGTCGATGTTAAGAGGAGTTCATATGCGTAAGCTTTCCTTCGCGCTTTCGGCTCTCGCGATAGCCGCTGTGACCGCCGGCGTGGCGCTCGCGGCAGACTCATCGAATATGGGGTCGATGGGCGCGAAAATGAACAACGTGTTCCATGTCAATCCGATGACGAAGAGCGGCCAGCAGGGCACGGTCACGATCACGCCCGTCAGCGCCGACAAGACCAAAGTCGTCATCAGCATCACGAACGAACCCGTGGGCGCGATCCAGCCCGCGCACATTCATAAGGGCAACTGCGAGCATCCGGGCGCCGTCATCATCCCGTTGACCGACGTCGTCGCCGGGCACTCGATGACGATCGTCAACAAGCCGATCGGTCAGGTCTCGATCACGGGCGATTCGGTCAACATCCACAAGTCGGCCGCACAGATCAACGTCTATGTGGGTTGCGCCGACCTGCACAACATCACCGGTAACATGGGCAATATGTAGGCAGCGGCCTACACTGCGATGATCGCTGCTGCGTTCGCGCGCGCATGACCGAGTCGGAGTTCATCGAGCGCCTCGAACGCAGCGGCAAGTCTGGCGAGACCCTCGCGCTGATCGAGAGCTTGGGGTTTCGCCGCGAATTCGTTCTCGAACAGATGCTCAATCAGTCCGGCGCTCTCACCGTCGCGCATATCGCCATGCTCTGGCAGGGCATGCCCAACAAGCACGACCGCAAGCGCACGCGCGCGCTGCTCGACGCGCTGACGGAAGCCGGTTTGCTCTCGCACGACGAGCAGGCCGAGACCTGGACGCCATTGCCGTAAACGGGCCGCGTTGTTAGCGCTGCCACGACCACGCGCCCGCCGTCGGCGAAAACGGCGTCGGCGCAAAACCGCGCAGCGCGTCGCGAATAGCATATCCGTACGTCGGCGCATAGATGAAGAGATACGGCACGTCGCTCGCGAGCGCGCGCTGAATCTCGCCATAGAAGTGTCGCCGCGCTGCGGTATCTGCGGTTGAAAGCGCCCTGCGCTCGAGCTCGTCGACAGCCGCGCTGCAATAGCCCGCATAGTTGGACGCGCCGCCGCAGCTGACCAGATCCGAGTCATCGGGATCTTCGCCGGCGCGCCAGACCACGTACGCGACGTCGTAGGCACCGCTCATGAGCAGTCCGCCAACCGCCGCCGGCAGATAGAAGTGCGCCAGCGTGACCTTCTTGATGATCACATCGATGCCACGCGCTGCGAGCATCTGCTGCGCGAGTTCAGCGGTTCGCACCGCGGTATCGCCCTCCGGAAAAACAGCAAATACGATTTGCAGGCGCTGCCCGCCCTTGGTCCGCATGCCGTCCGCTGCGCGCCGCCACCCAAGCGCGTCGAACGCGCGGTCTGCAGATGCCGGGTCGAAGGCGGGCATATGCGCACCGCCGTCATACGCCCACGAGTATGGCGGCTGATCGCTGTCAGTCAGCGCGTACTGACCTGCCGTTATCGCATCGCTCATGCGCTTGCGGTCGATGCTCGCGGCGACCGCGCGCCGCATGCGCACGTCATCGAACGGCGGCCGGCGCGTGTTGAACGAAAGGCCCGCAAAACCCGCGAACGGCGCATACACGATCTTTAGATTACGATCCGCAGCCAGCGTGAGACGCTGCGCCGGCGAGACGAGCGACCAATCCAGTTCGCCCGAGCGCAGCAGCGTCAGGTCGGTGTTGAAATCGGGCTCGATGAGCACGGCGATTTGCCGCACCCGCGGCCGGCCGCGATAATACGCATCGTTTGCAGTATAGATGATACGCGAAGCGCGCTCCCACGAGCGCACGATATAGGGACCGGTCCCCACTGGATGCAGCCCAAAGCGCTCCCATGCAGCGCTGTCGGCGCGTTCGAGAAGATGCGCCGGCAGCGGCGGCACCGGCTGTACGCCGTACGTGAACAGCGTCTGCACCGCGGGCGCCCACGGCTTGCGTAAGTGGACGACCGCGGTGTATGGATCGGGTGTGTCGATCGCCGCGATCAGGTCGTAGCCGCGCGTGCTTGTCACATCGTGAGATGGATCCATCACCGCATGCCAGGTGAAGCGCACGTCACGCGACGTGAAGGGCGCGCCGTCTTGCCAGCGGACGTCGCGGCGCAAATGATAGGTGATCCTGAGGCCGTCGCGGCTCACTCCGCCGTTGCTTTGCGTCGGAACGACGCTTGCAAGCGCGGGCACGGTCTTGCCGGCAGCGTCGACATCCAGCAGAAGGTCGAACGTCAGATGTGCGAGCTGACGCTCGTCGTCACTGCGCGCCAGGAGCGGATTGAGCGAATGCGCATCTTCGGAGACGTTGAAGCTGATGACCGCGGCCTGCGATGGCAGCGCCGTGTGCGACGGCTGCGGTCCCTTTGCGGCGCAGGATGTAAGCGCCAACGCGAGCGCGATGATGAAGAAGCGGCTAATGAGCGGGTGTTGCGTTTGCCGTCGCCGCTGGGCCAGGACAGAACGGCGGTTTGAGTGCGAGCTTTTCGGTGAACGAGTTATTCGAATAGTCGGACTCGCTGATGCGCCGGTTAGGATTCACGACGAACGTGAAGGTCGTATTCGGATACGTCGCGCTCTCGGTCTGCGGCGTATACACGAAGAGAACTTTCCCGTTGCCACCCGCAGAGATGAACGGCAGATCCGCAAATTGCGTATGCGATGGACCTTTGAGCTCGAGCGCTTGATTGGCCGGCGCCGGGCTATAATCGAGCTTTCCGATGTTCTTGACGGTGACGACGAAACGCAGCACCGGAACGTTGCCGGTGCACGACGGGATCGGCAGCGTGTTGACGCCGCCGATCGTCAAATCGATCTTCTTGAACGTGAGCTGATAGACGGGCGGCGGCGTATAAACCGCGACGACGCCGGGCAGCGTGACGGCGGCGCTCATGAAAAAAGCGGGAAAAAGCCGGAGTATGAACATCGCCCAAAGCTCCTTAGGACGGTTGAAGTGAGCGACGCTTGGCTTCGCAGCGCGCCCGCGCCTGCACGGCGAGCAGGTGGGTCGCGCGCGTGACCTGCAACTATAACGATGCCGCCGCGCTGCGGTTCGATTGGGGGGACCATGATCGCACGTCACATATCGCGCCTGCTCGCTTCACTGGCAGTCGGCACTCTTGTCGCGCTTGCATGGCCGGCGCCGGGCGCACGCGCGGACGCTCCGCCGTCGCCGAGTCCTACGCTGATCGTCATTCGCAACTACGCGTTCATGCCGGCGTCGATCACCATCAAGACCGGAAGCACGGTCCAGTGGCGCAACGATGACAGCGTGTCGCATACCGCGACCGCAGCGGATGGGACGTTCGATTCGAAGAACCTCGATCGCGGCCAGACGTATACGTTCACGTTCGCCAAGGCGGGCACGTACGCGTACACGTGCTCCTATCACCCGAACATGACGGGGAAGATCGTCGTCAGCGACACAGGTCAGTAGCGGAAGCGCGACGTCGTTTGGTTCAGCCGCCAGACGCCGTTCGGATCTTTGCTCCATCGTTCGAGCGCGCCGTTGGCGTGCAATGGGCCAAGATCGCACTGGCGATCGACCTGCGCGCTGTCGCCGTCTAGTGCGATTTCGACGCGCGCAAGCGGATATGGAATAGCCGCGTACTTAAGCTCGAAGGCTCGTTCCTCGTCGGCGCTCATCAGCGTCACGTTGGCGAGTGCGTCGCTATCAGGCGCCGCGCTGCTATTCAGCGCAGCATTCGTCGCCATGGTCAGTCTACGATTCATCGACGGTGTGCCGCAGGCGAGCGACGGTTCGAGAATGGCCGATGCGTCCGGTATGCCGCTCTCGAACGCGGGAAGCGACGGATCGGATCCGGGATCGAGACGCTGCGCTGCATAGGGATTGTCGCCGCGTTGATCCTTTGACTGCAATGCCGTTTCGTCGATGCGAAATGCGCTCAACGGTCCGGCTTGCCCGTCCAGGCGCCATCCCGGGGTCGCTCCCATGAACAAGAAAAAACCGCTTGCGATGTCCGCAAAAGCGAGCTGTTCGCCCGCGTACGTCGCTCCTGTGGGTTCAGCGGGGTCGGCGCTTTGATCGCGCAACGGCGCCACCCAGATCATCGGATGTCCGAACCACGAGCGCGTCAGTGCGATCCAGACGTCGCCGCCGCGCATTCCGACGGCGCCGATCGCACCTTCGAACTGCGCGCTGCGCTGCCATGCGACGCCGTCGCGCGACGACCACAGCGTGCTCGAGGGCGGCGTTTGACCCGTTGCGGGCGACGCACCCCAGATCCGGCCATCGTCGGTGCGTCCGAGAACGGCGAATGGAAATGCAGGCGGTTGGCGCACGGTGAAGTAGCCGGCGCCGTCGCCGATCAAGAGATGGCCTAGATGTGAGACGACCCAGCGATTCCCGCTCGAATCACCGGCCGGGTAGAAGCGCCATTGCGCGAGCGCTGCGTGCAGCGCGTCCTGCGTTGGATCGAACGATGGCATCGACGCGCCGAGCGCGCGCGGGTCGCGCGCAGCATCGAGACCGCTCATCTGCGTGCGCACGTAGTGCCCGGCGCGCGTGAACAGCATCACGTCCTCTTCAGGCCGGATGAAATACATCGCGCCGTCGGGCGCAATGCCGAAGCCGTCGCCGACGGTGAAGACCGGTTCGTGCGGAAGCGCGGGGAACCAGAAGTGCACGAGGTCTTGACTCGCGGCGACGATACGCTGGACGCCGTAGGAAAAAGTGAAATAGGCGACGCCTTTGCGATACGCCGACTGATACACCGGCGTTCCCAGCGGCCGGATAGGCACGAGCGCATCGCCGTATGGCGAACCGGCGAATGAGAGCGGCTGTGCGAGATCCGGACCGCTGCGCGCGATCTGCGCACGCACGTGCTTTTGCTTGTCGATCCATGCGAGGTAGCGGCCGACGATTGCATATGCGCCGTTATGCGCGACGCCGGCGATGCGAAAGCGCGCGGCGCCGATCTGCGCGATCGTATAGCGGCCATCTGAGCCGCGGTACACGGTAAAGCGGTCTGTCGAAGAGGGTGAGACGGCGACGCCGCCCGATGGCGTTTCGTCGCGCGCCGAGAAACGCGCTGCAGGCAGCGCGCCGCCGGCGGGCGCCTGGACTGCGACATCGTACTGCGCGCCGACCGCGGGATCGATCGAGACGGTCGTCGCGTCACTCCACGATGCGCGCTGCGCGCGCCCATCCGTGGACAGCTGCGTGAGGGTGCGTCGTTGCGCGTCGATCACGTACACGAACGTGGGATTCGCGGAGCGCCAATCGCCCGCGATACCGGCGCCGATGAATTGCGCCACGATCAGCGCGCGCGTTCCGCTCGCATCGAAGAGCGCGGGGCCGACCGGGGTAGCCGCGAGCACCCCGAACGGCAACGGCGCGAGATGGAGCACGCGGCCGTCGCGCAGCACGATCGCCACATCAGGTCTGGGAGTCGGGCCGTGGCGCACCGCGGCGCTGCTCTGCACCCCGTGCTGTGCCGGCGCACACGCACCCCCGCCCGTTCCGGCGGCTAGCGCAAGCACGACCGTGAGGACATAGATGCGCGCCCGTCCCGTAACGTTCGAAAGCGGATGAACCGATATAGTATTCATGCGCAGGCGCAGGCTTCACGTTCCGATGACCGCCCTCATTGCGTTGAGCATCGCGCTCGTTGCGGTGCAAGCGATCGGCGCACAAGCGCCATTCGTGCCGCCCGCCGGATGGACGGCCGCGAGACCGCCGCAAGGCATGCTCGGCGTGTGGGTCCATCCCGGCGACACCGCATTCCATCAAAACGTCGTGCTGGGCGCGGAGCGCACGCAGCTGTCGGCCGCGCAATACGATAAGCAGGCGATCGCGATGTTGAGCCGCGGCCTCAACGGTTTTCGTCTCGGCGCGGACCAGGACACGTCGACGTGCGGCGGCCAGCCCGCGCACTACATCTCGTATGCGAGCACCATCAATGGACGCGAAGTGCTGTACGAGCAGATGACGACGATGGTCGGCAACGTCGAGTGGTTCGTGATCTACACGCGGCTGATGTCGCAACCGTCGTTGCCCGAAGCGCGCGCAGCGCTGACGACGCTGTGCGGTTTGCACGAAAACCAGTCCATCGCCCGGCCGCAGCCACAGGAGGCGACGCCGCCTCCGGCGCCCGAGCCAGAAGCGACGACACCACAGCCCAGTCCGTACGCGACGCTGGCGCCATTCCCTGACGCAGGGTGAACGCACGAGTGAGCACGCGCGTTTTTCCTGTCGTAATCGCGAGCGCATTGTTGATCGTTACAGCGATGCACGCCGCTGCGTTTGCAAGTCCGTATCCGCGCGTGCCGAGCAAAGGCGATTCGGTTCGCTTCGATGGTTCGATCGGAGGAGAATCCTTCGGCTGGGGATTTTACAATGAGTATTGGCTGCAGACGTATCTCAAGTTCACCATTGAAGCGGCGCGCAATCCATCCGTGTATGCGAATAGCCAGTCTGCGGTGACTGCGATCGGCGAACACGCGCTGACGCTGCCGAACGGCACGCGCGGTATGGTCGAAGAAACAAAACTATTCACGTACGGTGGACGCAGCGATATGCAAGTGCGCGTCATGGTGCAGGACGGAAGCCTGCGCGGCAGCGAGGTGTGGACGACCGCTGGAGAGCTCGTCGATAGCGCGGGCAAGAGCTACCTTAAGACCTGAATTCTCTAAGTGTGATGTGCTGGGGCGCGAGCAGACAGGGAATCCTTCCGCGCGGGTCCTAGGCAGACTGCACACAATTACAATTGCACGGCAACGTCGTGTTTGGGGGACCGCATGCTGCCGCAACCGAGCACGTTAACCCCGGTCGAGCGAGTCCGGAGGGAGAATCGCTATAACCTCCCGTTGGGCTTCGGGTCTTCGATCGTCGTCCATCTGCTCTTCATTTTCTT
This sequence comes from Vulcanimicrobiota bacterium, assembly GCA_019235715.1. GTDB lineage: Bacteria > Vulcanimicrobiota > Vulcanimicrobiia > Eremiobacterales > Eremiobacteraceae > JAFAHD01. The sequence continues at coordinate 18,009 of JAFAKE010000039.1, forward strand.
GCTCTTGTTGCTGGTGGCATCGGTCCTCAATTCCGGCGCTGCGAACGAAGCGGTGCAGAGCAGTCAGAACGTCATCGTCCAGACGTTGATCAAGCAGCCGCAACCCCCCGCTCGTCCGCCCAAACCGCAACCGCCCAAACCGCGTCCGAGACCGCGTCCGGTCGTCGTGCATCCGGCGGTGACGCGCCCGATCCCGGTCGAGCTCGCCGCCAAGCATGGCGCCACGCCGCAACCGACACCGCGGCCTAAGCCGAAGCCGAATCCGCGACCGACGGTCGAGCCGACAAACCGTCCGTCGCCTTCGCCACAGCCCTCTCCCACACAGGTCGCAGTGACGACGCCGCAACCGACGTTACCGCCAACGCCAAAACCGACGCCGACGCCGCAGCCGACCCAAAAGCCGACGCCGGTTCCAACGTTGCCGCCAACGCCGAAGCCGACGATCGCGCCGACCGCGCCGCCGACGGTTGCACCCACTGCGCCGCCGACCGCGAAACCGACGATCGCCCCGACGGCACCGCCGACCGCGAAGCCGACAATCGCGCCGACCGCGCCGCCGACTGCGAAGCCGACGCAAGCCCCGACTGCGCCGCCGACCGCGAAACCGACGATTGCGCCGCAAGTCGTCGCAACTGCAAAACCGACAACCGCGCCGACAGCTCCGCCAACGCGTGCGCCGACGGCAGCACCGACGAGCGCGCCGACAACGGCACCGACGACTGCGCCGACAACTGCGCCGACAACAGCCCCGACATCAGCGGCGACAACAGCGCCAGGCCCGAAGGCGACGAACGCGACGCCTGGCCCAGCGGTGGCACAAAACGGACCGCATGGCGTCGGTACGAGTCCGGGGCCTGCAACCGGTCAACACCCAGGTCCGTTGCCGATCGTACGGCCGCAGCCGACGCCGACGCCGCAGCCCGCACCCTCACCCACTCCGCGGCCGTCACCGAAGCCCACTTCCAACTCCTCCATCGATCGGTTGAACGCGCGGCTCAACGCGGGACTCGATGAAGGTCCGGTACTCGGCTTCCACATGCGCACGGACGATTCAGAATTCTACCGTCAGGTCGCGGCGTTGACTGCGATGCTCGTTCATGACGAGCGGACGATGTCGAAAGACGACCTCTACATCCTCGAGAACGGCACGAAGTATAAGAAGGCGGACGGCACTGTGTGGGTCGTGCTGCGCTCGGTGAACTTCGGCGGATTCAAGATCTGCGTCGGTCTCGCCGCAACGCCGCCGCACAAGTACATCCTCGACCACTGCCCGGACAATTATCTGGCGACGCCCGCCCCGATGAAATAGACCACGCTAGATTCTCGGAGTATAACTCCGACGGTGTATCGATCCTTTGAGCGCTAACCTCGGGACTTTGCAGCTCTCGCACTACTAACCTAAGATATCCGAGGCATTCTTCTTATTAAGAGCCTCGCCACTATTTCGTGCTCTTATGGTTCGTTGCAATAGGCAAGTCGCTTCTCGTCTTCGCATCGCACGACTTTCAACGCGTGGAAAAGAACGTGAATGCGTTTATAAGCACCTGCTAGAACCAGTGCGCGGAGGCCGCACGGGAAGACTGAGTGGGTAGAGATGTGCAGCCATGATCGCCGGTCGCCTTAAGTATCTTTGCTACGCCGCGATGGCGATAGCTAGCGTGTTGGTTGGCTGCAATGGACACGGCGCGGCCCCAACGCCACCCGCCTTGAGCTCGTCGCCCAATGCCACCGCCGCGGCCGCGACGCCATCGCATTGCCAAGGCTGCCCATTTATCGTGAGTGCACGTTTGCACCCGGCGTTGCAAGGTGACTCAACGGAAGACGTTTGCTCATCACCGTGGGCGTGCGTCATTGTCGGAGATCCGCCATTCAACCCAGTCGACTGGGGTTGGTCAGGACCTCCTAATCCCGCGCCGGGATACGAGTATAGCTGTCGATTCGTGAAATGGGATACGACGAGCAGCGGTTGGACAGGCAGCATGGTCCCTGCGACAAGTACACCGTTGCCGTCGCCGCCGCCGACGTTCTATCAATGCAACCTCGATGTGCAAATCGCCAGCGGAATCAAGGTTGGTACTTACCAGCCGTACACATGGGGACTCACGATCTACAATTCCGCCGGGCAGGTCATAGGCGGGGGTACATTCGACACGGCCTACGTCCCTCAGCGGAACTATATCCAAGCCGCTTGTAGCAACAATCTGAACAACTGCCCCGTCCTCGACGTTACAGATATGGACTTGAACAAGGTCGTCAGCGGAACGCCTCCTCCCTCGCCAACCAAGTGGGTTGTCGGGCTCAAGAAAAACTTGAGCGTCGCGATCCGCCCTGGCTCCGGCACGGGCTCGTATAACGTGATAAACTTATCCTGGACGCCGCCCCCCAACGCGTACGAGTCTTACAACTTCGGTGCGAACACCACGACAGCACCCGTTGTGCTGTCCTACACTGATCTGGTTTCAAGTCCTTTCGGTTTTTATTGGATCTCAGGCGATAACCTGAACCCGCAGCAGTTCGGCGTAAACGAGTTCGTTCAGCGAACCGACGGCCTGGAAACAGCCTCCGTGACCACGCTCCTTTCGTATCTCGTCATGACTCCAAGCAGCGTCAACCTTGGAGCCTCGTACTCAGCCACCCAATTCGGCGTGTTTGAGGCAAATGGTGCAAAGGCGGTGAGCTCTGGGACGATCCTCAATTTGCCAACGTCGGCAGGCATTGACACGGCGTTCACTGCGACTGCTCCCCAGGCGATCACTGGGTACATGGGCGGCGGCTATACGGGCGCCGGCTATTTTGCGGCATCCCAGGTGCTTGTTTCTTCGTCTCCCGCCCCTACTGCAACACCGCCGCTCGCTGACGCATGCGCGATCTTTAGCACGAACGCATCGCGCCAAGCAAACCCCGTTGCCAAAGTAGCTGCGGGTTCCACCGTAACGTGGCACGCGCTCGATGCGCCCGCACAATTTACTTTGCCCGCATCCGGACATTCTCTTACATACGGGGATTCGTTCGTCGATTATTTCATATTTCGTCCGACCGGAAAGAACGCCATCTGGGTCACGCTCGGTACGCTGTCATGGTCATGGGGCGCGACGATAACAAATAATGCCGGTAAATACACGCTTTCAAATGTCACGAACTCCAGCCAAGCAACTAGTTCGACGTCTACGAACGAGCCGACATGGAACGCGATTTACAACGGAGGGAGTTTCGTATGCGCTACTTTACCTTCTCAGTAGGGATCCGAGGTTGAGATGAAGACTATTAAATTTCTACTCTTGATTGCCGGCGGAACGATGTTCTTGAGCGCAGCGCCGGCCAGCGCTGGCTATGCGGCGGGCAGCAAACTTTCCCTCGCAATAACTTGCCCCACGCACGCCGCAAGTGATCCTACATTTTCCTTCATCCTCACGAACCAGGGTTCGGATCCGGTCGACGTTGACGACACGTACTTGCCGATTGATCTGATGGTGCATTTAACCGTGAAAGACGCGAGTGGCAATGTTGTCACGCCGGGCACTTATATTAGCGGGTCACGCCATCCGGCGGCGTCAAGGGTTCTGGAGCCCGGACAGTCTGTGGTCCTCAAGGACTGGGTAGACCATACCCAACCCCAGACCAGCGTCATTCCGATTCACCTGTTCGGTTATCAGCTAAGTGCTGGAACCTACCAAGTATCAGCAAAGGCGACCGACTCTCCTGATGAACCGCGATCAAACGTCTGCACGGTTGTGGTTAACTAGGACCGCTTTACAATCTAGTCTATAGCGCCGTTCACCTTATGTGAGGCCTGCTCGTCTTAGACGAGAACGCGTTTTCTTATCTGGGGATAGTAGCGCTCGGGCAAAAACTCACCTTTGACGGGATATGCAAGACAGTTAGAGATAACTCACGCGAACATGCCCGAGGCCGTGCGATGGGCGAGCGCCATAATCGTGAGCATCGGATTGACGCCCGAAGCCAGCGGAAAGACGGATCCGTCAGCGATATACAGACCATTCGTCCCGTGCACCGCCCCGCGCTCGTCCACGATGCCGTTGCTCGGATCGCGATTCATGCGGCACGTCCCCATCTGGTGCGCCGAATAGACCGCTAACGCGTTCGGCGCGCTGCCCATCGAGAGGACCTCGTCGGCGAACGCACGGCGCCGTTCGGGCGTCGCGTCTTCGCGGCGCAGCTCCATGATGCGCTGGTGCAAGGTCACGACCTTGCGCGCGCCTCCGGCAAAGGCGATCTCGATGCAGCCATTCAGTCCCCTCAGCATGTGGTCCGCATCGTATTCGGAGATCTGGTAGCGCACGCTGGCCCGATCGTCCAGCCCGACCGAGCCTTCGTCGCGATCGCGCGTGAGCGAGATGAAGGCCGCGGCGTGCGCGGAGTCTGCCATCGCCGCGCGATGCTGTTCGCGCGAACGCCATGGCAGCGAGAACGCGGCCAGTCCGGGATGTGCGGGCGCAACTTCGATCTTCGCGCCGTAGGCATCGTCAAGTGCTCCGAACTGATCGCAGAACGCCGTCTGCATGGCCCCGGTGAAGGTGTCTATGCGCTTGTCGTAAGCGGCGAAGAGCGCCGTCGTCGGATGCAACTTGAGATGGCGGCCGGCGTGCTGGCCGGCTGCTCCGCTGCGCGCGAGGATGCCCGGCGTGCGCAACGCCCCGGCGGCAAGCACGACGAGCGGCGCGTGGACGATCAACTCTCTTCCTTTATAAGTAGCGCTGACGCCCGCTGCCGACGCTCGCTCGAGCAACACTCGATTCACGCTCGCATCGGCAATGACGGTCGCACCCGCGGCGACGGCATCGCGCAGATAGGTCGTCGCGGTTGAACGCTTCGCTCCGTACGCGCAGCCGAATCCGCAATACCCGCAGCCCTCTCCGCAGCCGACGCTGTTCTTGGGGTTGGACGCGTAGTGCCAGCCGAGCGCGCGTGCACCGCGCACGAGCGCAGCGTTGTTGGCATTGTGCTCGTCAGTTGAGACAAGGCCGAGCCGCTGACTCACCGCATCGAAGTGGGGCGCGAGAGACGCGCTGAAGTCGATGCCGCCCGCCGCGGACTTCCACTGCGCGGCGACCGCGTCAGACAAGCGCAGCGACGTGCACCAGTTGACGGTCGTGCCGCCGCCCACACATGCGCCTGCAAGCAGCACGACGCCAAGATCGTCCGTGGCGGCGAGCGCATGGTCGAGATAGAAGCGCGACATGGAGTCGGCTTCGAGCTGCGTGAAGTCGGCGCGCTCGGCGCGCGGCCCTGCTTCGAGCACGATGACACGCTTCCCGGCGGCGGCGAGCAGCGCTGCCGCAACACCACCGCCTGCGCCCGAGCCAACGACGACCGCATCGGCGCGCAGCTCGCTCTCGCGGGGTTCGCCGATCGGCAGCGGTTCGTCCGGCGCCGGCCGATCGGAACGCGGGCCAGGGTAGCCGACAGAGGCCCACAGCGGATTTGCATTCTGCGCGTCGACTGCCGAATACGCGGCCGACGTGCACAGGCGCTTGAACACTTGAAAACCGGTGCGCATCTGCGCGATGAAGCTGTCGCCCATCGTCACGAGCAGCCGCGTGCGGCGCTCTTGATCCAGTCCGGAGAATGGCGCGAACCGGCCGCACATGACGAGACAGAAGACGGGGGATTCGAGCAGGCGGAGAAGGCTGATCAGCTGTTCGCGCTTGTGAGCCGGCAATAGTTCGAGCGCGCGAACGACTTGTGCGGTCGCACTATCGAGATCGCAGCCCTCGGGGGCAAACGTCGACTCGAGCAGCCGTAACGTGGTCAGCTCGGGAGCGGCGAGCATGCAGCACCCTGCGTCGCCGCACGGGCGACTCCTGCCGGAGGCGCGCGCGCGGCGCGCGTGGTACCCCTCCAGCCCATGGCGACCTTCGCGGACGTGCTCAACCGGCGGCCCGGACTGCAACGGCGTTTGTTCTTCCTCGCGCGCCGCTTCGTCGCGGGTGAGACCGTTGACACGGCCCTCGAAGCGGTCGACGCGCTCAACGCCGACGGTTTGTCCGCATCGTTGGATTTTCTCGGTGAAGACGTGCACTCGCAGGCTGAGGCGGCGCATACGACTCAGACATACCTGACGATGATCGAGCGCATCGTCGCTGCGCGCGCCGACTGCAACGTCTCGGTGAAGCTCAGCGCGATCGGCCAAGCGATATCCGAAGATCTCGCGCTCGAGAATCTTGTGCGCATTGCCGAGCGCGCGCAGGCGTGCGGCATGTTCGTGCGGCTCGACATGGAAGGCTCGGGCAGCGTCGATTCGACGTACCGCATCCTCGAGCGCGCGAGCTCGTCCTACCGCGATATCGGTCCAGTCGTGCAAGCCTACTTGCGGCGCGCACCCGCAGACGTCGAGCGCGCGATCGATCGCGGCTGGCGCGTCCGTTTGTGCAAAGGCGCGTACAAAGAGCCGGCCGAGGTCGCGCTGCAGCCGATGCCCGAGATCCGCGATCAGTTCCTGGAACTCGCGCGCGCGCTGCTCGTGCGCGGCACGTATCCGGCTATTGCGACGCACGACGAGCGCATCATCTCCGCCGTGCAAAACTTCGCGCGCGACAAAGAGATCGGACAGGACGACTTCGAGTTCCAGATGCTCTACGGCATTCGTCCGGAGCGCCAGCGAGAATTGCGCCACGAAGGATACCGCGTGCGCATCTACGTGCCGTTCGGCACGCACTGGGCCGCGTATTTCTACCGCCGCATGGCCGAACGCAAGGAGAACGTGTTCTTCGTCGTGCGCAGCATTTTCAGCCGATGAACTGGAGCGCAGGCCGATGAGCTTCGATTTCGGCACGGTGTACGTGCGCGACACACCGCTCGGCGAAGTCGTGCGCGCGCTGGACGAGCTCATGGCCGAGTCCGCGCATCTGCCGACGCGCGAGCGCGGGCTCGAGCCCACGCCCGATGCGGTGACATCGGCCAAGCGCATCCGCAGTTTCGCACTGCTGCCGCTCGAGGATGATTGGACAACGGTCATCGAGGATGGCCACGCTCGAGATGACGGCGGCGTCGCCGAAGGCTTATCCGACATCCTGCAGACGGAAACGCTTGCGTTCACCTACAGCGACGTCGAGGGCGAGTGGACGTTCACGCGCTATTGGGAAGGCCAGCCGCTGGAAGCCGGCGGCGCGGACGATGAAGATTTTGACGTGAGCGCGCGCGAGTTCATCGACTCGCAGTCGCTGCCGCATTTCGGCGTCTATTACGAAGAAGTCGCCGCTGCGGCCGACGGCGACGCGCCGTCGCTCTCGGGCTCGCTTGAGGTCGTCGGCGACATCCGCCCGCGCGTGCCGATGGGCACCGAAGTCGTGACGTACGTGCGCAACGCGCCGGTACGCATCGAGGAGCCGACGGCGTAGGAGCGCGCCGCCGCGCTCCACAGCGACGTATGTCGAAGGCGGCGCGAGGGCCGCGCCGATGCGATCGCCGAACACGAGGCATGCTATGAAGACGAACAATGAGACGCAACCGACTCGCACCGAGAAAGACTCGATGGGCGAGATGCAAGTGCCGGCATCCGCGTTGTACGGCGCGAGCACGCAACGCGCGGCGCTGAACTTCCCGATCAGCTCGCTGCGCTACCCGCGCCGCTTCATCAAAGCGCTCGGACAGGTCAAGCTGGCGGCAGCCGAGACGAATGCCGAGCTTGGTCTCATCGATAAAGACATCGCCGCAGCGGTCGTCAAGGCCGCACAAGAAGTCGTCGACGGCGCACACGACTCGCACTTCGTCGTCGACACGTTCCAGACGGGCTCGGGAACGTCGACCAACATGAACGCCAACGAAGTGATCGCGAACCGCGCCCGCCGCCTGATCGGCGAGAGTGGAAAGAAGATCCACCCCAACGATCACGTCAATTTCGGACAATCGAGCAACGACGTGATTCCGACCGCGACGTACATCGCCGCGGCGAGCGCGATCAAAGAAGACCTGCTGCCGGCGCTTGCGGTGCTGCAAGCGTCGCTGGAGAAGAAATCCAAAGAGTTCTGGCACATCGTCAAGACCGGGCGTACACATCTGCAGGACGCGACGCCGATACGGCTCGGCCAGGAATTCCTCGGCTATGCAGGCCAGATCGAGCGCGGCATCGCGCGCGCAAAGCAAGCGCAGCACGAGATGAGCGAGGTCGCGCTTGGCGGCACAGCCGTGGGGACGGGCATCAACACGCATCCGGATTTCGCCAAACGCACCGCCGCCAAACTGGCGAAGATGACCGGCTTGGACGTGCACGAGACGAGCAACCATTTCCAGGCGCAGTCGTCACTGGATAACGCCGTCGCCGCGAGCGGCGCACTCAAGACCATTGCGGTCTCGCTCACGAAGATCGCCAATGACGTGCGCTGGCTTGCCTCCGGTCCGCGCGCGGGCATCGGCGAGCTCGAACTGCCGGCCGTGCAGCCCGGCTCCTCGATCATGCCGGGCAAGGTCAACCCGGTCATCGCTGAGTCAGTCCTGATGGTGTGCGTACAGGTGATCGGCAACGACGCGGCCATCACGGTTGGCGGGCAGAGCGGCAATTTCGAGATCAATCTGACCATGCCGATCGTGGCGTACGATCTGCTCCAGTCGATCGAGCTGCTCGCCAACGCATCGCTGAACTTCGCCCGCCAAGCGATCGACGGACTCAAGGCCACCAACAAGGGGCCGGAAATGGTGGAGCGCGGTCTCGCCATCGGTACCAGCCTCGCGCCGATCATCGGCTATGACGCGGCGGCCGCCATCGTCAAAGAGGCGGCGGCAACGGGCAAGACCATTCGCGAAGTTGCGCGCGAGCGCACCAAGCTGTCGGAGCAAGAGCTGGCGACCGTGCTCGACCCGGCGCTGATGGTCGAGCCGAGCGCGGATCGCGTCGGCGCAGGCGGCGGTTAGCCCACTCTAAAATTCTCGTTGACGCCGCTAGCGAAGCGCGCTATTGTAGGAGCGCGCTAGTTAAGCGCCGACAATTTGGAGCGGGCGGTGGTCTCGTCCATGACAGACACATATGGATGGCGGCGGTGTCTCATCGCCGTCTTTCTCGTCGCGTTGGCCGGATGCACGAAGCCCGGAGCGGCACCGCTGCCGGCGGTCTCGCCGCTGCCCAATCCAAAAGTGCCGGCCTGGATCGAGCAGATCAGCCCGACCGGCCAGGCGGATAACCTCGCGCAGATCCGCGTCCGCTTCGCCTACCCGCTCATTCCCGTTGAGGCGATCGAGACGCAGTCTCAGCAAAGCAAGCTGACCTATTTCACCACGACGCCTGCATTGGCCGGGCATTTCCGTTTCTTGACGCCCCGCATGGTCGGATTCCAAGCGGATCGCGCATTGCCGAAGGCGACGCGCATCCGAGTCACGATTCGCGCGGGGTTGACGGATCTGCAAGACAACGTACTGGCCAGCGACGTGTCGTGGACGTTCACGACGCAAGCGATCGAGCTCGGCAACCTTCCCAAGATCACCGAAGAGTCAAGCCCGTTGAGTCCGGAGCCTACCTTCGAGATCAGTTCGAACACGGAACTCGATGCTGCGTCGCTTGCGAACGCCGGCCGCATCGTCGCCAAAGATGGGACGAGCACGCCCGTCTATGCCAAGCTCGAGAAGCAGACGACGCCCGGACCATACGACGACCAATCGTACGAGCAGTTCGACCCCTCTGCCAAACCGTGGATCTATAATATTTCGCTCGCGCCGCCGCATGCGCTAAAGAATGGCGAGCGCTATCAGCTTGCGTTCAGTCCCGGCGTCATGCCCGCGCACGGCAATCTGGCGAGCACCGACGCGTTTTCGGGCACGTTCGAGGTGTACGGGCCGCTCGCGCTCGTGAAACTCGGCCCTGCGGGCGATTATACGGGGCGCTTTTCCGGCCCGCCCCAGCAGCTCGAGTTCTCCAACCCGCTCGTCGCAGATTCGATCGGCAAGAACATCACGATCAGCCCGGCGCCGAAAGGCGTGCAGGTCTTCGCGGGCGACGACGGCAGCCGCTTTGTCTCGATCGATGAGGCCGCACTCGACCCGGCCACGACGTACACGATCTCGATCGCCACGGGATTGAAGGATACGTTCGGCCAGACGTTCGGCACCGCGAAGAGCGTCACGATGCGAACCGGCAACCTGACGCCGGCGGTGTGGGCGCCGAGCGGCCTGTTCATCTTCCCTGCAGACGACAATCTGCAGCTCGATCTTTGGGCGGTCAACGTACCGTCGAAAACCGTAGAGCAGTCGTTCCGCACGCTGACGCCCGCACAGCTCGTCTACGCCGATCCCGCCGGCGACATCTCAACGTTGCTTGACGACTGGAAGACCATACCGGCGGCGTCCTCAGCCAACCAATCCCTGCACTTTCCGGTTCCGCTGCGCGCAAAGCTTGGCGCGCGCACCGGCGTGCTCGCCTACGGCATCCGGCGCCCGGACGCGTCTTCCGACGAAAACGGGGCCCGCGTAGAAGGCGTGGTCGCGCTTACGAATCTCGGCATTTTCGCCCAATGGTTCCCGCAGTCAGGACTCATCCAGGTCAATCATCTCTCTGACGGTTCGCCGGCTGCCGGCGCCGCCGTCGAGATCTGGCCTTCGCGTTTGGACGATAACCGCAACCTGCCGGTGACCGCATGCGCAACGGGGCACACCAACGCCGCAGGGACGGCGACGTTCGACGCCGCCGCGCTGGCGCCGTGCATGGGCGGCAAGTCGTTATTCAGCGACGCGCCGGCTCTGCTGACGATCGCGCGCGAAGGCAGCGATTGGGCGTTCGTGCGCACGCTCGATTACAGCGGTGCGTACGATTACGACATGAACGCCGACTGGACGCCCGATGCACAGTCGCGCGGCACGATATTCCCGGACCGCATGCTCTATCAGCCCGGCGAAACCGCACAATTCACAGGCGAAGCGTACTATCTCGCGGCCGGACGCCTTGCGCGCGACGCCGGCGCGCCGTATAAGATCGCGCTTATCGATCCTAACGGCGATGCATCGAGCGCCGGCACGGTGACGACAGATCCGTACGGTGCATTCTCGCTGCAGATCAAGTTCAGGCCGAATCAGCCGCTCGGTTACTACACGATCGAAGCGACGGGCCGCAACGGCGTGAAGATCGACGGCACGTTCCGCGTCGCCGAATTCAAGCCGCCGAATTTCAAAGTCGAGCTGAGCACGGACAAACAATTCGCGCATCCGGGCGAATCGGTGGCGGCCAGCGCGAAAAGCACGTACTTGTTCGGCGCGCCGGTGCAAGGCGGAAAATACAAGTTCTATGTGACCCGCCAGCAGTCGCAGTTCCAGCCGCCGGGTTGGGATGAGTACTCGTTCGGCCGTCAGTGGTTGTGGCCCGAACAACCGCCGGCGGTGAGCAGCGACGTCGCGCAAGCCGATGGCGTGCTCCCGGCAGACGGCTCATCGAACCTCACCTTCAAGATCGGCGACGATCTGCCGTATCCGATGGCGTACCGCGTCGACATGGAGACGACGGATGCGTCGAATCTTTCCGTCGCCGATTCGAAGACGATCACCGCGTTGCCCGGCGACTCGCTGATCGGTCTCACGGGCGATTTCGTCGCGCAGACAAACGTCGCGTATCCCGTCAAAGTGATCGTCACCGATGCGCAAGGCAAGGCGAAAGACGGGCAGCACATCCATCTCGAGCTGCAAGCCGTCAAATACAGCAGCGTGACGCAGCTCGTGGAGGGCTCCAGTGCGGATCGCTGGCAAGTGCAGTACTCGACGGTCGCACAAGCCGACGTCACATCCGGCAACGACGCCGTTACGGCGTCGCTCACGCCCGAGAAGTCCGGCGTCTACCGCATTCGCGCGAACTTTGCCGGTTCGAACAACGAAGCGACCGCGACGGATCTCCAAGTGTGGGCTGCCGGTTCGGACATCGTCGAGTGGGGAAACGAAAACCCTGGACGGTTGACCGTCAAGCTCGACAAGAAGACGTACAAACCGGGCGACACCGCAACCGCGCTCATCGAATCGCCGTATCCCACTGGGCATTTGTACTTCAGCGTGGTGCGCTACAAGCCGATCTATCAACGCGAGCTGAATGTGAGCGGCGGCGCGCCGCGCGTCAGTTTCACCGTGACGCCCGACATGCTGCCCAATGCGGCGGTCGAAGCCGTGCTCGTGCGCACGGGTGTGCCGCTTTCGAAGTCGGTGCCCGATTCACTCGACAGCCTCTCGCGTACCGGCTTCGCGCCGCTCAACCTCGCGCTCGACGATAAGCGCCTTAAAGTGACGATCGCGCCGGCAAAACAGACGCTCGAACCGGGACAAAGCCAGACCGTCGCGCTGCAGATGCGCGACGCGTTGGGTCATCCAGTCTCGGGTGAATTCGCCGTCATGGTCGTCAACGAAGCGATTCTCCAGCTGTCGGGTTATCGGCCACCGGACCTTGTCGACACGGTGTTCGCCGCCCAGCCCATTCCGACGCGTTTCGCCGACAACCGGCCTGACGTCGTCCTGCGGCCCTTTGCGACGCCGCAGCAAAAGGGTTGGGGTTTTGGCGGCGGTGAGTCCCAAGCCGCGGCGGGCACGCGCGTGCGCACGAATTTCCAGCCGCTCGCGTTCTACAAAGGCGCACTGCTCACCGACGCGTCTGGTAATAGCAGCTTCACCTTCACGTTGCCCGATGATCTTACGACGTGGCGCGTGCTGGCAGTCGCGGTGAGCGGTAGCAGCCAGGCGAGCAACGATTGGAAATTCGGCGGCGCCGATACGACGTTCATCGCCTCCAAACCGCTGCTGACGAATCCCGTCCTCCCGCAATTCGCACGGCCGGGCGATCGCTTCGATGCCGGCGTTTCGGTCACGAACACCGGTACGCTGACCGGTCAGTTGTCGATCGAGGGCGTGCTCAGCGGCCCGCTTGCGTTTGCGTCCAGCGATCAACGAACGCAGACAGCATCGCAAACGCCGGCTGCACAGCCCGGCACGCAGGCGTATCGGTTCCCGATGATCGCGACCGGTCTAGGCCCAACGACCGTGCGATTCACGACCAAGTTCGGAAATCTAAGCGACGCGTTCCAAGTCCCATTGGAGTTGCGCACGCTGCCGCTCACAGAATCGGCCATCGAGAGCGGCACGACGGCGAACTCGACGACCATTCCCCTCAACGTCGACCAGCACGTGGATACGACTCTGGGCGGTCTCGATGCGGAGCTCGCGAGCATCTTGCTGCCCGAGTTCACCGCGCGTGCCAAAGCGGATTTGGATGAAGATGAGGATCTGCCGTTCCTCGAGCCCATCGCCAGTCAGCTGCTGATAACGGCGAACATGCAGATTCTGGCGACGCGGTACGGACAGATCTATCCGGATTTCCATCCCGGGTCGGCGGCGGCCAACGACGTGTTGCGCCTTGCCAAGATGCAGTTGCCGGACGGCGGCTTCCCAAGCTGGCCGACATCGAAGAAGTCGGATCCGTGGATCACCCCGTATGCGGCCGAAGCGCTGGCGCGTACCAAGAGCGCCGGTTTGCCGGTTGACGACGCGATGCTAGGGCGCGTGCGCGATTACATGAGAAAGATGCTTCCCGCCGCGGGCTCACTGCAATACTGCGATGCCGTCTGCGTCGCGGAGCTGCGCCTGCGCTTGCTGATCGGCCTCGCGGCGCTCGGCGAAACGCGCAACGATTATCTGAGCGACATCTACGGCGTCCGCGATCAGCTTGATGCGGTCGATCAGATCGACCTCGCGCGCTACCTGACCGAAGTTTCCGGCTGGAGCGCACAGGCGTCGGCGATGACGACGCAGATCCAGCAGTGGATCTACGAGACCGGGCGCAACGCAGCCCTGAACTTGCCACCAGGCCAGCGCTGGATGAGTACGCCGACGATCGCACAGTCTGCCGCGTTGCGTTTGTTCGTGGCTCGTAACGCGCCGATGGACCTGCAAGACAAGTTGGTGCGCGCGATCATCACGCAGCGCCAGCGAGGCTCGTGGCCGGAGTATTACGACAACGCAGCAGCCCTCACGGCGCTCGTCGACTATTCGCGCGCGCAGCCGGCAAACGCGGACTTCGTCGCGACCTTGACCGCGGGTGGTACGCAGCGCGCATCCGAGCACTTCCAAGGATATCGAAATCCGCTGCGCCAGGTGCACGTGCCCGCGGCGCAGCTGCCCAAAGGCCAAAGCAACGTGGTGCTGGCCAAGACCGGCGCGGGCACGCTTCATTATGTGCTGTCGTACAGCTATCGTCTCAGCGGCGATCAGCCAGGTGTTCTCAACGGCCTGCGCGTGACGCGCACGATCGGACCGGTCAACACGAACACCGTGCTGCGGTCGATCGGTTTGGCGGTTCCCGACGGCGCGCTCACGCTCGGACCGGCGCAGGTCTTCGACATCGGCCTAGAGCTCATCACGGACCATCCCGTCGACCATCTTGTCATCACCGATCCGCTGCCCGCCGGCCTTGAAGCGGTCGACACGACGTTCAAGACGTCGACGCAATATTTCCAAACGCACGGCGATAGTTGGCAGATCGACTATCAGGTGATCTACAAAGATCGCGTCGTCGCGTACGCCGATCACCTTGAAGCCGGTGTGTACACATTCCACTACTTAGTGCGCTCGGTAACGCCGGGAACGTTCGCGTGGCCCGGCTCGGAAGTGCGTCTCCAGTACGCGCCTGAGGAGTTCGGCCGCACCGCGTCGTCGAGCCTGATCGTTTCTCAGTAGATCTAGGGTCCGACGATTGAGAAGCCGGGTCGCAGCTTGCGTGCGATGGTGCCCTCTTCGACGTCGAAGCTCACGCGGTCGGTTCGACCTGCGCTCGTCGCTGCGATCGTGAAGTGGCCGGGCCGCATCGGCCAAAAGAATGACTGACCGCTGCCGATGCTGCGGCCATTGAGTCGCCACTCGACGCTCTGTCCGGGCAACGCGGCAGCCTGAAATTCGAGCGGGCGGCGCCCGACGTCAGCACGTGCGACGAGGTACGCATCGCCATCGCGCGGTGCGACCACGCGGAAGCGGTCAGCGACTGCAATCGTGCGATGCTGCAGCGCCATCCACTCGTCATACTCGTGCGGCAACGCAGCTGCGCGCTGCGGCCGCTCGTACGAGCTGAGCTCATCGGGCCATAGGTACTCGCTGACGACGGCCTCGCAATCGAGTGTCGGCTTGTACCCGGTTTGCGCGCAGATGCGGCGCGACACCATGCCCGCGGGTTTCGCGAACGGCGTTGGATCGCGCTGCTCATGGAGATGCAGCATGATGCGGTTCCACAGCGGCGCTGCGCCCGCAACACCGGAGAGCCTGCGCATGGGATCTCCGTTGAAATTGCCGACCCAGACGCCGACGGTGTAATCGCTCGTGAAACCGACAGTCCACGTGTCGCGGAAATCTGACGACGTCCCCGTTTTCACGGCGGCGGCAAAGGGCATATCGAGGGCGGAGCTCACGCCGAACGCCTGGGCGCGCGCGTGCTCGTCGTCGATCATGTCGGTCACGAGTTCCCACACGGTCGCATTGCCGACGCGAACCACAGCGTTCGATGCGCTCGCGCTGTTATCGGAAAACCAGGTCAACGGCGGCAGCGCCACGCCGCGGCGCGCGATCGTCGCGTATGCATGTGCCAGCTCCCATAGGCTGACTTCACCGCCGCCGAGCGTGAGCCCAAGCCCGTAGTACTCGGCGTCGTGCGTGAGGTGGCTGAAGCCGAGCCGGTGAAGCCGCTCGAGAAACGGCTCGACGCCGACGCGCTCGAGCACCCGCACGGCGGGCACGTTGAGCGAGTCGGCCAGTGCGATGCGCACGCGCACGGGCCCTTGGAACGTGTCGCTGTAGTCCACAGGGCTGTACAGGTTAGCGCCGGGGATGGCGTAACGCGCCGGTACATCCGCGAGAATCGTGTTCGGCTCGATCGTGCGGTTCTCGAGCGCAAGTTCGTAGAGGAACGGTTTGAGCGTTGAGCCGGGTTGACGCAGCGCCTGAACGCCGTCGTTGCTGCCTTGCTGCGCAGTCGCGAAATAGTCGGGCGAGCCGGTATACGCCAGCACCTCGCCCGTACGGTTGTCGATCACGATCGCAGCGGCGGCATGGACATTGCGCGAACGCAGCGTGCCGATCACATCGCGCACTTGCGCTTCGACGAACTGCTGGAGCGGCCGGTCGATCGTCGTGCGCACGCGCGCCGTATGCGGCGGCAACCGTGTGCCGAGCCAGAAGAGATAGTGCGGCGCCGCGACGATGCCGCGGCCGCGTGTCTGGAGCAGCAATTGCTCCGCGCGCGCGCGCTCGGCCCGCTCGCGCGTGATGAATCCGGATTTGACCATGCGCTCGAGCACGTACGCTTGGCGCACCTTCAACGCTTTTGCGTGCGCGTATGGATCGAGCCCGACAGGATCGTTGGGAATGGCGGCGAGAGCGCTCGCTTGTGCAAGGTCGAGGTCGGACGCCGCGACTCCGTAGTAGGTGCGCGACGCCGCCTCGACGCCATACAGGTTGCCGCCCATCGGAAGACGGTTGAGGTATGCCTCGAGGATCTGCGCGCGGCTCATGCCGGCGCTGATGCGCCACGCCGTCCAGATCTGGATAAGTTTTCCGGGCACGGTACTCGGGGCGGCGCTGATCATGCGCGCGAGCTGCATCGCAATCGTCGAGCCGCCGGAGACGAAGTGATGGGCGCGCAGCGCTTCGTACGAGGCGCGTGCCAGCGCGCGGTAATCGACCGGTCCATGCTGATAAAAATGCGCGTCTTCGGCCGCGACGATCGCTTCTGCGAAAAGCGGCGAGACGTGCGCGAGGCGCACCGCCGCGGTATGCTCTTGATCGCGCGCGAGCAGGGTGCCGAGCGGCAGGCCGTTGCGATCGGTGAATTCGACTGCCTGGCTATCCTGAACGAGGTCCGCGGCTCGGATCGGAAATGCGAACGGCACGAGACGCACGACAAGCAGCAGCAGTGCGATTGCTGCAACGCACGCCACGCGCTTTTTCCGCCACACCGGCATGAAAGTCACCGCCCTACGGCATTAGGACTCGGGCGACATTTCCGCTTCGTGTGGACGAGTCCATTGCGTCGCGGCTGCGCAGCCGATCACGACCAGCGCTGCGGCGAGCGTCAACGCGCTAACGCGCTCGCCCAAGATCAGCACCGACCAGCCAAGCGTCAGCACCGGCTGAATCAGACCGAGCTGGCTCGTGTAGGCGACGCCGGCCAGCACGAGACCGCGATACCATGGCAGGAAGCCGAGGAACTGGCTGGCGATCGCGACGTAGGCGAACCACAGCCACGCCTCGGGCGTGCCGTGCGGGATGCCTTTGGTGGCGAGTATGGCGATCATGGGCACGGTGAGGAACGGCACGCAAAAGACCAGCGCCCACAAGATGACGCGGAAACCGCCGATCTCTTTGGCGATCCGGCTTCCTTCAGCGTAGCCGATCGCACCGCCCATCACCGCGATCAGCAACAGCAGGTCAGCGAATTGTGGGTGGCCCGCGCCCTCAACGGCGGCGAACAGCAAGACGGCGACCACACCGGCGCCGCTTGCGATCCAAAACGGCAGATGCGGCCGCTCGCCGACGAGCAGCACCGCCATCACCGCGGTGGCGGCAGGCAGCAGTCCGACCACCACAGCGCTGTGCGCCGACGGCAGCGTGCGCAGTGCGAATGCGGAGAACAATGGAAAGCCGATCGTCACGCCCAGCGCGACGATCGCCAAGCCTTTCCAGTATTTGCGTTCGGGGATCTTGTCGCGCGTCACAAGCACGACTGCGATCGCGATAAGCCCGGCCACAACGCCGCGGCCAAAACCGATGAATTCCGGCCCCAGCTGAGGCACGGCGGAGCGCGTCGCAGGCAGCGTGACGCTGAAGATCAGCACGCCGAGCAACGCGAGCAGGATGCCTTCAACACGTTCCTTCATGTTTGCTGAGAAGGCCCTTACGCCGGGCGATTCCAAGTCCTTTGCACATGTGGCCACGCTATGCGCTGATGACAATAGTGCTGCTTACGACATGCGCTGCACCGGCGTACGCGGCGAGCGGTTCGGTGAGCGGCGACGTGCGCGACACAGCGGGCATGCCGGTCGGCCGGGCACAGATCGTGCTGCAAGGCCAGAGCAACCGATATTCAGCGGCGACAGACGCGCGCGGCGAATTCTCGATCGCGGTCGTCGGCGAAGGCATGTACGTGCTTACAGTCCGCGCCTCGGGTTACGCGCCGATCGCGAACCGCCAGTTCGCGGTGGCTGCGGGCGCTGTTGCTCAGCTCAATGTCGTCCTTGCGCGCGCTGCGGTCAACGGCGTGGCGACATTGGGCAGCGTGACAGTCAACGGTGCCAATGCGCTCTCGCGCGCATCGGCGCCAGTCGTCGATATCAATCCGCAATCGCTTGCAGCTCAGGGCGCGTTTCAGCTCACCGACGTCATCGCGCAACAACTCAATGCGACAATGGTGCACGAGCAAGGCGGTGCGCCCGGATTGCCGCAGACGCTCGCGCTGCGTGGACCCGATCCGCAAGAGACGCTTGTCGACATCGACGGGCATCAGGTCAACAACGAAAATACCGGCGACTTCGATCTCGAACTGCTCGATCCGGCGGAATTCGCCGGCGTGCAGATCGTGTACGGCGTTGGGCCATCGTCGCTGGTCGGCGCAGACTATGAAGGCGGCGCCATCAACTTTCGCACGATCGAACCGACCGCGCGCTCGCAAGGGCTATTGCGCTTCTCCTACGGCAGCTTCGATTCGTTCGGTGAAACGCTTGAAGCCAGCGGTACCGACGCACGCATCGGCTACGCGCTGCTGTACCGGCGTTTCACGACGCAGGGCGAGGTGAACGACTATCCGATCGTCATCGCCTTGCCGGGTCCTGGCGTTCTCGCGCAAACCGCGATCGTCGGCTCCAGTATCGACGCGACGACGACGCTGGCGAAAGTGCGTTACTCGTTCGCCGGCAATGCGGGATTTGTCGAAGCGACGTTTCGCGACACCGCCGCATACCGCGACTTGTCCGCTCCGTTGAGCTCTCCCGACGATCCGAACGATTTTGGACCCAACGCGCCGTTCACGCAAAACAATTTTCCCGGCGCGGCGGCGCTCACAAGCGCACCGGCATATGGGCTCGATCTGCAGCTGCCGCTCGGACGCAAGGACGCGAGCGGCGAGACGCCTTCGACGCTGACGTTCAGCCACCTCACCAACGTCAGCGATCAATCCGTCGAGAACATCCAGCCCAATCTCAATCCCTACTTGTTGGACGCCAACGACCGCGTCGATGACGACATCGCGCGCTTCGAGCGGCCGCTGCCTGGTAAGATCGACGCGCAACTCGCCTTTTCGCTCGACCTGCGGCGCGAGACGCTCGATGCGCCGTCCGCGCTCGCACCGGGGCCACCTCAACAAACCGCGACGCAGGGCTGGATCGTCGGCCGTTACACCTGGAGTTCGAACGATCTCTTTCATTACACGCTGGCGACGTACTACAGCTGGGACAGTACGTTCGGCACGAGCGTCGATCCGCGCGTAGCAGTACTGTGGACCCCGCACAACAGCGTCGTGCACTTCTCGTTCGGCACCGGCTTCCAGCCGCCGCTGCTCACAAATCTTGCGTTCAATCCGTCGCTGCTTGCCGAGCGGTCCGTCGAGTACGATCTCGGCGCCGAACGCCGCTTCGGCGATGGCCCGCGAGCGTCGAGCGGATCGTTCGATGTCTATAACACGGTGGTCAATAACCCGACCTATGAAACTCAAGCCGCTGACGGCGCGCTCACCTTCCTGGGCAACATCGGCCAAAACGTCTATCGTGGGCTCGAGCTGCGCGCCGAACAACCGCTCTCGCGCAATGTATCTCTAACCGCAGCCTACGGTGTCGACTCCGCATACCCGACGAGCGATCCCAATCTCAGCAATCCGAGCGCTCCGCCGCTCTTGCCGGGCCAGCAGTTCCAAGGGGTGCCGTTGCACAAAGCACAGCTAGCGCTGCAAAGCCGTCAAGGCTCCGGCGCGCTCAATTTCTCAGTCGGCGCGACGTACGAGAGCGATGCGAACGAACTGAATCGGCCCACGTATGTGTTGCTGGACGCAAGCGTCGGCACGACGTTCGGCCATACGGACATCAATGTGTCAGGAACGAATTTGACCAATCAGTACGATGACAAGTTCACGCTCGTCAACGCAGGGGTGCCGCTTCCAATCCCCGGCGGCACGATGCCGACCAATGCCTACTCGTTGCAGGGTGCAGCAGTGCGCGTCACGGTGACGCAGCGCTTTTGAGGAACTCTAGATCAGTGGATTAGAATCGAGTGAGCAATCTCACTCGGCATCTGACTCGCGCTCGCATGACATTCGCCCTTTCTTGAAGTGCTCGCACCTCCTTAATGCCCACCTCGGCCTGCGTTATCCTAACAGCCGTAAACTGGTACTGCCAGTACCAGCAACGATGTGTGAGCGGCGACAAGGGTGCTAACGCATGATGTTTGTGGGCATGGAGAAGAAGAGGACCACTTCGAAAGATGGGGACCGCACTTCGCCATGGATATTCAAATGGCTAATGCTCGCACGAGAGCGGCTGGAGCCGCGCTTTGCATTGCAATCGCCTTCGGTATCGCCGCGTGTACCGGCGGCGGCGGATCGACATCCGCTGTTCCGCATGGGCCAACACCCGCGCCGACGGCGCCACCCGGCTCGGCAGGCTCTGTCACCGAATATGTGCTGACGACCTCAAACGCCGAGCCATATGGACTGACCTCAGGCCCCGATGGAAACATCTGGTTTCTGGAGATGATCACGGGCAAAGCGGGCAAGATCACACCGGCGGGCGGTGTCACCGAATACCCGTTGCCCAGCAGTGGTTTACAACTCACCGCCATCTCGGCCGGCCCCGATGGAAAACTGTGGTACACATCGATCAATACCAGCCAAGTCGGCAACATCGCGACGTCAGGTGCGACATCTCCGCTCTTCACGCTGACCGGTGCGCAGCTGGTGCAGTTCATCACGACAGGACCTGATGGCAATCTTTGGGTTGGCGCGGCGGGATTCATCGCAAAGATAACGACGAGCGGCGCGATCACGAAGTATACATTCAAGTCGAAAAATGGCGATGAACCCGGTGTGATGGGATTGGCTGCCGGCGCGGATGGCAACGTATGGTTCGCGGACAACGCCGGTTTTGTCGGCAAAATCACGCCCTCGGGCACGGTGACCGAGTACGCGATTCCCACAGCGTTAAGCCAACCGTGGGGCGTCGCCGAGGGTCCGGACGGAAACATCTGGTTCACGGAAACGGCGACGAGCAAGATCGGTAAGGTCACGCCGTCGGGCGCCGTCACCGAGTACGCGCTCACCGTGCCGAAATCCATCCAGTCGGATGGGCCCGAGGGAATCGTCGCAGGGCCCGACGGGAACATGTGGTTCACCGAATACTACGCGAACCGTATCGGACGTATCACGACGTCTGGCACAATCACGGAGTACGGGATCCCCACGCCAAACGCGGGTGCGGCGTTCATCGCGCTTGGATCGGACGGGAATCTCTGGTTCGATGAATTCAACGCCGTGCAGATCGGCAAGATCACGCCGTAGCGACCTACGCCGCGCAGCGTCCGCGCGAGCGTCAAGGACCCAGCCACCCCAATAGCTCATCCTAGTCGCATGAAAAACGTCGGATTGGTCGGCGCCGGCGCGATGGGCGAGCCGATGGGCGCATCGCTGCTCCGCGCGGGATTTTCGTTGTCCGTCTGCGCGCATCGCTCGCGCGAGCGCGTCGAGCGCCTTGTCGAAGCCGGCGCGAGCGAGCACAAAGACGCGGCGGCGGTCGCCGCTGCGAGCGAATGCGTGATCACGATGGTGCCCGACAGCCCGCAGGTCGAAGAGGCGCTGTTCGGGGAGCACGGCGTCGTCGAGGGCATGAAACCGGGCGGGTACGTCATCGATATGTCGACGATTTCGCCGGTGGCATCGCGCGCGTTCAACAAACGCCTGTGCGAGCGCGGCATCGGGATGGTCGACGCCCCGGTGTCGGGTGGGCCCGCGCGTGCGACCACCGGCGAGCTGACGATCATGGCCGGCGGTGACGACGCGGATTATGCCGCCTGCGAACCCGTGCTGCGCGCGATGGGCACGCCGACGCACGTCGGGCCTGCGGGCATGGGTGAGACCTTTAAACTCGTCAATCAGATCATCATCTCGGTGGTGATGATCGCCGACATCGAGGCGCTCGTCTTCGCAAAGAAATCGGGCGCTGACATCGAGCTGTTGCGCAAGGTGATCGCAACGGCGACCGGTTCGAACTACATCCTCGACAAGTGGCTGCCCAACACGTGGTTCAAAGGCAGCCACGACGGCGGCTTCGCGCTCGATCTGCTGCGCAAGGATCTCAACGCGGCGCTCGACGCGGCCAAACAGATGCAAGTGCCGATGATCGCGTCGGCGTTGGCCGGGCAGTTGTACCTGCAGGCGTCGGCAGAAGGGTACGGGCGGCAAGATTACAGCGCGGTCTCAGAGCTGTACGAGCGGGCGGCCGGCGTGCGCGTCGTCAGCTAGATGCGCCAAGCGCGTCTCACCGCTCCCAAGACGATCGAATGGCATGACATGCCGAGCCCCCAGCCAGGGCCTGGCGAGCTGCTCGTGCGCGTGCGCGCGGCGCTGACGTGTGGCACGGATCTCAAAACGTATCGGCGCGGGCATCCGAAGCTGCAGTTCGGCCCGTTCGGACACGAAGCATCAGGCGACGTCGTCGCGGTCGGGCGCGACGTCAAAGGTTTCAAGCCGGGTGACGCGGTGATGTGGGTGCAGACCGCGCCGTGCATGCAGTGCGACGCCTGCGTCAGCGGATCGGAAAACTTGTGCGAGCGGATTTTCGATGAGATCGCCCTCGGCGCGTATGCGGATTACATCGTATTGCCCCGTGCGATCGTGCGCCGCAATGTGTTCCGCAAACCGGTCGGCTTGAGCTACATCGAGGCGGCATTTCTCGAGCCGCTCAGCTGCGTCGTCCACGGCTGGAACGTATTGCGCCGCGCGAATGCGCAGCGCCCGTTGCCGCCCAACGTCGCGATCATCGGTGCGGGCACGATCGGCATGCTGCATCTGCTCTATGCCAAACACGCCGGCGTGCGCGCGACCATGATCGCGCGCAGCGCGCAGCGCATCGAATTGGCGCAGGCACTCGGCGCCCATGAGACGATCGACGCGCGCGAGCTGGAGAAAGCCGCGGTGTGGCCGCGCTTCGCAGCCGTGATCGAATGCGCCGGCATGTTCGAAACGTGGCGGCAAGCGCTCGCGCTGACGCGTCCTGGCGGACGCACCCTGTTCTTTTCGGGCTTGCCCTCGGGCAGCGAAGTGCCGCTGGACGCGACGCGCATCCATTATGAAGAGATCGCCTGCCTCGGCGCGTTCCATTTCACGCCGGACGATGTGCGTGAGACGCGCGATCTGCTCGTCGCCGGCCGCA
This sequence comes from Vulcanimicrobiota bacterium, assembly GCA_019235715.1. Lineage (GTDB taxonomy): Bacteria > Vulcanimicrobiota > Vulcanimicrobiia > Eremiobacterales > Eremiobacteraceae > JAFAHD01. Next base: position 41,369 of record JAFAKE010000039.1, read on the forward strand.
TCGCGGTGCGCCCGCTCGTGTCTGCCGTCGTCGCGCTCGCCAATCTCTCCGATGTGTTCGAGCGCTTGGACCGGCGGCAGGGATACAAGTACGCTTTGATCCCCGAACCGGGTGCGGCCGAGTGGGTATGAGCGTCGCGCGGCGCGAAGCGCACGGCTAACCCCATGTTGCCAACAACGACCAAGGCAGCCGTCTATCAACGAGGTGGCGATGTCGCCGTGCGCGACGTCGCGCTTTCGCCGCTGCGCGACGGCGAGCTGCTCGTGCGCATCACGGCGTGCGGCATCTGCTCGAGCGAGACGCTGCAATGGTATGCCGACCGCAAAGCGCCGTTCGTGCTCGGGCACGAACCGGTCGCCGTGATCGAGGCGTGCGGCACCGGCGCAGCGCCACTGCTCAACGGCGTCGCAGGCGCCAATGGCATGCTTCCGTTCGCCCCGGGCGAGCGCGTCTTCGTCCATCATCACGCCCCGTGCATGCAGTGCCGCCGCTGCCGGCGCAGGGATTACGTGCAGTGCGAAACGTGGCGCTCGAGCAAGCTGCAGCCCGGCGCGATGGCGCAGTTCGCGATCGTGCCGGTCGAAAGCGTGCGCGCCGACGTGCTGCGGGTGCCCGACTCGCTCGACGACGATCTCGCGACGCTGATCGAGCCGCTGGCAACGGTCGTCAAGTCCGTGCGCCGCTCGCGTTTGCGCGCGGGCGATCGCGTCCTCGTCATCGGCCTGGGCACGATGGGCATGCTGCATCTCGCACTCGCGCGCTTCCGCGGCGCCGAAGTGCTCATGGGCGCAGATCGCGTTGCATCGCGCCTGGACGCAGCGCGCACGTTCGGCGCCCATCATGCGTTCGACATCGAGAGCGCGCCATTGCACGAACAGGTCGCCGGCGCGACCGACGGCGAGGGCGCGGACATCGTCATCGTGTGCCCGGGATCGATCGCCGCGATGCAAGCGGCCGCGCAGTGCGTCGCGCCCGGCGGCACGGTCGTGCTGTTCACGCCGGCGGCGGCGACTGAGTACTGGCCATTGCCCGTGCACGATCTGTTCTTTAAAGATGTCAGCGTGGTCGCCAGCTACTCCGCCGGACCCGATGACACGCGCGAAGCATTGACGTTACTCGCGGACGGCCTGCCCGTGCGTCCGCTCGTCACGCACCGCTTTGGGCTTGACTCGATCGCGCAGGCCTATCGGCTAGTCGCCGCGGGAACGGATGCGCTCAAAGTCATCGTCTATCCGGGGCGATCGTGAAACACCGTTTTCGCAAAGACGATTTCTCCTGGGAAGGCATCGCCTCAGCCGGGTACAAGGCGACCGGCGAACGCGACGGCGAGGGCTTTCGCGGCGTGACGCGCCACATCATCAGCGGGACTGAAGGCGAGCCGTCACGTTTCCAGATGCGCTATTTCGAGGTCGACGCCGAGGGCTTCACGCGCCTCGAGCGCCACGAGCACATCCATTCGGTGACGGTGATCCGCGGCAGCGGCTATGCGATCGTCGGTGACGAGGTCCATGCGCTCGAACATCTGGATCACGTCTACGTGCCGCCGATGACACTGCACCAGTTCGTCAACACGGGCGCGACGCCGTTCGGTTTCCTGTGCATCGTCGACGCGCAACGCGACCGCCCGCAGCCCGCATCGGCGGACGACGTCGCGCGTTTGGAGCGCAACGCGGCGACTGCGGGCAAAGCGCGGCGCTGAGCGTGGACGTCCGCTCCACCATCGCAGGCAGCTTGCCCAAACCTGCGTGGCTTGCCGAACCCGAGACGCTGTGGGCGAAGTGGCGGCTTGACGGTCCTGCGCTGGCTGACGCCAAACGCGACGCGACGCGCATCGCGCTGTTCGAGCAAGAACGCGCCGGCATCACCTGCGTCACCGATGGCGAGCAATCGCGCCAGCATTTCGTGCACGGCTTTCTCACGCACGTCGAGGGCGTCGACTTTTCCAAAATGGTGCGCCGCGGCATCCGCGCTGACCGCTATCAAGCCGACGTCCCCACCGTGACCGGCCCGGTGCGCCGCGTCGGCCCCGCGCATCTTGACGAAGCGACGTTTGCGCGCCGCCACACCAAACGCCGGCTGAAGATGACGATTCCGGGCCCGATGACAATCGTCGACACCGTTTCCGACGCGCACTACAAAGACCGGCGCGAGCTTGCCATGGCGTTCGCGGCGCTGATCCGTGAGGAGATCGCCGGCCTTGAGTCGGTCGGCGTCTATGTCGTGCAGCTCGACGAGCCGGCGCTCAACGCATATCTCGATGAAGCCGAAGCGTGGGGCATGGAAGCGATCGACGCAGCGGTCCGCGACGCATCGTGCCGCACCGCTGTCCATGTCTGCTACGGGTATGGCATCAAAGCCAACGTCGATTGGAAACGATCGCTCGGGCAATCGTGGGACCAGTACGAGCGGCTCTTGCCGCTGCTGGCCAAGACGAACATCGACGAGATCTCGATCGAGCTCGCGGGCTCACACGTGCCTGCAGCCGTGCTAGGCTCGGCCGGACGCAAGGACGTTGCCATCGGCGTCATCGACGTCGCGACCGATCGCGTGGAGGCGCCCGAGGACGTCGTCGCGACCATCAATACCGCACGCGCCTACCTGCCGGACGAGCGCATCATCGCGTCGACGAACTGCGGCATGGCGCCGATGCGCCGCGACGTCGCGTACGCCAAACTACAAGCGCTCGGCGCCGGCGTCGCGCTCGCCAACTCATAGCCAGAGAAACGCCGAGTGGAGCAGGCCGGCGTGCTCGCCAGACAAGGACGTCGTCTGCTGCAGCTCGGCGTGGTCTTGCTGCTGTTCACGTCGTTCTGGGGTTTCGCGATCCCGCGCATGGGCTCGTATCAGTTGGGCGTGTCGGCGCATTCCCTGGCCGGACTGCTTGCGATTTTGCTGCTCGCGATGGGATTATTGTGGCCAAAGCTGCGTCTTAATGCGAATGCAGCTGCGTTCGCGTTTTGGTTCTTGATCTATTCAGGGTTAGCGATTGAGCTTGCGTTCGTGCTCGGTGCGATATGGAGCGCCGGCAATTCGACGATGCCCCATGCGGCAGGCGCAGCGCATGGGAGCGCGCTACAAGAGCTCGTGATTAAGGTTATCGCGTATTCGTCCGGCCCTACCGGAATTATCGCTTTTGCGCTTATCTTGTGGGGACTGCGCGGCGAGCCTGTGAAATCGTAGGTCTACCGCACCCGCACAGCGGGCATCTCTACCAGTGAGATGTTAATGTCGCAGGACACACTTGGCCTGATGGGCCAGGCGCGCGCGCGTCTTGGCCGGAATTCAACGCTCATGCAGGCCTTGGGGGGCCGCCGTGCGTTCACCGCGCTCGCCGTGATCGTGCTGGCGTTCACGCTTTCGTCGTGCGGCGGTGCCGGAACGGTGGCCGGCGGCGGCTCGCACGGTGGCGGACCGACGCCTCCGCCCGCGCCCAAACTCGACAACTGGGTGATGTACGGCCACGACGGCCAACACACGTCGGCTTCCTCGGCGAGCATAACCGGCGGTCTCAAACAAGCCTGGCGCTACGATCCCGTGCCGTTGAGCGGCAACACCTTCGGCGGGATGTTCAACGCGGTTGCGACGACGAGCGGCGTTTATATCCACTATTCCCAGTACGGTGCAACGGTGTTCGCCGGCGGCCCCTCTATGGATGGCCTGTCGACGACCGGACAACATCAGTGGAGCTACGTCGAGCACCGCGACTACGAAGAGGGCCATTGGCTGAGCGTCTTCGGCAGCGGTGTGGTACTGCAAGACGACGGAGAGCCGCTCGACAATCCATCGACCGGCGCACTCATAAAATGGCTTGCGAATAGTTTCGATTCGTGGGGCGAGACTATTCCCGATGCGACTGGTCTGTATGGCACAAACACATTCCTCGCCGACGGCGCTGACTTGTACGTCTACGCCTACAGCACGTCGAACGCGCTGCTTTGGAAGGCGCTGCAGCAGAAGAGCACCAAATACTCGAGCGACGGCGACGGCGGGCTGCTGCTCGTCAACGGCACGCTGTACTACGCAGCCGATTACACCGATCCATCACCCAACGCGTCGGGCATCTATGCGCTCAATGCCGCAAGCGGCGCCAAGATCGGCTACGTCGCGACGACGCCCACATCCGAGATGAGCGCGGACGCGAACAACATCTATCTGATCGAGAACTCGTCGACGCTGGTGGCGCGTTCGCAAAGCACGTTGGCGAAGCTCTGGTCCGTCAATCTGACATTCGGATCAACCGCTGCGCCGGTCATCGCGGACGGAATGGTGATCGTCGCGACGTACAACAGCGTTGCAGCGTTCGATCCGGCGAGCGGGCACAACATTTGGACGACGAACGTGCAACCGGTGTACAGCGGACAGTATTCGACCGCGATGTGCGCGGCGCTCGTGAGCAACACGCTTGTCGTCACCTCGTTCGACGGCGTGCACCTGCTCAATATCGCCAACGGTGCCGACACGTGGCACGGCAGCGTGGCGGGCGCTTCTAATCCGATCATCGTGAACGATCCTGCCGTGGGAGCGACCGTCTACGTGACCGATGGAACCGGCGTGATCGCCTTGGTGCCGCTCTCAAGCTCGCGCTGACATTAGCATCATGAACGCCTGAAGCGTTCGCATGCTCGCAGCCGCAATCGCTCTGGCGCTTCTCGCGTATCCGCCGCAGACGACGACGGGCGTGCTGCCCGACCTTGCGATCGGCTTCAATCCGCCAGACGGTCCGGGATACGTGGTCGCATCGAAGTGCGAACCGGGCAAGCCATTGATCACCTTCTTGCTTGTCATCTCCAACGTAGGCAGTGTGAACAGCCAGCCGATCAAAGAGCATGACGGCGTCACGATAGCCGCGGTCGACGATCCGGCCTGGTCTGCGGGCGCGCCGCTCGGTGCGATCGCGGCCGGGCATATCGAAGCGCTCAATCTCTCATTGCCGGCTCGCCCCGGACTACATGGGCCTTATGAGGTCGTCATCACCGTCAACGGCAGGCAAGAATTCGAAGAAAACTCGTTTGCGAACAATACGGCCCGCGTCACGGTGACGATACCGCCCGGCCTTTGTCCGTCCGTATGGCCTGGCGAATGAACTTCCTATGACGCTCCCGGATACGCGTCGCACGGAGCCGCGCGAAACGCGCAGCCCCAGCACCATTCCCCTGGCCGAGCAGTCAAATCGGTAGCGCGCAGTCCCGCGCATACCGCTGCGATTCGCGCCCTGACCTCCGCCGCATCCGGCACTACCAGCGGTTCGATTGAAAAGGTGTCGCCGCTAAAACGCCCGATGGCGCAAGCGACATCGTCGAAGCCCATGACGCGCACGGCAGCGTCGCGATAGATACCCAGCTGCAGCCCATACGCTGCCGCCGCCGTTTCACCCGTCTTGTAATCGACGATCGTCATGCGGCCGCCTGGATCGCGTGCGATCAGGTCGATGAAACCGGTCAGCACTGCACCGTCATACTCTAATGAAAACGGCGCTTCGGCTCGTTCGATGTGCCAATCGCGCAGCGCCTGGCTTGCGGCTTGAACGCCTTCGACCGCCGCGCGCCCCTGCGATCCCTTCGGGCGCACGCGCAGCTCGGCCGCAGCAGTCGCGACATAGCGTTCCGGTCTCTCAAGCCGGTCGCCGCGCATGCGCGCGCGCGCCCACTCTTCGAGGGCGCGGTGAACGAGACGTCCGAAATCACCCGCCGCGAGCAGTGCTCCGGGTTGCTGGGCGTCTTGCGCAGCAGCGTCAGCGAGGACGTCGTCGAGGTCCGTGCTGCGCTCGCCCCGCAGATCCGGCAGGCGCAGCATCGCGCGATATGTGATGCTGCGCGGGCACTGTTCGAAGGCGTGCAGCGTCGAATACGAGAGTGGAGGAAGCGCGCGCCGGCCAGGCTGCGCGATGCGCGCTGCGACCATGCGAGCGGCTTCTGGATTCGAAAGCTCGAGGTGAGTCTGCTCCGCCAAAGGCGCAGTCGTCGCCGGCGCCCGCTCGTCGATCTGCCAATCGCGCGCGCGTAGCCACGCTTCAGTCTCGCGAACGAACACATGCGCGCTGCCTTCGCGCTTCGATCCGCGATACGCGCGCCCGCCCAGGATGTACAGCTCATCGCGCGCTCGCGTGATCGCCACGTAGAAAAGTCTACGTTCTTCGTCGCTCGGACCGCGATCTTCATCGTCCTCATGCGGGATGTAACCGTCGGCATCCGGCTTCTTGAGCGCGTACTCAACGTGGAAGAGCGCCGTATCATCGCGGCCGTGGCGACACAGCAAGGCTCCGCTTTCCATATCCCACCAGATGAGCGGCGCCGGTTTCTCCCGAGGCCAGGCATCGATCACGAAGACGACGGGCCACTCGAGACCTTTGGCTGCGTGCACGGTCATGATCGTCACCGCGTCGGCCGCAGGCGAGTCGGCTTCGCGATCGTCGAAGTCCACGCGCGCGATCTCGTCGACGTATGTGACGAAGTCGCGCGCCTGGGCTTGCGGGTTGCGCGCTTGAAAATCGGCAGCGAGCTCTGCTAGCTTGCGCAGATTGGCGACGGCCTGGACGTCGCCGCGCCGTTCGTAGCCGGCGATGACGCCGGCCTTTTCAAGCACGGCGGGGAACGCGACGGACAGCGAGGCGGCCGCATAGGGCTCCAACGCATCGATCGTCGTGCGCAGGTGCGCGATCCGTTCGCGGCCCTCGGCGCCGAGCTGTTCGGACAGCGGGTCGACCAAGACGCGGCGCGCGAAGGCCGTTTCGTCTTGATCCAACCCCCGCACCAGCTGCGTCGTCGTCGAGTCCGAGAGGCCGCATGCAGGCGACGCGCACAGCCGCGCGACGGCCTGGCCGTCCAACGGGTTGGCGAGCACGCGCAGCCATGCGATCGCGTCGCGCACTTCTTCGGCTTCGTAGAATCCGGCGCCGCCGAGCAGCCGGAACGGTATCCCATGCGCGCGCAACGCAGCGGTGAACGGCTGCAGCAGCGTCTTGTTGCGCGACAGCAGCGCGATGTCGCGCGGCGCCCGGCCTCGGGCGAGCAGAGCCATGATGGTCTGCGCCACGGCGCGCGCTTGTGCGCTGCGGCAGTCGTCGGCATTGGGCGCCGGCTCTGCGTCGCTTGCCCAACGGCTGGAGAGATGGACGATCTGCTCGCCAGCCGCGCCGCGCTGTGCGCGCAGCGGCGCCGCGTCGTGCGTCGCCGGTTCGATGAGGGCATGCGCCAGGTCGAGGATCTCTTGGCGCGATCGCCGGTTCTCCGTCAGCGCATACGCGCTGCTGCGCGGCAGCGCTGCAAAGCCGGCGACGTTCTGCGGCGTCGCGCCGCGAAAACCGAAGATGCTCTGGCGCGGATCGCCGACCGCCGTGACGCGTTCGAGCTCGGCGCCGAAGAGCGTCTGCAAGAAGCGCCACTGCGCGTCGTCGGTGTCTTGAAATTCATCGACGATGCAGTGCCGATAGCGGCCGGCCAACTCGGAGACTAGCCCGGGGTGCGCAGCGATGCCGCGGCGCGCGCGCAAGAGCAGGTCCGCATACGTCAGCGCGTGGCGCCGGCGCAGACGCCCGTCGTAGCGTGTGAAGATCTCCGCCGCCGCATGCGCGCGCGCGCGAGCGTCGGCCGCCTCGACCGCGAGCGCCTCGGGCGTCGTCTCTGCGTGCGGCTTGCGCGGCTTGTTGCCTTTCGCGCGCCTGCGGATGACGTGATGGGGAATGCGCTCGATTTCGCCTGCCGCGGCGAGCGCGCCGTCGAGAAAATGCTTGACCGGCACGTCGCGCTCTTTGAGCTGCTGCGCGATCGCGAACAATCCGTCGCGCAGCGGGTCGCGATGGAACGGACGCAGCGGGAACGCGCTCGCATCGACGTCGTCCGCGTAGACCACTTCGTCGAACGCCGCGCGGAACTCAAGGCGCGCGTCGACATCTTCGATGACCGTCGCGTCCGGCGAGACTTTGAGATCGTACGCATGCTGGCTCAACACGCTCGAAGCAAATGCGTGGAAGGTCGCGCACAACGGCGGCTCGACCTCAGGCCCCAAGCGCTCGAGGACGCGGCGGCGAAGCTCTGCCGCAGCTTTGCGCGCAAAGGTGAGCAGTAAGATATGCTTGGCTTCGCAGATGCCGTTGCGATGGAGGTATTCGACCCTATTGATGATCGTGTACGTCTTGCCGGTGCCGGCGCCGGCGTCGACGATCGCAGGCGCGTCAAGCGGATGCTCGGCGACCGCTTGCTGCTCGACGGTCGCGCTGGTGCGGGGGGTGTGCTTTTTCGCGACGTCAGACTTCATGGCGCCACCGCCAGCGCGCCCGGACACGCGGACACGAAATCGCAGAAGCGGCAGGTTTCGCCGTCGGATGCCGTCGCAAACGCCGTCAGGCGTCCCGCTGCAAGGTCGCGCGCGACAGCCGCAGCGATTTCGATCTGGGCGCGCTCGACTTCGCCGTCAGTCAGCGCATCAGCGCGGGCATCTGCATCCGACCGCGCGATGAGAACCGAATCGGTCGCGATCTCCTGCGGGCGCTTGTCAGCCCCGCGGAAGTACAGATACTCGACGCGCACCACGCGCTCACCGAATGCCGCCTGCGCTCCAGGGATGTAGAGCAGCGTCTGCACGTTGAGTCCGCGCGGCAGCGTGCCCGCAACCGTTTCTCCGCGCCCGCGCCGCTCGAGCACATCGCGGATCGTGGTGACCGTGGCGGGTCGCGCCTTGCCGCTTTTGTAGTCGCGAATCGCAAGACCGCCGCCTGCGAGACGGTCGACGCGGTCGGCGCGGCCGCGGAAGCGTACGCCGCCGATCTGCGCTTCAAGTCTTATCTCGCACGCGAGGACCTCGAAAGGTGCCGCGCCGCTCTCGACGACGAGCCAACGCAGGTACTTGTCCATGTATTGGTGGCCGATCGCGCGCAGGTAGCGGATGAAGTTGGATTCCACCGGCAGCCCGTGACGGCGGGCCACCGACTCGACCGCGTCGTTCATCGAGGCGGTCAAATCCGCGCGCCATCTTGCCTGCAATTCCGCCGGAACCGTCGTGACAGTGAAATCGCGATGCGCGTCGTGGAATTGCGCAAGCGCGACGTGCAGCATCGTGCCCATCAGCGTGGTTTCTGGATCGCGTTCCGGCTCGAGGCGCAACACTTCCTGATAGAAGAAGCGCCGCGGGCACGTGAGGAACGTCTCCACCAACGACGGGCTGAGATGATCTACGTCATAGGTCAGCGCGCTGCGCGCCTGGATCTGTCGAGCGCCGTCCGCTGGCCACGCTTCGCTCGGCTGCAGGAGAGGGAGGGGGTGCGCGGCTTCGCCCGCGCCGAGCGGCGACGCGAACGGGGAGAGCGGAAGCTCGATATCGTCGCGATCGGCGCGCGCGGCGCTGACGACGACGTGCCGGCGAGCGCGCGTAAGCGCGACGTACCAGAGCGAGCACTCTTCTGTGAAGGCTTCGTCGTCGCCGGCGAACAGCGATGGCGCCAGGCGCCGCAGCGCGCGCTCGGAAGACAGCGAGAGCAGCGCATGACCGCGGCCGCGCTGCGGCAGAACGCCGTCGATCGCCTGCGGCACGATAACCGCGTCGAATTCGAGGCCTTTCGCCGCGTGGATCGACATGACGCGCACGCCCTCAGCCTCGGGCGGCGGCACTTGCGCGGGGTCGTCGAGCAACCCCGCGATCTCCTCGATGTCGGCGACGAAGCGCGCCGCTTCGATGCGTCCGTCGCCGAGCGCGCGCGCTGATGACTCGAGGTCTTGCGCCGCTTCGAGCAACGCGTCGAGCCGCAGCGGCGAGGAGCGCGCGTCCCAGCCGGGCGGCGAGGAATCGTCCCGGATCGCGCGCAGCACGTCGAGTTCGCGCGCGGCCGCGACGACGACGGACGCGATGCCAGCCGTGCTGGCGATGCGCTCGACGCGCCGCCACGCGGCGAGAAATTCGGCGAACGGACGAATGCCCTCAGGCGGCAACGCTTGCAAGGCGCGCAACGGGCTGCGTTCGCCGTCGCGGCGCGCACGATCGAATGCCATGCGCACGGAGATCGCGCGGTAGCCGACCAGTGGATTGGTGAGCAGCCGCGTCCACAGCGCTTCGTCGGAAGGATCGGCCAGCGTGCGCAACGTCGCGAGCACTGCGCTGACCGCCGCGTCTTCGAGAAAGCCCGCCGCTGGGCGCGCCGCAACCGGGATGCCTGCTTGGTCGAGCTCGCTGACGATCGCGCTGGTATAGGGCTCGCTCACGCGCAGAAGGATTGCGATCTCGCGCGCGGCCGTGCCCTCAAGCAGCATCTGCGCAACCGTGCTGCGAACCTGCGCGACCTCCGCGTCAGGTGAGGCGGTGCGCAGCAGCCGCACGGAGCCGGCCAGCGCAAGATTTTCGGCTTGTGTGAGCGACGCCGGATCCATCTTCGGTGTCCGGTTGGCCACGTCGAGAATCGCTTGCGCCGAGCGCCGGTTCGTGCTCAGCGTCAGCTGCTCGCAGCGAAAAACCTGGCGTGCGATGCCGATGTTCTCGGGCGACGCCCCGCGGAAGCGATAGATCGACTGGTTGAAATCGCCGACGAAGCAGATCTCCGGTGCCGGCGGTTTGCGTAAACGCGCAGGTCCTGCGAGCACTTCGAGCAGCCGTAGCTGCAGCTTGTCGCTATCCTGGAATTCGTCGACGAGGATGTGTGCAAAGCCGCCGCGTTCGCGCAGCCAGCGTGCAGCGGGACTTTGCGGTTTGGCAAGCTCCTCAAGCGCGTCTTGGACGAGATCGCGAAAATCCGAGAGTTCGAGCCGGCGACGATCCTCATCGAGCGCGCGATATAGCGCCGCGATGTCGGCAAGCCGCACATCGCTTTCGCCGGCGCGCGCCAGATCGGCCGGCGACAAGCCGTAGCCCTTGAGCTGGGCGATGAGGTTGAGCGCGTCGGCCGCGAAGGCGGGGCTCGTGCGCACGTCTTCGTCGAACGAGCGCAGGGGCGTGCGCGCAGCGACGCGCTTCCAGAGCAGGCGCTCTTTGACGGGCGTCAGCAGATTGCGCTCGCGAAAGCGCGGGCCGTCGCCGTCGAGCAGGCGGGCGCAAAAACTGTGGAAGGTGCGCACGAACAGCTCGCTGACCGCCAGTTCTTTGCCGGTCCGCTCGCGCAAGCGCAGCACGACGCGTTCGAGCATCTGCTCGGCTGCGCGTCGCGAAAACGTCAGGACCAGAATCGCGCTCGGGTCGACGCCGTCATCGACCGCCAGCGACGCGAAGCGCCGGGCAAGCGTCTCTGTCTTCCCAGTGCCTGGGCCCGCGAGGACCAACAGATGGCTGCCGCGGTGTTCGATGACCGCGCGTTGTTGCGCTGTCGGTTCGAATGATTGCATGCGCTTGTATCATTGGCGTCGAAACAGCGCATATCATCGTGAAGCGTCTTCTCACAAGCGGCGGATTGATCGCGCTGACGCTGGCGGCAGCGGCGCTCGCTTTCGCGGCGCCGTCCCCCTCGCCTACTCCGACGCCGGCACCGTCACCATCGCGCACGCCCGTGCAGGTCGAAGATCTGAGCGCCGACCAGATCATGATCAACGCGGAAAAGGCGACACGCGCGCACGCGCATCCGTACTTCATCACCTACGAGATGCACGAGATCTTCGATCATCACTGGCAGCGAGAAATCGACGATTACCGAGTCTGGTATCGCGGCGACGGCAAAGGCCTCATGCAGAGCATCAATAAGGATCACTGGGGCCGGGCCGACACATATTTCGGCTATCCGTTCCCCTCGGCGCCCGATAACGACATCCTCTTATATGCGACGCCCGATCCGGCGCTGACGCCGCCGCCGTCAGCCAGTCCTGGACCGCTGGCATCGGGTGCGACCGCGCCGCCGGTGATTTCGGTGCAGCCCGTGGTCGGCGATCGCTACTATTCCGTCAAGCTCGTCGCCATCGAGGACTACAACGGCAAGCCCGTCTATCATCTGGCGATGCACGCGCTGCGTGACGAGCGAGCGCATCCCTGGAAAGACCTGTGGATAGACGCAACCACGTTTGATGTGTTGCGCGCGCACGCGCACGCCTCGGGCTCAAAGGGACCTGGCACCGGCACCCTTGACGCGACCGTCGAGTTCGAGCAAGTAGGCCAATACTGGCTTGTCGCCCATGCGATCGGCGACGGCGAAGTGCACGTCGGCCCGTTCGGGGACAGCGGCCACTACGAATACACGTTCCACGATTTCGGCTTTCCTGCCACTATCCCGGACTGGTACTTCGACCCCAAGGCGTTCAAGCAACACCACTAATCCGACATACGAACAGGGTTGCAGGAGGGGCCGCTCCAGGAAGGCCCTGCGCGCGCCAGCGAACCAAGCGGCAACATTTCAGAACCGATCGACCGTAGGAGGCACTTCGTGAAACGTCTCGGGATTTATGTATTCGCGGCGATGTTCATTTTGGCGTTTTCGGCAAGCGCAGCGCTCGCCGGGCCGAACGTCACCGGCAATTGGACCGTTGAGCAAACGGGCGCCAATGGGTCCTCGTCAGGGACCGTATCGCTGACGCAAACCGGCAATTCATTCGTCGGTATGAACAAGCAGACCGGAACCAGCTTCTCCGGCAAGTACTGCACGCCAAACGTCGACAAAGGCTGCACGAGCGACATGCAGATCAATGGCATGTGGCGCGACCATACGGGCGGCACAGGCTGGCTGACGGTCTATGTCAGTCCCAACGGGCACAGCATGAACGGCTCGTGGGGCTACAACGGCCGTAAAGAAAACGGGACGTTCGTCGCCAACCGCATCCTGCCGCCGATCAAGATCACGACCGCTGGTAATTGGAACGTCGCATACGCGGGCGGTGCGAACATATTCAGCGGCCCGATGAACTGCACCGAGTCGGGTCCGTCGTCGCTGTGCAAGCTCAGCGGCGCGACGCTCGATGGCAAATTCCGCACGTCGAACAAGGTTCGCTACCATTGGACCAGCGCGAAGCAAAACGGATGGTTCTCGTTCTGGTTCAACGATGACGGCCAGAGCTTCAACGGCCAGTGGGGCTACGGCCCGGACACGACGCCCGTCATGGGCCGTGTCGTCGGCCAGCGCAACGGACCGCCGGCGCGCCAATAAGCGGACGGTCATACCCAGAGTCGCGTAGGCACACGCGAATGACAAGGCGCCGGGCTCGAGAGCCCGGCGCTTTGGTTTTTCACAGCGATTATTTCTACGATATCTGGGTGAGGATCTGGCGGCACAGGGTCTTGAGCACCGGATCGCTCGTGTAACGCGCCGCCGTTTCAAAGAGCGTGCGCGCGGACGACACGTCGCCTTGGCGCAGGCTGATCGCGCCGCGTAAGAAGTACGCCTTTGCGTAGGTGGCGTTGAGCTTGAGCGCCGCTTCGCCCTCGTTTTCAGCGGCCACGAGATTCCCGGTCCGGTATTCGGCAAGCGCGAGGTTGTAGTGCGCCTGCGTGTACTGCGGGTGCAGCAGCGACGCCACCGTGAAATCCTTGATCGCCTCGTCCGGCTTACCCTCGACGAAGTGCGAAAGCCCGAGGTCGAAGTGCGCGCGCACCGAGTCCGGATGCGCCGACAGGATCTGCGTGAAGATCGCTTGCGCTTCGCTCACTTCATTAAGCGCGAGATAGGTGACCGCGAGATTGAACAGCGCCGGCACGAAATCGGGCTGATCCTTGAGACAGGTCTTGAGCTCGTCGGCGGCCGCCCCATACTTGGCAAGGGCGAAGAGGTCGAGCGCACGATCGTAACGCGCTTTGACGTCTTGCGGCTCGAGCTGCAGCGCGGCGTCGAACTTTCCGATCGAGTCCGCATACGCACCGCGGTGATACAGGTCGATGCCCTCGCCGACGAGCGTATCGACGCGCCACTGTCTGAAGAAGCTGTCGGCGCTCACGCCGGCGCGCGCGCTGTCGGCGATCGCGATCGCTACGAACAGAGCGACAGCGAAGCGCTTCACGGCGCGCCCTCCGGCGCTTGCACGCCGCCGTAACCGCCGCCGGCGAACGGATCGTGGTAGGGGCGCCAACGCGTGTATTGTCCGCCGATCATCGTCGGCGCGAAGACTTCGTTTTGCGCCGCCGTATCGGAGGCGCCGCCCGGGCCGATCGGATCGATGAGCCGGTATTGCCCCTCGTCGTCGGGCCCGGCGGGGCCGGCAAGCCCGCGGTCGACGAGCGACAGAGCGGCCGCTTGCGGTTGCGCCGCCGCGGTCGCGACACTGAGCTGCGAGTCACGCGTCGATCCGCCGAACAGCGCGAACGCGGCGATGACGCACACACAGACCGCCATCGAAAGTTTCTTCATGCGGTCAACGCCGGCAGGCGCACGGTGAACGTGCTGCCTTCCCCTTCGCGGCTGTCGACAAAGACATCGCCGCCGTGCGCGCGCGCGATCCAACGGCACAGCGGCAGGCCGAGCCCGTGTCCGCCTCGCCCGTTTGGGCTGCGCACCGAATCGACGCGGTGGAAGCGGCGAAACACGTTCTCCCGATCTCCCGCGCGAATCCCCTCGCCCGTATCGCTGACCGCGATAAACGCGGCATCGCGCTGCTGCCAGACAGACACCGACACGCTCGCGCTGTTGGGGCTGTACTTGATCGCATTGTCGACCAGGTTCGCGACCAGCTGCGAGAGTTTGAGCTCATCTCCCAGCACGAGCGCGGGATCGGAGCGCGCGACGCTCAAGGCGATCTCCTTGGCATCGGCCAGCGGCCGTAAATCGCGCACGACGCCGCTGACCAGATGACGCAGATCGGTCGGTTCGCGGTTGAGGGCGCTATCGGCGTCGACGTGCGCGAGCGTGAGCAGCTGCTCGATGAGCCGGTCCATGCGCTGCGTTTGCTCGTCGATGATGCGCAAGCACTCAGCGATGTCGGGCGGCATCGGCGTGCGCGAGTGAAGCGCAGCGGATGTCTCCATGCGGATGACGGCCAGCGGCGTGCGCAGATCGTGCGAGGCGTCATTGGTGAACTGCCGCTGCAGCGCGATCGCCTGCTCGAGCGGGCGCAGCGCTGCCTGCGCTACGAAATACGACGCGATGCCGATGAGCACAACGCCGACGATGTTGGCGAACACCAGCTGCATCCCGTATGCCGCGAGCTGGCGGTGTGCCGCTTCGACGAACAGCGGATCGTCGCGGAAGGGTTCCACGTCTTGCAGCACTTCGCGGCTGACCAGCAAGTACACCACGACCGAGAAGGCGACGAGCAGCAAGAACAGGATGCCGGCGATCGTGAGCGCGAGCCGTATGCGAGGAGAGCGTAGCCCTGCCGGCAACTCGCGCCATTGCGTCACGATTTGTCGATCGTGTATCCGACGCCGCGCACCGTCCGGATCTTCACGCTGCCGCCCGCCGCATCGAGCTTGCGCCGCAGCATCTTGACGTAGACTTCGAGGATGTTGCTGTTGCCCTCGTGCTCGGCGCCCCAGAGCCGGTCCAATATGGCGCTCTTGGCCAGCACGATGCCCGCGTTCTCGAGCAGGTAGAGCAGCAGGCGGTACTCCGTTTTCGTGAGCTGGATGACGTGGCCGCGCATCGTCGCTTGATGGCGCAGGACGTCGATCGAGAGATCGCCGACGGTGACCACGCGCGGACGCAGCTCCTGCACGGGCCTTCGCAGCAGCGCGTGGACGCGCGCGAGCAGCTCTGGAAACGCGAACGGTTTAGGCAGGTAGTCGTCTGCGCCGCTGTTGAGTCCGGCGACGCGGTCGCCGACCGCATTGCGCGCCGTCAGCATGAGAATCGGCGTCGTGATGCCTTGCTTGCGCGCTTCGGTGCAGATCGAGAAACCGTCGCGCTTGGGCAGCAGCACGTCAAGGATCGCGAGCTGATAGTCATTGCCGATAAGCTCGTGCAACCCGACATCGCCGTCAGGTGCGGTGGTCACCGAGAACTTCTGAGCTTCGAGCGCGCGGCGCAGGGAGTCCGAGAGACCGGGGTCGTCTTCAACAAGTAAGAGTCGCATGACGTCCTAGTATGTTCGATGGAGCTGAAAATTTCGGCCTGCGAGCGACGCCGCGCGCTTTTCAGGCCGTTTTCAGCGAGGATCGCCGTGAGCGTCGGGTGATTCGACGTCTTCTAGCTCGCCGTCCTCGAACGCGAAGGACCCCTGCGGGAACTTGACCAGGAATGGCGTGTATGGGCCGTTGTTCATGCTCTCGAGCACGCCGATCGTACCTTTTTCCACCTTTCCGTACTGGCCGAGATCGATGGTCTTGAGAACGCGTACGCGCTTGCCTATTTCCATGGGCGGCGACGCTTCGACACGATGTGCGCAGCAGCCCCTCGTAGAGGCGGGTGCCGCGATGCGCAGCGAAGCCCTCGAGATCCGCCTCGGCGCGCTACCGCCGCGCTAGTTGTCGCAGGCGTGCGACGGGTCTGACGGCGTCGGGCTCGGCGTCGGCACCGGCACGTTGAACTCGAAGGCCGAGAACGTCTGCGTGCCCTTGGCGCGGATGTGGTGCAGCGTCACGTCGGTGGCCTGAGAGGTCACGACGCTGTGGCCCTGCACGCTGCTGTAGGTCTGCGTGAGCGAGATATAGTCTTTTTCGTTCTCGCGATAGCGCCATTCGACGTGGTTGATCGCTCCGTCCGGCGCGAGCTCGACATCCACAAATGCGATCTCGCCTTGGACCTTCGGCACCATGTGCAAGTCGAAAAGGTCGGGCCGCGTGCTCAACGTGATGTCGTAGCAGCGTTGCCAGCGCGTCGCGTCGCCGAACGCTCCTTGAAATTTCGTCAGCCCTTTGAGATAGAAGGGTGTGTGCGGATAGTCGAACGTCGTGTATCCGGGCGCTAACACATACGCGTGCCCGTCGAGCACCGGATGCAGATACGGGAAGGTCACTTGGCGCAGATCGAGATGCGCTGAGGCCCTATATGAATGAAGCCCGGGATTGCGGTCGACGACGCGCTCGATGACCGCGCCGACGTCGGTCGCTGCCGCCGACGCGTACGACGCGGCCGCGGTCGGTGCGGCCGACGTGGGTGAGAGCGCAGCGACGAGCAATCCGGCGAGCGCGAGCGCTGCGGTCAAGCGGGCGACGGATGCACCTGAACTCATATGGTTCTTCCTTTTCCATCCGGCGTAACGGCGTACCCGCAGCCATCGTTCGCCTTCGTGCGCTTTTCGTGTCCGTGCGCACGCCTGGCCCCCTGACAAGGAGGTACCCTCGCGACGCGCCGTATCTGCATCTAAACCGCTTTCCGAAAGCAGGCTGTGGGCCCATACGTGAAGCGGACGTCGCCGCATGCGCCGCGGTACATGACCGTTCGCGGCCGGCGCGAAGAGTTCGCAAAGATCGAGCAGCGCCGTCGCGAGTACCTAGGCGACGCGCCAGCCGGTCCGTTGCCGCGCCGCGCCGTCCCCCCGCCCCGCCGCTCGCCGCTGCGCCCGTTCGCCCGCGCCGGCGCCGGCGCCGCACTCGCCACAACTCTCGCGATGCTCGCTTTTTCCTTGATCGTCGCGGGCAACGATCTCGCTAGCGGGCCGGATATCACCGCACGTTCGACGACGCCGTCACGCGCTCGCGTCGCGGACCTCACGTTCAAGGGCGAGCGGCGCGCAGCGGTCGCGCCGCGAGTCGTGGCGCACGTCGTGCCGCGGCTCACGAACGCGCAGAAAGCGCACGTGCCGGCGCAGGCGCCCGCGCGACCGTCCGGGACCGCTGGCCGCACCGCAAAAAGGCCGCTCGCAATCGCAGCGGCGCCGATTCGGCCGGCGCAACCGCTGCGCGCGACGGGCAGCGGCATCTCGATCGAAGCGCGGCCATGGCAGCTCACGGCTGACGGCACCTGGCGCACGGAAGTCGTCGCGTTCTTCGATGACGGCAGCGGTGCGCAGCAGCCACGCCTGCACGCGCAGGTGACGTTCAATAGCGATCGCGGCGAGACGGTCGGACTCGATCCGTGGCTGCATCAAACGCCCTCGGCCATGGTGACGACGCGCGCTCCCGCCGCCGTCCAGGTCGACGCGACTGCGCTGGAACCGTCGTCCGGATCCGCGACGTTGACGCTGCCGGCACCTCCGACCGATCCCGCCTCGTTCGCCGCGACCACGCGCGTCATCGGGCCGCACCTTGTCGTCGTCGGTTGGACGCCGCTGTCCGAAGGCGCCGGGGTTCGCGGTTATCGGGTGTACCGCGTCTCTGCCGAAGGCGCGCGCACGCTGATCGCACTGGCGTCGTCGCACGCGCACTCGTGGCGAGACACCAGCGTGGCCGCGAACGGCGCATACGAATACGACGTGGAAGCTGATCTCGGCGGGCGCGATGCCGTGGCCGTCGCGCGCGCGCAAACGCCGGTCGAGATGGCGGACACCGACATCGGCGCGATCGCCGGCAAGGGGATGTTCTTGTTCTTCTCGCCAGACACGAGCGATCGCAACTCATATGCGCAATTCGATCCGGATGAAGTCGTCGCGCAAGCGGTGAAGGCCGGCGTTTCAGACATCGAACTGCGCGTTTCGCGCGGCACGTTCGCAGAGGCGGCCAATCCGGAAGTGCGTGCGTGGCTCGATCGCCTCATCGACGCGGCGAGCGCCGCAGGCATCAAACTGATCGCCTGGTCGGTGCCGCGGCGCAACACCGCCGACGACGTCGCCGAATCCATCGAGATGGCGCAATATCGTACAGCGGCCGGCAACGGCTTTGCCGGTCTTGCGCTCGATCTCGAGCCCGGAGATGAGTACATGGGCCACGGCGCAGTTGCGCGCGAGCGCATCGCGGATTATATGGAGATGGCGCGTCAAGCGGTCGGACCAGACTATCTGCTGATCGCGACCGTGATCTCACCGCGCATGACGCACTTCACCAATGACGATTATCCGTATTCGCGCATCGCGCGCTACGCGAGCGTGATGCAGCCGATGGAATACTGGCACCACTTCCGCGCCTCGCACGCGTACGCGCAAACGGACGTGGCGGATAACTGTTCGCAAGCCGTGGCGCTGACGCGAACGCTTGCAGGCCGAAACGTGCCGGTCAACGTCGCGGGCCAGAGCGCCGACCTCGGGCGTACTGGCGCACCCTCACCGGCGGAGCTGGGATGGTGCTTGGGCGCGGCGCAGGCGGCCGGAGCGATCGGCGAGATGTTCTTCGATTATCAAGGCACGACACCGCAAGGGTGGAGCGCGATCGAATCCTATCGCTGGTAGCAGCAGACCGGGATTCCGCGCAGCGAGATGCGAATTCCGCAGGCGGTGATCTCATGAGCAGTTCGACGCATCCCGAGTCGGCCGAGCGCATAGATCTGCGCCACATCCCAACATGGGAACGCCACGACCGCATGCTGCTGGCCTTCGATCGCCTCGCGCCTAATCAGACGGTCGAGTTTCTCAACGATCACGAGCCCAAGGCCCTGCGCGCGACGGTCGAATCCGATCGCGAGGGCGTGCTGTTGTGGGACTCGCGCAACCTTGGCGACGGCCGCTGGCTTATCCGCATCACGCGCTTACCGGAAACGCCGCTCGGCAGCGAGGCGCCGCGCATCGCCTTCTTGCGACGCTGCACGATGTTCAAGACCGCGACGCCCGAGACGCTGCGCGAAGTCGATCGCGTCGCAAAAGAGCGTACCTATCACGATCGCATGGTCATAGTCGCCGAGGGTACGAATTGGAATGAATTCGGACTCGTGCGCCGCGGCGTCGTCGAAGTGACGCGCGCGACCGACGAGGATCGCGAGATCGTGCTCTACGACGTCCCACCCTACGGCGGTTTCAACGAAGCCGCGGTGTTCGACGAGGGCACCGCTGAAGTCACCGTGATCGCACGAGGCGACGTCGATGTCCTTGAGATCCCGGCACAATTCATGCGCCAGCTCATCACGCGCAGCGCTGAGGTCGCCATCGGCTGCGCGCGCTTCTTCGCGCAACGGCAGCGCAGATTGGCAAGCGCTGCGGGCAATCTGGCGTTTGGACGCGTGTTGACGCGCATCGCGCGCGTGCTGCTCGACTACGCATCGCACGAGCAGGGCATGGCCAAGGGCATCAGCGGCGTCGAGCGCATCACGCAGTCGGATCTCGCCGCGCGCGTCGGCACTGTGCGCGACATGGGCAGCCGCGCGCTCTCGCATCTTGAGGACATGGGCGCTATTCAGCTGCGCCGCGGACGAGTTGTGCTCCTCAACCGCGCATCGCTCGAAGAGATCGTGCGCACGGGCAAGACGTCAAGCGACGGCGAGAAACCGAGCGACGGCGAAACCCAGGCTTAATCCCTTACATCGTCTGCAAACTGGCAAGAAGGCGTTGGCACCGCACGCGTGATACGATCTCTTTGAACGCTATGCGCTCGCCAACTTCGACGCCTCTCCGGACGACGCCCAGGCCAGCAGTGCATTTGCCTAGGTACGATTGAGTCGTTTTAGGAAACTAGACTCGCTGGCCGAATTCTTGCGGAGAGACTAGCGATGCTTCGACTTCGATTTTTTTCGTCGAACGTAAGCCTCGTGTTCTTTTGCTTCCTAGTCGCTGCATCCATGATCGCTGGGTGCTCGATGCACGGTTTAGCGCCTTCAATACCAGAAGCATCGGGGCCGTACCCGGCTGGACCGATCGAGAAGCAAAGCCAGTCTTATCCATGCAGCCCGACGCAGTACTCACAACTGACCCATAACTACCCTGGAGACACAAACGCGAACGGATTCGCTTATAATGGAACGGGGTACAGGGGCGTCTTGACGGTGCACGTCGCTACCAATCCGATCCCTCATGCGACTTCGTACTTCACACCCAATCCGCTCACCACACAGAACAACTACCAAGGCTTCTTAGAAACACAGATAGGGATGTCTGCGCCACCGGGCGATTATGATGTGACCATGACAATAGCGGTTACAGCGACCGCAAAGCCTCCTAATTTTGGCACCCAGCACAATTGTATCGTCATTGCTACGCCACCGATAGTGAGCATTACGAACGTTAATGTCGCCAGCGCACCGGTCGTTAGCGTTATTGCCTCTCCGACGGCGACCAACGGGGAATTCCAGATCTACACGATTGGGCAAGCGGTGGTGTCCATGCCGCGGCCAACTGATGAGCCAGTCATTTCCGCCAACACGGGCGTCATCTATGAGAGCAACACATTCGAACCAGGCGGCGCGCGCAACTTTTTGTTCACTTTCATGCAAAATACGCCGGCTCCATCCGGACAGCCGGCGTTGATCGCGCCTGGTCGCTACACGCAGGTGCAAACTTACTGGGATAATTATGGTTCGTATCACGACCCAAAGGTCTCGACGACCTCAACGCCCATGCCGTGCTACAGTCTGAGCAATGACGTGATCAACCAATCACTAAGGGATAACCCCGCGACCATGTCCTTGGCCGTCCAACTTCAAGCCACCGCTACGCCAGCGGCAGTTAAACCGATTGTGTTGTATTACAATACGCCGGATCCCAGGTATCCTGGCATTGACGGTTTCGCCTATATTCAAGGCACCATGTATCCGACTGATGCGCTACTTTATATATACTATGGACCCATACCGCCAAGCAACCTAAGTGAGGTTATCTTTCATGAGCTCGATCACTTCTACTATTCGGGCCCGACTAATGGCGTGTTCCCCGCGCAGCTTTGCCAAGGCACAGTACCTTGTGCGGCATCTTCCACTCTGATGCTTGGGGGCAAACCGACGACCTTTCTTTGGAATCTGTTGCCAGTGCAAATGACAGCATCGAATGGGTACGACGACTTCATTCATTTATTAATCCACAACGATCTCATAAGCGGCTTTAACTCCGACAAGACGGGCGCACTTAACGAGGCCTTCGATCAAGTCAGCCCGCCGCCAAGTCCGGCTGGGGTTTTCCCTGTGCCCAACGCAAACCAGTGGTCTCAAATTCAAGCAGCCTACGCGAACCAAAAAATCTCTTGGAATTGGGCGACCCCAACGCCCGCACCAGGGTTCACGCCTTCACCCCTACCCATGCCAACACCCACACCTGTGCCTCCTCCTCCCAAAGGACTAACGTGCGGCTCAGCACCGCACATCGCAACAAATGCGATTCGACCAAGGGTGCCTAATTCAGTAAAAGCGTGGACAAGACCGGACCCCGTCCAATGAATGCTGCAGCTCGTTTGACGCTTCTTATTGCCGTAACGGTGCCGCTATGCGTGCCGTTGTCGGCTGCATTCGCTGATCCGCCAATTTTCGAGTATACCATCAACTTGCCCAATAGCTCCCCGGTCTACGTCGCTGTCACTCCGCACTGGGACGCATGGTTCAACGACGTTCGCAACAACGTCATTGGCTTCGTACCTTACAATGATCTCACTACCTACGAGTTCCCGTTGGTTCCGAACAACGCTGCGCCGCTGTCGATATCGAACAGCGCGCGAAGCGATCGAGATGCATTCATAACGATGGAAGGCGACGTATGGTTCACGGAATTCGGCAGCGGCAAGCTTGGAACGATCGACCGCAGCGGAACAATGACCGAAACTTCACGTTTCTCGCCCGCGGAATGGAGGCCGGTCCTAAGAGTCCCGCCACCAGGTGATCAACACGCCTCGATCACGCCGCTGGACGTCATCGTTCGACCGGACGGTGCAGTATGGTTCACGGAGCCGACGCGGCATCGCATCGGGCGTTACATGAATGGGAATCTCACATTTTATCACGCACCGACTATGGGTGCACCGCTCATGCTAGCATCGGGCCCTGACGGCTCCCTCTGGTTCACCGAAACAGTCTCAGGCTGGATTGGAAAATTCGAAAACGGTACCTTTGCCGAATTCACGGCCCCAAATGCGGCGTTCAATCCAATCTCAATTGACAAAAGCGTGTTGTTTGACACGATTATGCCAGCCCGGCTTGCGGTTCGAGGCGACGGGACAGTATACTTCACCAAGAACTGGCCTATTGCGAGTGGAGATTCGCAGATCGGCAAACTCGACAAAGCTGGAAAGATTCGATATCTGCAAACGCCAACGGCGAACGCCGGCCCCGCGGATGTGACGATTGGTCCGGATGGAGATGTTTGGTTTACCGAGTATCGCGCGAACAAGATCGGTCACATCGATGCGAGTGACGTGATCACAGAGATACCATTGCCCACCGCCAACAGTGGACCGCTCGGTATCGGCGCGACCCAGGATAGAGCGATTTTCGCCGAACACAAGAGCGGAAAGATCGGCATTCTACGCTGGGGGATTATTCCGCGAACGCGCCCCGATCCGGCTGTTTCGACTGAGCACTGACTTTCGCAGAGCACGATAACGGGCCATTGCCGCGACCTTTCCGCCTACTGGGTCTTACTTAAAGAGATCCTCGGGTTTGTCGATTTTGGATACCTTGCGCTGCCACGCGCGCATGCGCATGCGCTGGCGCCAGCGATCGAAGCGTTCGCGCAAACCGGGCCCACCGCCGCCGCCGCGCGGCCGGAATGAGATGCCGCGCGTGAACGTCCACGCGAACACCGAACACAGGCCGATCGCGACGATCGCATTCGGCACGCTGCCGTACGCGCCCCAATTCAACAGCAGTTCCAGAACGGCGCTGATGACGCCGAGCCAGCGCGCGTCGATCGGCAGCACGAACCACATGTAGACGCGCGCATACGGATTGAGCGCGCCGTATGCCACGCCCATGCCGACGAACGTCGCTGTTGAGCCGGCGAAATGGCCGCCGTGCTGTCCTAAAAACGTCATGCCGAGCACGGCCAGACCCGAGATGATGCCGCACATGAAATAGAAACCGAGGAAGCGCAGCGTGCCCCACGCGCGCTCGAGCGCGGTGCCGAAAAAGAAGAGCACGATGACATCGAAGATGAGATAGAGGAAGCCGAGGTCGACGAACGGGTACGTCACCGGCTGCCAAAACTGCCCGTGCAGCAGCCACTCGGGTGAGATCGTCCAGGTCAGCAACGTGAAGACTTCTTCGGCCAAGCCAAGGGCGGACGCCGCGAAAAACACCGCCTTGATGACGATGAGCGCGACGACCGCCGGCGTATCCGAGCCGGTCCATGACGCGTAAGGTTGCGTGCGCACGCGCGTCAGGCGGCGCGGCGCGTGAGCGCGCGCAGCACCAAGTCGGCGCAGGTGTAGAAGTCGCTCAGATCGAGCCACTCGTGCACGGTGTGGATCTCGCGCATCCCGGTTCCTAAGATCACGGCCGGGACGCCGCGCGCGTTGAAGACATTCGCGTCCGAGCCGCCGCCGATGGTCACTGCTTTCAAAGGAAGATCGAGATCGCGCGCCGCGCCAAGCATGAGCTCGACGATCGGCGCATCGAGCGGCACGTCCATGGCCGTGTACTCGCGCTCGCAGCGCTCTTCGATCCACGCGCGCGCCGGGCTGCCGTTCAGCGAGATGGAGGCGCGCGCGGACGCGTCCTGGAGGCTGCGCCGGATCGCCGCGGTGGTCGCATCGAGTGCGGCTGCGTCGTGCGAGCGCACCTCGCCGCGCACAACGCAGCGGTCTGGCACGACGTTGACCGCGTCGCCGCCGTACGCGACGATCACATTGCTCGTCGTCTGCGCGTCGACGCGTCCGAGCGGCATCGCCGCGATCGCCTCGGCGGCGACGCGCACGGCCGAGATGCCGTTTTCCGGAGCCATGCCCGCGTGCGCCGCGACGCCGTGGACGACGAACTCGAAGCGGTCGGCAGAGGGCGCTTTGACGACGAGTTCGGCGGGCGACGGCGCATCGAGCACGAGCGCTTCGCGCGAGCGCAGCGACGCGATATCCAGCGCCTTGGCGCCGAGCAATCCGATCTCTTCGCAGATGGTGAACGCGATCTCGATGTCGCCGTGGGCGACGGCGCGCTCTTTGAGCGTGCGCACCACCTCGACGACGACCGCGACGCCGCTCTTGTCGTCGCCGCCCAAGATCGTCGTGCCGTCCGAGCGAATTTTTCCATCTTCGCGCTGCGGCTTCACGCCGTTCGCGGGCGGCACGGTATCCATGTGCGCGTTGAGCAGCAGGGGCGCGACGCCAGGTTTTGTGCCCGGCAGCAGTGCCACAATGTTGCCAACCGCACCGCCGACCGCGGTTCCCGCATCGTCGAAACGGACTTGCGCGCCGGCATCGCGCAGCGCTTGCGCCGCCAAATCCGCCACAGCGCGCTCATTTCTTGACAAGCTTTGCGTCCGCATGAGCTCCATGACGAAGCCTGTCATGCGCTCGCGATCGATCATGGATCGACCACGGTCACGAGCATCGATCGTATCCTTCCGGCAGGCTTGCATCGCGCCAGCGCTGTACGTCGCCTGCTATGGCGATGCAACGAGGAAGAATCGAAATTCTCAAGCACGTTTCGCGCGTCCTCCAGGGCAACGCGTCCGGAGATCCGTACGAACGAGAGCTGCCGTGCTACCTTCCCGCGGGATACGACGCGTCGCAAGCGCGCTATCCGGTGCTGTACTTCTTGGCGGGTTTTACGGGCTTCGGTAAGATGATGCTGAACGCGAGCGCGTTCGATGAACCGATCGACGCGCGCCTCGACCGCTTGATCGCCGACGGCGCGATGCCGCCGGTCATCCTCGTGCTGCCCGACTGCATCACGCGCTTCGGCGGCAGCCAATACGCGAACTCGTCGGCCACCGGACGCTACGAGGACTATATCATCGACGAGCTCGTGCCGTTCGTCGACGAACGCCTGCGCACGAAGTCCAGCCGCGATCACCGTGGCGTCACCGGAAAATCCAGCGGTGGTTACGGCGCGCTGCGTTTGGCGATGCGCCATCCAGATGTGTTCGGCGGTCTTGGCTCGCACGCCGGCGACGCGTATTTCGACTACTGCTATTATCTCGATTTTCCGAAATTCGTGCTCGGCATCCAGAAATACGGCGGCACGGTCGAATCGTTCTACGAGCGCTTTCTTGCGCTGCCCAAGAAGAGCGTCGCGTTCGACGTGCTCAACATCCTCGCGATGTCGGCGTGCTACTCGCCGAACCCGGATGCGCCGTTAGGCTTCGATCCTCCCGTCGATCTGCGCACCGGCGAACTACGCGAAGACGTCTGGCGCCGCTGGCTCGACAACGATCCGGTGCGCATGGCGCCGCGTCATGCCGATGCGCTGCGCTCGCTCAAGACGATTTTCATCGACGCCGGCTTGCAAGACGAGTTCCAGCTGCAGCTCGGCGCCCGCATCCTCTGCACGCGGCTGGACGCCGTCGGCGCACGCTATATATACGAGGAATTCGACGACGGTCACATGGGGATCGTCTACCGCTACGACCGCTCACTGGTCGAGCTTGCGAAGGCTCTAGCGTAAGGGAGTCCGCTTGGGCCGCGGCGAATATAACACGTCCGAGACAAAAGGACGTGATACGTGGAACCCCAGGAATATATTGATACCTTTTTCGGCAGTTTGAACGAGCAATTACCGCAAGCGCGGGTCCGGCCGGACGGCAAGAGCGCGACATATAGAAACCTCGTCGTCCAAGCGACGTGGGCCGACGAGCTGTGGGAAGTTCAGCTCAAGAACAACGGCAGCGAGCCGATCCGCCGCCAATACGATCCGGCCAAAGCGCGCTCATCCGAGGGTGCGGCGAATTACTTCGTCGACGAGCTGCGCCGCGCGACTGGGCAAGAGCCGGTCGAGCGTCCGCAGACGCGCCACTTCGGTCAGCGCCGCCAGAAAGTCTAACGAGCTAGTCCGGGCGTTGATGCAGACGCCGGTGGCGCAGCCACCGGCCTGTCAAAGGTGTCCGCGTGGCGCGCGAACCGCAGCTCCTCCTCGTTTTCAAGCGGGCCGGTTTGCGTCATGTCGATGCGCCGGCGAATGACGTCGCCGCTGATCGGCACGAGCAGGCTGGGATCGTAGACGACGGTCCCGTGCACGATGATCGTCGAAGCGCTCGACACGTTGGAGCGCTGTAGGACGTCGAGCGTCACGCGCGGTGACTGGACGCTCCTGACAGTGTAGCGGATTCCCGCGGCCGACGTCCACGCCGAGCCCACCGCCAGGCTTTGGTCGGATGCGAAGCGCATCCCGAAGAAGAGCAGCATCACGTACGACGCGTCATTGATGGACTCGGCGGCGAAGTGCACGCCGTCTTGAGGACCGACGTTTCCCTGGAAAACCGCTGCGTAACCGCGCGAACGCATCGTCTCGATCACGCGCACGCCAAGCAGATCCTGCGCGACGGTCATGATATCGATCTCGACGCTGCCGCCATCGGTCGCGAGCTCGCGCGCGACGCCGACGCCGGTGCGGCCGCGGATCAGTTCTTCGTCGTGGGTTTGGATCGAGACGTCATAGCTGACGGCGCGCAACGGCGCATCTGGCTGAGCGCTCACTGCAGGCGCCGGCGGCGCCGCGCCCATTCCGGTAAGAACGACAAGCGTGACGACTGCGAACGCTGCGCCCTGTCGCCACGCTTTCATGGGTGCGCACGCGCTACTTCGCGGGCTGATCCAGCGTATCGGAGACGCGTTCGAAGTGCAAACTGACGTCCGTCTTATTGTTGCCCGATAGCGACAGACGGTTGACCGTGCGATGCAGATCGCCGCTGACGGGCACGAGCAGCGATGGCTTGAGGGTGACCGTGCCCTCGGTTGAAACAGTCGCGTTTTGCGTGCTGAACGTGATCGTCTGGTGCTCCGCGAGCGTCACAAGTCCGCCGTCGACTTTAGTGACTTTGTAGTTCGTCTTGGCGACGACGCCGTTTGAGTTGAGATTGACGTCCCACGTCGAGCCCAACGTCAGCTTGTCCGCCGATATCATGTCCGGCCCGAAGTACTGCAGCAGCTCGCGCGTGACGTCTTTGATCGTGTCCGGGGCGAAGTTGACGCTCCCATCAGGCATGACCGTGCCGTTATAGGTCACTGGGCCGCCGGCGGCGCTCATCTGCTCGGTGACGCTCATGCCGATCGTGTCGCTTTGGACCGCGGTCACGTCGACGATAACGGTGCCGTTATCCACCGTCGCAGTCGAATTGGAGCTATAGCCCTCGTAGTGCTCGCCGCCCGAGTACGTGCGAGTGCCGGTGGAGACTTTATACGTGACCTGACGCAACTGGCCCGGCGGTTGCGCTGCCGGTGCGGCCGCAGTCGTCGCGGTCGAAGCGAACAGCAAGATGGCGACCGAAAGCGCGATCATCGGAACCTCCGACATCAGAACGGAGCAAAAGGCCGTGACGCCGCTACTTCATCGGCGCGCGAAGGCGTTCCCTCGGAGGCGCACTAAGGCACAGACGTGGCACCCTCGTATCCGTTCACGCCCGACGCACGCGCCAACGCGCTGCTCGCGCGCGACGGAACCGCGCTTCTCATCGGGCTATGTCTCGAACAGCAAGTGCGCACGGAAAAGGCGATGATCGGACCGGCAGTACTGCGCGCGCGCTTGGGCACGATCGACGCGCGCACGATCGCGAAGACGCCGCCCGCTCGGCTCGACCGGGCGTTCCGCGAGCCGCCGGCGATCCACCGCTTTCCAGGCATGATGGCCAAACGCGTGCGCGCGCTCTGCGCGGCGCTCGCAAGCGAATACGGCGGCAAAGGCGAGCGCGTCTGGCGCGGATCGACGGATGCAGGCGAAGTCTACGAGCGCTTGCTCGCCCTTCCCGGATTCGGCAAGAACAAGGCCGCGAGCGCCGTACGCATGCTCGGCAAATTCGGGGGCGTTCGGCTGCGCAACTGGCGTCGCTATTCGAGCGACGCGGATATGCCCTGGGTGTTCAAGGACGGCAAGCGCGCGTGAGCCGAGCGGCGACCACAGTGCGCTTTAGCCTACGGACTCCCAGAATGAACGCAGCGCGTCGCTGACGACTTCCGGCGACTCGAGCGGAGAGAAGTGGCCGGCGCCCGGAACTTCTGTCAGCCGCGCACGTGGAATCGCGCCGGCGAGCTCGCGCATCTCCGCGATCGGCACGACCACGTCGTCCGTACCGGCGATGATCGCGAGCGGCACATCGCTTGCACTCACTGCAGCGCTCATGTCGGGCCGGCTGCCGATCGCGCGGTAGGCGGCGATGAGCCCCGCCGAGTTTCCGTCCGACACCATCGTGCGCACGCGTTCGATCACGTCTGGGTTCTTGCGTGCGGTGGGCCCGAGCGAAAGAGTAGTGTTCTCGACCAAGAATGCTGTGCCGGTGCGCTCGATCTGGCCGATCGTGCCTCCGCGTGCGGCCGCGACGATCGGGGTATCCGCCGTCAAGCGTGAGTCGACGAGCGCGATGCCGGCGAGCAGCGACGGATCGACCCGCAGCAGCGCGAGCGCCGTATAGCCGCCCATCGAGCAGCCGGCGACGACCGCCTTGTCAACGCCATCGCTCCGCAGCCGCGCGGAGAGCTTCTTCGCCCAGTCGTCGAGCGACGGGCGCGCCGTCATCGGCTCTTTTCCAAATCCCGGAAGGTCGGGCGCCATGACCGTGCCGAGGCCGGCCAGCGTCTGGACCTGCGAATCCCACATGCGGTGATCCAGCGGCCAGGCATGAAGCAGGACGAGAGGCGCGCGCGCCATCAGTCGACCCGCTCGAAGGCGGTCCCGCCGCATGGGCAGGGCTCGATTTCAAAGGAAAGGGCGTATTCGGCCCACTGCCGTCCGCAGGCGAGGCAACGGTAGGTCCCGGGCCCCGCGAGCTGCCCAACGCAGAACTTCCGCTCGTCCATGGGGCCTCGTTCACCGGGCGACACAAATCTACCGCTGGCCCAGTCATATGGGCATGACCAACGTCGACGAGCTGCTTCATAGCCTGCTCGAAGGGCCCATGGCCCCCGCTCCTGAGTCCTGGAACAACTTCGGCGAACACGGCGAAGGCTGCATGCGCTGCCCGCTCTTCAAGACCGATGCGATGTGCGCGGCGTGCTGCGAGCACTTCACGATGGATCTGTTCGGCGGCAACGGCGCAGAAAGCGCGTTCGATCAGGCGTACACCCGCTTCCGGCTGACCGCCCGGCGTGAGGTCAACAAGGCGGCTTTCCGGACGATCGCGACATACGCGTGCCGGCGCTGCCCGAACAATCCGATGCGGGGCGTGAGCGAGAGCGAACGCCGCTCGCACCACGACTAAACGACGTCCACACCCCTCCGGGAAAGGATAGGGACGGGAACATGGCCCCGTCCCTTTCCTTTTGTCGCGCGAGAGCGGTCAGTGCGCGACTTCTATCGTCACGGCACGACGTGCCAGTCGATGATCACCGCCTGCGCGCCGTTCGCGTAGGTGATGATGCCGTCGCCGAAGCGGTCGACCGAGAACGTCGCCAGCACCGTGCCGCCGGAGCTCGAGATCGTGCCGTTGATCGAGATCGTCGGCCCCGAGCCGGAGCTGGTGACCGCGATCAGGTCGCCATTCGCGAGCGTGCCGTTGAGCGTCACGTTCAGCAGATTGTCGTTGGCATCGAACTCGATCGATCCACTGATCGATCCGGTGCCGAGCTGCGTGCCGCCTGAGACGCTGAATGGCGGCGTCGCCGGGATGCTCAAACTGCCGAGCGGGCCTTTGTAGAACGTCTTGTTGCGCGTGCCCGCAAACGTGACGTCATTCGAGGGGTCGGTCGTGGCGGTCACGTTCTGCAGTTGCGCCGCTTCACCGAACGACTCGTTCACGCTGGGCACCGCGACGTTCTCGATGCGTGCGCCGTCGCCGGCGATCGTCCAGGTGTTGGCGTTTTGCGGGGCGACGGTGAGCTGGTGGCCGTCCTGCTCCTCAGGCGAGCTCGCGGTGCCCACGGTCAGTGCGCTGGTCACGACCGCGGAGAAGTTGCCCGGGCTGCCGGTCACGGCGTAGTTGGCTTGGCGCGTCGAGAGCAACAAGCCGGCGTTGTTGTAGTTCTTGATCGTGCGCGCGATATTCTCGGTCGAGGGGCTGGGCATCTGAACATCTGAGAACGCGTCGCGCCGTAGCTGCGTGCATGCCGCATCGTAGAAGAGTTGCACGTCGTACTGCGTTTCGGTGGGACTGATGACGGTGATCGTCTTGATCACGCCGTTGTTGCACGTGCCCGAGGTCGTCGGATGAACGGACATCGGGACCCTTGCCGTTGACAGCACGACACCGACGGAACCTGAAAAGAGCGAGCTGTCAAGGCTTGCGCGACCGACCTCGGCCATCGCCGAGTTGGCGCCGGTCTGAGCGGCTTCTTGCTGGGTCATCTGGCTCGAGCCGCCGCTCGATGGATTCGGTAACGGACCGCCGCCGCCGCCGCCGGAGCACCCGGCGAGGAAGATGGCAGCCATGACTGCGAAAAAGATACGCGTTCGCATGGTTGCGAGGCCCTTTCTTGGCAAAGCCGAGATCGAAGCGAGTTATGGACCCAGCGTACTCCCAGTGGTTCCCCAGGACATGAGCGATGTATAAGGCGCCTGTGAGCCGGAAATAAAGTGATGATGAAGCGGCTCTCATGGATCGGCATTCTCATCGCAGCCTCATGGCTCGCATCGTGCACGTCTTCGTCAGTGCCTGGTCCGCCGACCGGCCAGCCCGCGCCCGGGAGCTCGCCGACGCCAGGACCCGCCCCGCCCATGGCGCTCAACCTGCAGTCGGGATTCAAGATCACGATGATCTCGACGCAGGTGCCCGGCGCACGCTTCATGACCTTCGCGCCCAACGGCGACCTCATCGTCGCCGAAACGGGCAATGGCAAGGTCGTCGCGATCAAGCAGGGTGCGCCGGTCGACAGCACGCCGACCGTGATCGCAAGCGGTCTATCCCTCCCGCACGGTCTCGCGTTCAGCGGCAACGATCTGTATATCGCGACGTGGACGGGCTTGAGCGTGCTGCGCAATTATCCCAGCGGCACAACCGTGCAAACGTTGTACAGCGGACTTGCGCAGAACAGCGACCACAATCGGCGCGCGCTCGCGATCTCAAGCAACGGCACGGTTTTCGAGTCATCTGGTTCCGACTGCAACATCTGCGCCGAAGGCGACCCCAAGCTCGCGACCGTCATGACGATGGACCTCAACGGTCAAAACGCCGCGATCTACGCGAAGGGCATTCGTAACGGCAGCGGCTTGACGTTCGACCAGTCAGGCCAACTGTGGATGACCGTGAACCAGCGCGACGACCTGACTCCCGACCACACGAACCTGCCGGTCGACGAGTTCGACAAGCTGGTCAGCGGCGGCGATTACGGCTGGCCGCAGTGCTATCCGGATCTCAACGGAGACCGGCAGCCGAATCCCGATTCGCCGGCGCCCAATCCCAGCTGCGCAGGGCAAGTGAAGACGACCGTTCCGCTGCAAGCGCATTCCGCGCCGCTCGGCGTCACGTTTTATAACGGGTCGATGTTCCCGGCCTCGTTCAAGGGAGGCGCGTTCATCGCGTACCATGGCTCATGGGACCGCCAGCCGCCCACCGGCTACAAGATCGTGTTTGTGCCCTTCAACGGCGGCGTGCCCGCTGCGCCGGCCGATTTCGTGTGGGGCTGGTTGACGACGACCGGCTCGTATACGGGGCGCCCGGTAGGTTTGGCGGTCGCCCCTGATGGATCGCTGTACATCAGCGACGACTACAACGGCTATATCTACCGCGTCACGTATTGAAGCGCACATGAGCAGCGCTGAGCGCGGCCGCATCGTCGCTATCATGCTGTGCGCCTTGACCGGCTTGAGCGCTTGCAGCGCGCGTGCCGCGCCGGTGCCTTCGCTGCACGCGCCGCCTGGCTTCACCGTCACCTTGATCGCATCCGACGTTCCCGGCGCGCGCTTCATGGCGGTTGCGCCGAATGGGGACATCCTCGTCTCTGAGTTGCAGCGGGACCGTGTCGTTGCGGTCCATCCCGGATCGCCGGTCGATGCGCAGCCGGCGGTCGTCGTTTCCGGCCTGCCGCTGGCGCATGGCGTCGCGTTTCGCGGCGACGATCTCTACGTCGCATCGTGGTCGGGCGTCAGCAAACTGCGCTATCCGCCATCCGCCGACGAGCAACGCACGACGTTGTCCACCGACATGCCGCAGGGCGGCGTCCACAACCGGCGCGCGATCGCGAT
Organism: Vulcanimicrobiota bacterium; assembly: GCA_019235715.1. Lineage (GTDB taxonomy): Bacteria > Vulcanimicrobiota > Vulcanimicrobiia > Eremiobacterales > Eremiobacteraceae > JAFAHD01. Next base: position 74,172 of record JAFAKE010000039.1, read on the forward strand.
CGCACCAAACGGCTCGATTTACGTCTCGAGCGGATCGACCTGCAACGTCTGCGCAGAGAGCGATCCGAAGTTCGCCACCGTCATACGCTACGCGCCGGGCGGCGGCTCGGCACACATCTTCGCGA